>NZ_CP047897.1:1200000-1502500 GCF_009913235.1 Nibribacter ruber | reverse complement strand
CGCTCAAAGGATAAAAGGTACGCCGGGGATAACAGGCTGATCTCCCCCAAGAGCTCATATCGACGGGGAGGTTTGGCACCTCGATGTCGGCTCGTCACGTCCTGGGGCTGGAGAAGGTCCCAAGGGTTGAGCTGTTCGCTCATTAAAGTGGCACGCGAGCTGGGTTCAGAACGTCGTGAGACAGTTCGGTCCCTATCTGTAGTGGGCGTTAGATATTTGAGGGGACCTGTCCTTAGTACGAGAGGACCGGGATGGACGAGCCTCTGGTGGACCTGTTGTGGCGCCAGCTGCAGCGCAGGGTAGCTACGCTCGGATGAGATAAGCGCTGAAAGCATCTAAGTGCGAAACTCACCCCAAGATGAGATATCTTTCAAGGGCCGTGGGAGACGACCACGTCGATAGGCGGCAGGTGTAAAGCTGGAGACAGCACAGCCGAGCCGTACTAATTGCCCGGAGGCTTCCGCGCCCCAAAGCGCGTACCCTGGTGACCCTTCTCTCGACCCAATATGACAAACGAACGTCCCCACATCATTAGCAGTAGAGATACTGAAAGATAATGGTGGCTATGTCGCGGGTGTCCACCTCTTCCCATTCCGAACAGAGAAGTTAAGCCCCGCCGAGCCGATGGTACTGCGGTCACACGCGGGAGAGTAGGTAGCCGCCAACCCCATCCTCAGACCCCGCCCGCGCAAGCAGGCGGGGTCTTCTGCGTTAAAGCGAACGGGCAGGAAGGCCGTGTCAAATACCGCCGACCGCCTCCCCGGCTCCTGGATGGGAAAGGGAGCCGTGGCAGCGGCTTCCCCCAGGGCCGTAGGTAACGGGAAACAGGGGAATGGGGAATGTGTCCTCCCCCGCTGGAAACACCACCCCGAAAGCAGCGGGGCCTCTTGCTCCATGTGGCAGCAGCGAGAGGATTTAATTTTTATCTAAAGCCCTCTTCTTTAGTCAACTTTGTTTTTTTCAATACAACAAGTTGGTTGTTAATCACCCAAATTATAATCCCAATTTTAGGGGCAGCCTGTTATTATATCGGGTCTTATTGTAATAGGGGATACTTTCAAGGGAGTAAAGCCTTCTTTCGGATAGAATAATAAATAAAAGGAAGAGGCCGCAGTATCTACTGCGGCCTCTTCCTTTTATTTATTATTCTACTTGCTAAACTTTTAATATAATAGTACTCCAGTAAATGATTGCGGGGATATTTGGTTTAACTCTTCCTTGATTTCCTCGCTTACATTTAATCCTTGAATGAATTGGGCTATAGCTTCTTTCGTTATTTTCTCATTTTTCCTAGTCAATTCTTTTAATGCTTCATAAGGAGCTGGATATCCTTCTCTTCTTAATATGGTTTGGATGGCTTCAGCTACAACAGCCCAGTTTTCCTCTAGGTCATTATGCAAGGTCTGCTCATTTAACTCTAATTTGCCAATTCCTTTTTGTAGCGATTTGAGGGCGATTAATGAATGGGCAAATGGAACGCCTAGGTTTCTTAGTACGGTTGAGTCTGTTAAGTCTCTTTGTAATCTTGAAATGGGCAGCTTCTCAGATAAGAAAGAGAAGATACCATTGGCCATCCCTAAGTTTCCTTCAGCGTTTTCAAAATCTATAGGGTTTACTTTATGCGGCATAGCAGAGGATCCAATTTCTCCTGCTTTGATTTTTTGCTTAAAGTAGCCTATGGAGATGTATTGCCAAATATCTCTTGCAAAGTCTATCAATATAATATTGAGCCTTTTGATATTATCTAACAGAGCGGCCAGATGGTCATAATGTTCTATCTGGGTAGTAACCTGGCTACGGGTAAGTTTTAATTTATCGGCTAGGAATGTATTGCCAAACTGGATCCAGTCAATGTTAGGGAAGGCTACATGGTGCGCATTGAAATTACCGGTGGCACCGCCAAATTTTCCAGCATAGGGCACATGTTGCAGTAAAGACAGTTGCTGCTCCAGCCTGTTTACAAAAACATAAATCTCTTTGCCTAATTTGGTGGGGGATGCTGGTTGGCCATGAGTATGCGCCAGCATGGGGATCTCCTTCCAGGAAATAGCTAACTCCTTTAAGGTTTCTACTATTTTGGAGTAAGCCGGCACCAGGACTTGGTTCATGGCTTGTTTCAGGCTCATGGGAATAGCGGTGTTGTTAATGTCTTGTGAGGTAAGGCCAAAATGCACGAACTCCACATAATTACCTAAACTTAGGCTTTCTAGCTTCTCCTTTATAAAATATTCTACCGCCTTGACATCATGGTTGGTTACTTTTTCAGTGGTTTTGATGGTGATGGCATCCTCTTCGGTAAAGTCAGTGTAAATTTTCCGTAAGGCAGGGAAGAGCGTGGCATCAATGCCTTGTAATTGAGGAAGGGGTAACTCACACAGAGAGATAAAATATTCGATCTCTACTAAAACCCGGTACCGTATCAAGCCGAACTCAGAAAAGAAGGGAGCCAGCTCTTGTACTTGGGCATGATATCTGCCATCAACTGGCGAAATAGCGGTTAAAGGAGAAAAGGTCATATGGAGTAGGTGTTTGTGCCAAAGATAATCATGTTCTATGAACTGTCCGTATTTGCATGAAGGCCAAAGGTATTCTTTCCTTTCTTCGCGGAAGATCAAGAATTGAACAAATTTCGGGGACACACGTATTACGCACCTGCAGAGAGTGTTTTCTTCCCAACTGTAAACTGTTACTTTTGTAGCTTCCCTTTAGGGAATAAGTTCATTTATAATTTCTCTAGCCTTGTCTGACACTATACAGCGTAAACCATTTAACAAGAAGAAGCTTTTCATTTGGCTTGGTAGTATTTTCACCCTCCTTCTCATAGCCTTCGGTGTTTTTCTGCTAAACCGTGAACGCTTGTTGCAGTTTGCCGTGAGCAAGGTCATCCAAAAGGTAGAGGCAAAGTATCCGGCCAAGCTGCAAATAGGGTCTGCCAAATTCCTGGATTTGAATACCGTGATGGTACAGGACATTCAATTCCTGCCCATTGACCAACCAAAGTTACTGCAGATTGACAGCGTAGAGGCAACCGTGAGCTTTAGGTCCTTGTTTTTGGGACGTTTGGTCTTCAAGCAGTTTAATGTAACCAACGGTACCATTGACGCCATCAAGCAAGGGGCCACAGATAACTTTTCTTTCCTGATAAAAAAGAAGCCTACGCAGGCGGCAACCGCAGACACCGTTAAGAAGTCCAACTATGGCATTCTTCTGAACAGGCTTATTGAGACCGTTTTTGAGAACGTGCCAGACGGCGTAAACTTTCAAAGACTGGCGGTTTCGCTTAGAAATGAAGGGTTATTCATTGGTGTGAAGGTTCCTTCGCTTACCATAGAAGACGGGGTGATCTTGTCTAAAGCAGTAATCGCTACAGACTCTGTTACCAATACCATGAACATAAAGGGAGTGGTAGACCCAGATGATTACCTGTTGTCAGCTAAAATGTATGGCGATGCACCCGGTGGAATTGAGGTGCCCTATATTGAACGTAAATGGGGAGCCACGCTTAAGTTTGACACGTTGAGCGTGAGTATCACTGGCAAGGAGTTTAAGAATGGCAACCTCACCGTTAGAGGCGAGTCTAGTGGCTACAGCCTGGTGCTCAACCACCCCAAGATTGCCGACGAGGACGTGTTTGTAAAGGATGGCGCCCTCAAGTACGTCATCACCTTGGGAGATCACTATTATTCCCTGGACACCCTCTCTGAGGTAAGGATCAACAAGGCCGTTTTTTATCCGCAGATCACGTATGAAACAAGGCCTAATAGAAAGATTGGGATAAAGATTGATTCGCCCAATATACCGGCCAATGATCTGTTCCAGTCAATGCCTCCTGGGTTGTTTGACACGTTCCAGGGCATGCAGGCCACTGGTAGTTTTAAATACCACATGGATTTTTTCGTGGACATGGCCCAGGTGGACAGCCTTACCTTTAACTCAGATCTGGACGCGCAAAACCTGAGTATCACCAACTTCGGGGCGCAGGACTTCAGAAAGATCAACCAGGAGTTCGTTCATACGGTGTATGAGAATGGGAAAGTGTTGCGCACGTTCCCGGTGGGGCCGTCTTATGCCAAGTACACGCCGTATGCCCAGATCTCGCCTTATTTAAAGAACTCCATCATAACCGCCGAAGACCCCCGGTTCTTTACCCACAAGGGCTTTCATGAGGGTGCCTTCCGTCATTCTTTGATCACCAACATCAAGGAAAAGTCGTTTGTGCGGGGTGGTAGCACCATTTCCATGCAGTTAGTGAAGAACGTATTCCTGACCCGGAAGAAGACTATCACGCGCAAGGTGGAGGAGGCGCTCATTGTCTGGCTGATAGAGAACCTGAAACTCAGTGACAAGCAACGGATGTATGAGGTGTACCTGAACATCATTGAATGGGGACCCGGCATTTACGGCGCCAAAGAAGCAGCTCAGTTCTATTTTCAGAAGTTGCCTAGCCAGCTGACCCTGGAGGAAGGCATGTTCCTGGCCAGCATTGTGCCCAAGCCTAAGATGTACAGAACGTACTTTGATCCTTATGGCAACCTGCGGTCTTACCCGCGTTACTTCTTTAAGCTAATAGCCGGTAACATGCTCAAGAAAGGATTGATTTCTGCCAATGACTACAACGGTATGTCTACCCACGTGAACCTGAAAGGACGTGCGGCTGACTTCATCATCAAGATTAAGCCAGATACAACCATGATCATGGACACGCTCCAGCTGGCCCCTATTGACCTGCTAGACTAAACCACCGGCTGTAGTTAGAAGCATAACCCGCCGTTTTTGGCTTGTTTTCCAGGAAACAGCCCAAAAACGGCGGTCTCGTTTCATCCTTCGGCGTTGGATTGGTTCAGTGCACACACACGCCAAGTTCAGAAATCTAGCACAGCGTACACCAATCGGACACTTATAGGCATTAACCACCGAGGGCGCTTCTGTCATGACAGAAGCGCCCTCGGTGGTTTCAAAAGATATGGTAAGAACTAAGCTTGGTCTTCTTGCTGAGGTATTTCTGGGAGTTGTTTGTCCTTTTTAGGGAATAGGAGCGAAAGCACTACGGAACCTACCAAAATGAAGGCTACTACACCCAAGGCAATGACCATATTGATATGGAACCAGTTGGAGAGAATCAGCTTGGCGCCAATGAAAATCAGGATGAGGGAAAGGCCGTAGTGCAGGTAATGGAACAGCTGCATGATACCCGCCAGCGCAAAATACAAGGCCCGCAGACCCAGCAATGCAAACACGTTAGAGGTGTATACGATGAACGGGTCTTTGGAGATAGCCAGAATAGCCGGAATGGAGTCTGCCGCGAAGACAATGTCTGTGGTTTCCACCATAATCAAGACCAGAAACAGCGGCGTGGCAAAAACGGTCTTGTCTATCTTCACGAAGAACTTAGAACCAAAATGGCGGTTGGTCACGGGCATGTACCGGCTCACAAACTTCACCACGGGGTTAGCCTCTGGGTCAATGTCATCCTGGTCTCCCGAAGTACCCATTTTAAAGCCGGTGTACATCAAGAAAGCGCCCAGAATATAGACAATGAAGTGAAACTTGTTGAGCAGGGCCACACCCACCAAGATAAAGATGGCTCTAAAGAACAAAGCACCCAGAACGCCCCAGAAGAGGATTTTGTGCTGATACTGCTGCTCTACCTTAAAATACCCGAAGATGAGGATGAACACAAACAAGTTATCAACGCTCAGGGACTTCTCAATCAGGTAGGCGGTCAGGAACTCAAGCGCGGGGCCGGGGCCTTTCCAGTAGTAGATTAAAACGTTGAACGCCAAAGACAAGGCTACCCAGAACAAACTCCAGCCCAGGGCCTCCTTCATCTTCACCACATGGGTCTTGCGGTGAAACACAAACAGGTCCAGCGCGAGCAAGATCAAAACAAAGATGTTAAATCCTACCCAAAAAAGAATATCAGTTTTTATCATTCATGTAAAGAATTGCTGTACAGCAGCCACCAACACAAGCCATGAAGCCTTTGGGCAATGCTAACAGTTGTTTGCAATGGGTGAAGATAAGCGGTAAAGTTCTGAAAACCCAGAGCCAGCCTAGAGCCAGGTGGCCGTTTTTGGCCTTATTTCCAGAAAACAGGCCAAAAACGGCCAAAGGTGTTAGCGCGTGAAATGCCTGAAGTAACTGTCTAGTTTCATTTGAATTACGCCCAGGAACGCCTCCTTGATAATGCCTTTGCTCATCTTGGACTGGCCTTTGGCGCGGTCTGTGAAAATGATGGGCACTTCCTTTATCTTAAATCCAAACTTATAGGTCAGGAACTTCATCTCAATCTGGAAGGCATAGCCAATGAACCGAATACGGTCCAGGTTGATGGTCTCCAGCACCTTTCTGGAATAACACTTGAACCCGGCGGTGGCATCATGAATGGGCATGCCCGTAACCAGGCGCACGTACCGGCTGGCAAAATAGGAAAGCAGCACGCGGCTCATGGGCCAGTTGACCACGTTTACGCCGCTGCTGTACCGGCTCCCGATGGCCATGTCAAACCCATCCACAGCGCAGGCGTCATGCAGGGCAATCAAATCATCGGGGTTATGGGAAAAGTCGGCGTCCATCTCAAAGATGTACTGGTAGCCGGCTTTGAGGGCGTATTTAAAGCCATGAATGTAGGCGGTGCCCAAGCCCAGCTTGCCTTTGCGCTGCTCCAGAAAAAGCCTGTCCGGGTACTCGGCCTGCAGGTGCATCACAGCTTCGGCGGTACCGTCTGGAGAGCCATCGTCTACAATCAAGACATGGAAAGGGTGGGGCAGGGAAAATACCTTCCGGACGATGGCCACAATATTCTCTATCTCATTGTAGGTAGGAATGACTACCACAGACTCTTTCATCCTTCAAATATAGCCGATGCGAATATATTAGAAGGAGGGGCGCTGCGATTTAATTTTATGGGCCATGTTTTTAGCGAACGAGATACAGTCAGACACGCTGGGGCCGGCCACCCAGTTGGCGCAGCAGTACAACTGGTCTTCTTCCAATGCTTCTGCCAAAGTATGCACGTCCTGGATGAAAATGTCTGGCTGCGGAAGTGCCTTGGCCCAACGGTGGTAGTGCTGGAAAACGGGTTCCTTAGCAGAGATGCCGTACAATGCCGCAAGCTCTGCGTGTACCTTCTCCATGATCTCCTGCCTGGGCAGGTTTAGGTGCTCTTTCCATTGCATACCGCCCACAAACGTAGTAAACAACACTTCTTTGTCTGGCACAGCATGCGGAAACAGGGAACTGGTCCAGACAGAGCCACACGTGAACGTGTTCTCTCGTTTAGGATGCAGCGCCCCAAACCCGTTCAAGGGAAACTTCACATCTGCCCGCCGATAGGCCGTGTGCACCACTGCCATGGGCGCGTAGGTCACATTGAACAAGGAAGCAGACAGGCCGGGAGCTACGTAGTTGAGCAAGTCGGCGGCGGGATGGGCGGGCAAGGCAATGACCACGGCGTCAAATTCTTCATCGCTTAGGCCCTCCACATCGTTCTGGATGCTGAGCAGGTACTTGCCGTGAAGTTTGTGCACCATCTCTATTTTCTGGCCCAGGTGCAGGGAGATCAGTTTAGAGGCAATGGCCTCAGACAAAGACGCCAGCCCAGATTTGAGCGTGAAGACGGGCCTGCGTTTCATTTCAGGGGCCTGCACCAAGCCTTTCAAGACCGAGCCGTGTTCCTGCTCCAGCTTCTGAAGAAAGGGAAAGGTTTTCTCCAGCAGCAGCTGGTCTGGGTCGCCGGCGTAAAAGCCTGCCACCATGGGCTTCACCAGGTAATCCACCACCTCCTGGCCAAAACGTCTGGAAAAGAAATGAGAGAGGGTTTCTTCTTTCACTTCCTTTTTCTCACACTGGGTCTCACGGGCAATCCTGAGTTTGGTGCGCCAGTCAAAAAAAGGATGGAACAGCATACCCAGTGGAGAAATAGGCAATTTCTGGTATTTACCATTCTTTAAGATGTAGCGGTGTGCCTCTAAGGCGGGAGGTGTTACTTTCTCTTCCTGCAGTTTTAGCTCTTGCAACAGTTCTTCCAGCTCTGGCGTGAGATGTAAGGAAGAAGGCCCCAGTTCAAATTTGTAAGGACCCTGCTGGCAACTCTTGAGCATGCCGCCCACCTGTTCCCCCGCTTCAAACAGGTCATAGCGCACCCCCAGCTTTTGTAAGTAATAAGCCAATGCCAACCCAGATATGCCTGCTCCAATAATAGCTACTCTCATGCGGGGGAAAGAATGAATAAGTGTGCTTTCTTACGGGAGAATGGCCCTGCCGTTTTGGAGCTATTTTAGAGAAAATAAGCCAAAAACGGTTTTGGGGCGCGTGGACTTGTACAAAATCTTTATTTTTGGCTTGTACAAGCAACGCACGCAGTAATGGCCAAAGCGGTATTTTTAGACAGAGACGGAGTCCTGAACGTGGAAAGAGGAGCGTATACGTTTAAAGTGGAGGACTTTGAGATATGCGCCGGCGTGCCAAGGGCCCTGACTCTGTTAAAGGAACACGGCTACTACCTGATTGTCATCACCAACCAAGGCGGCATAGCCAAAGGACTTTACACCAAAGAAGACGTGGTGGCCTGCCATGAGAAACTGCAGAAAGCCAGTGGTGGTCTGTTAGATGCCTTGTACATGGCGCCGGCCCATGACGCCGTGTCTGCCTCCCTGGCCCGGAAACCAAACAGCCTGCTCCTGGAAAAAGCCATGGCAAAATTCAATCTGGATCCTGCCCAGTGCTGGATGGTGGGAGACCAGCTCAGAGACATGCAGGCCGCTCAGAAAGTGGGCGTGAAGGGGATACTGGTAGGGGAACAACATGCCCTAGATACATACGCCATGCAGGTGAAAGATTTGGCAGAAGCCGCCCATCTCATCTTGGCACAGGGACAAAAATAAAGGACTGAGATGTCTCTCAGTCCTTTGAATTCTTTGCGTCAAGTAAATTGACTAGCCGTTGATTTGGGCGGCAGCGGCTTCTTGGTGGTTAGATTTTACCAATACCTTCTGGTCTGCGGCACGGTCGGTTTTTACGGCGTACGCAGGGCAAGTAGATTTGCAAGAAGCAAAAGCAAACATTCCAAAGGCGGCTAACAGGAATAACTTCTTCATAAAATGCGTTAAAAAACAAAGTCTTGGGTATTCTACTTCAAAGCTACTCTTTTTGTGTCAGGTTTTGAGCAGAAAATATGAATTTATTTTTAAGACTTGTAGCCAAGTATCTTCAGCATAGACTCTTCATTCTGCTCTTCGGCAAACACCCATGATTTTAAAGTGCCGTCTTCTTCCCTGTTGATCAACACGTGTTTAGGGCTGGGAATGAGGCAGTGTTTGATGCCGCCGTACCCACTCAGACTCTCCTGGTACGCACCCGTGTGGAAGAAACCTATGTACTGCGGCTCAGGCTGATCTTTTTGCACCTTAGGAAGGAACACCTGGAACGAGTGCATCTCTGAGTTGTAGTAATCCTGGCTGTCGCAGGTCAAGCCGCCCAGGTTCAGGCGCTGGTAGTCTTTGTCCCAGTTGTTAAGCGCCATTAAGATGTAGCGCTGGTTCAAGGCCCAGGTGTCTGGCAGATTGGTGATGAAAGAGCCGTCAATCATGTACCAGAGCTCCTTGTCGTTCTGCAGCTTGGTGTCCAGGATGGAATAAATGTGCGCACCGCTTTCGCCCACGGTGTAAATGCCAAACTCGGTGAAAATGTTGGGCTCCGCTACGCCTTCTTCCTTACAAATACGCTGGATGGTTCTGAGGATCTCCTCAATCATGTAGCGGTAGTTGTAGTCAAACTGGATGGAGGTCTTGATAGGGAAGCCGCCGCCAATGTCAATGGTGTCCAAGTCTGGGCAGATCTTCTTCATCTCGCAGTACTTGTGCACAAAACGGCTCAGCTCAGACCAGTAATAAGACGTGTCTTTGATGCCCGTGTTGATGAAGTAATGGAGCATCTTGAGCTTGAACTTAGGATTATCCTTAATCTTGCTCTCATACAAACCCACCACGTCATTGTAGTTGATGCCCAACCGCGAGGTGTAGAACTGGAACTTAGGCTCCTCGTCAGAGGCCAGTCTAATGCCCACCTGGCAGGTGCCTTCTACCTTTTCCTGGTAATGGTCAATCTCATTCAAGTCATCCAGCACCGGTGTCACGTTCTTGAAACCGTCATTGATCATTCCCGTGATGTAGTTGCGGTACAGATCACGTTTGTAGCCGTTGCAAACCACAAAAATGTCTTTGCTCACTTTGCCCTGCTCATACAAAGCCCTGATGATTGGCATGTCAAAGGAAGAAGACGTCTCAATGTGGATGTCGTTCTTTAGCGCTTCTTGCAGCACGAAGGAGAAATGGCTGGATTTGGTGCAGTAGCAGTAGGTATAAGTACCCTGGTAATTCAGCTTCTCCATAGACTCCTTGAAGAGCACTTTGGCCTTCTGAATCTGGGAGCTGATTTTGGGGAGATAGGTAAGTCTGAGTGGGGTGCCGTACTGCTTCACCAGTTCCATCATGGGAATGCCGTTGAAGGACAGCTCGTTGTTGTGTACCGTAAATTCCTCGGTCGGGAAATCGAAGGTTTGGTGTATGAGGTCGGTGTATTTATCCATTATTTAGTTGTTGCTTCCCCAGCTGGGAAATTGTGCGAAATTGGGTCTTTATTACCATCTTTGCAAAAACCAGGTTTCTTTTTGCTATGAAAAAAATACGACTAATTGAGGTGAAATCAGAGCTGGGGGCGGGCACCCGTGGGGCCAGTTTAGGAGTAGACGCGCTCAAAATTGCCTGCCTCAATCAAAAGTCAGATTATTTTCAACGGTTTACCACGGTAGAGGTTCCCAACCTCAACGACGTTCTCTTTGAAAAGAACCTGTTTCCGCATGCCAAGTACATTGACAGCATCTTACAGACGTATAAAAGAATAAGTGCCACGGTAGAACAGACGTTTGAACTGGGCATGTTCCCGTTGGTACTGGCCGGCGACCATTCCAACGCCGGTGGCACCATTGCGGGCATCAAGGCTACGTATCCAGACAAGACGCTGGGCGTGATCTGGGTAGACGCCCACGCCGACATCCACTCGCCCTACACTACGCCTTCTGGCAACATGCACGGCATGCCCCTGGCCGCCGCCCTGCATGAAGACAACATGGACTGCAAAGTGAACGACCCAGAACCAGAGACCATCTTCTTCTGGGAGTCTTTGAAGAAGGTTGGCACCGAGCGGCCCAAAATGAAACATGAGCATGTGGTGTACATTGTGACCCGCAGCTATGAAAAGCCCGAGGTATACCTGTTTGACAAGCACAACATCAAGAACTTCACCTACCCCGAGGTGCTGGCCAAAGGCATAGAGCAGGTAGCCCAGGAAGCCCTGCACCGCCTCAAAGACTGTGACATTATCTATGTGTCTTTTGACGTGGACAGCCTGGACTCCAAATTCTCTAAAGGCACGGGAACTCCGGTAGAGGTGGGCTTGAACGTAAAGCAGGCCAAGGAGCTTTGCAGAGCCCTGGTTAGCGACCCGCGCGTAGTATGCTTTGAGATGGTGGAGATCAACCCTACTCTGGATGCAGAGAACACCATGGCCAACAATGCGTTTGAAATCTTAGAACATACCACAGAAGGTCTTTTAGAGCGTCTTTCCAAAGAAGCCTAGCCTCTGTACCGCTTTATATATAGTATGAAAAACCTTGAATCACAGATAGCCCAGGCCTTGAGCCAGGCGTTGGAACATACCTTTTCTCACACTTTACCGGCAGAGCAGATTGCTTTGCAGCCTACCCGTAAGGAGTTTGCCGGCACTTTTACGTTTGTCACCTTCCCGTTGACCAAAGCCCTGGGCAAAGGCCCTGAACAGATAGGGCAGGCCCTGGGCGATTACCTGCAAGAACATGCCCCGCAGGTGGCTGGCTACAACGTGGTCAAAGGCTTCCTGAACCTGGAAATTCATGACGCGGTCTGGCTAGAGATGTTTGCGGCGCAGGTAGCTGGAATTTCTGGTGTTTTTGGGGAATCAGGCCAAAAACAGAAAGTGGTGGTGGAGTATTCTTCGCCTAATACCAACAAGCCTTTGCACCTGGGCCACTTGCGGAACAACTTTTTGGGGTACTCTGTGGCCGAAATCATGAAAGGCGCAGGCCATGAGGTAGTAAAAGCCAACCTGGTCAACGACCGCGGCATTCATATCTGCAAGTCCATGATTGCCTATGAGATGTTTGGCAACGGCGAGACCCCAGAAACTGCCAGCATGAAAGGCGATCACCTGGTGGGCAAGTACTACGTCAAGTTTGACCAGGAATACAAGAAACAGATAGATGACCTTGTAGCCCAGGGCATGGACAAGGAGCAAGCTAAAAAGCAGGCGCCTTTGATGCTGCAGGCCCAGGAGATGCTTCAGAAATGGGAGCAAGGCGATGCAGAGACCATTGCCCTCTGGAAGCTGATGAACGGCTGGGTATATGACGGCTTTGACAGTACCTACCGCACCATTGGAGTAGACTTTGACAAGTTCTACTATGAGTCGGGCACGTACATGCTGGGCAAAGACCGCGTGGAGGAAGGCTTGGCCAAGGGCGTGTTCTTTAAGAAAGAGGATGGTTCTGTCTGGGTAGACCTGACGGATCAAGGCTTAGACGAAAAACTCTTATTGAGAGCTGACGGCACCTCGGTGTACATCACCCAAGACCTGGGCACCGCTGAGCTTAAATATGAGGACTTTCATTATGATCAGTCTATCTACGTGGTGGCAGATGAGCAGAACTACCATTTCCAGGTATTGAAAGCTACGCTCAAGAAACTGGGCAAACCTTACGCAGACGGCATCTTCCACTTGTCTTACGGCATGGTGGATTTACCAAGCGGCAAGATGAAGTCCAGAGAAGGAACGGTAGTGGACGCAGATGAGTTGGTGGCCGAAATGATTGAAACCGCTCGTCAGAAGACCAATGAGTTGGGCAAGATTGACGGCTTCTCCAAAGAAGAGGCAGAGCAGTTGTACCACACCCTGGCCATGGGCGCATTAAAGTACTTCCTGCTAAAAGTAGATCCTAAGAAACGCATGCTCTTCAATCCAGAGGAGTCCATTGACTTTAAAGGCCACACGGGTCCGTTCATTCAGTACACGCACGCCCGTATTGCCGCCATTCTGCGCAAAGCAAGCGAACTGGGCATTTCTTCTGAGACTCAGGATTTTGCTGCAATAGAAGTGTTGCATGAAACCGAGCGCGACGCCTTGATCTTGTTGAATACGGCTGGCCAGGTGGTGGAAGATGCGGCTCGCAACTATGCCCCTTCCATAGTGGCTCAATACGCCTTTGATTTGGCAAAAGCGTATAACAGATTCTATACAGAGGTGCCCATTTTCCAGGAGAGCAATGCCCAGGTGTTAAGCTTTAGAATTGCCTTCTCCCGCCAGGTGGCCAAGACCTTGAAGCAGACCATGGCTCTGCTGGGAATAGCGGTGCCAGACAGAATGTAGGCCGTCCAAAACGACAGTCTTTAGTTTGAAACAAAATACTAGATTACAGGTTACACAAGAAAAAACCACTGCCATGTTCAACCTATTGTACATATTATCCTTTTTGTTTCTGGGGGCCTGCGCCACGCCAAGCGCACCGGTGTCCGGGACGTCCACCACTGAAAAAACGACTATGGAACAAGCCGCTGCCAAATCCATTTATGACATTCCCTTGACCACCATTGACGGTAAGCCTACCTCTCTGGATAAGTTCAAAGGCAAAAAGCTCCTGATTGTGAACGTGGCCTCTGAGTGCGGGTACACGCCGCAATACGCAGACCTGGAGAAGCTACACAAACTGCACGGTGACAAAGTAGTGGTATTGGGTTTCCCGGCCAATAACTTTGGCGGTCAGGAAAAAGGGACTAACGAAGAAATTGCCCAGTTCTGTCAGAAGAACTTCGGGGTGACGTTCCCAATGTTCTCTAAAGCCTCTGTGAAAGGCGATGACATGCAACCGCTCTACAAGTGGTTGACTGACAAAAGCGTGAACGGTACTAATGACCAGGCGCCTAGCTGGAACTTCTGCAAGTACTTGATTGACGAGAAAGGCCATTTAGTGAAATTCTATCCTTCTAAAGTGTCTCCGTTGAGCGAAGAGTTGCTCAGAGACATCAACGGCTAATTCTCGTTTTTGAGTGAATTCTGAAAAAACAGGCCAAAAACGGCCTGCGGTGGGTACATGGGTGTCGGCGTTCAGATTACGGACGCTGCCCCTGTCTCTTTCCTGCATAGGCATGGGCGGATTTTTAGCGGCGGCAGACCATCTTTCCAGGTGGCCTGTTTTGTTGTTATGCGTGCTCACCACCTTGTTCCTGCAAATTTTATCCAACCTGGCCAATGACTACGGAGACAGCCAGCACGGCGCCGACAGCGTAGACCGCCAGGGACCGAAACGCGCCGTACAGGCAGGTCATATTTCGGCCTCTCAGATGAAAGCCGCCATTGGCGTGTTCAGTTTGCTGTCTTTGGTATCTGGCATTGCCTTGCTCTGGATAGCCCTGGGCACCGAAGGCATTTACCTGTTCCTCTTCTTCTTACTGCTAGGGTTAGCTTCCATCTGGGCAGCCATTAGTTACACCAACGGCAAGAAACCTTATGGCTACGCCGGTCTGGGTGATATATCGGTGTTCTTCTTCTTTGGCTGGGTGGGGGTGATGGGCACGTACTTTCTGCAAACCCAACGCTTTTTCTCTGAGATGCTGCTGCCCGCTTCTACGCTGGGTTTCTTTTCGGCGGCGGTCTTGAACGTGAACAACATACGGGACATTGCCTCAGATGAACTGGCCGGCAAGCGTTCCCTACCTGTGCGGCTGGGGCCAACCAGGGCTAGGCGCTACCATTGGTTTTTGTTGGTGGGCGGTATTCTGTGCGCGGTGTTGTTTGTTCTGCAGCGCGAAGAATTGTCTCTCTGGAAGTGGTTGTTTGTCGCCGCTCTTCCTCTTGTACTCTATAACGGCCGTGAAGTGCAGCGCCGGCAGGCTGCCGTAGAGTTAGACCCCTTGCTCAAGCAAATGGCTATGTCTACCCTGATCTTTGTGTTGCTGTTTGGGGTAGGGCTTCTATTAAGCAGATAATTCTATACCCTTAAGACCAGTGCTCCACGCGTTTTTGGGCTATTCCCTGGAAAACAGCCTAAAAACGACAGTTTCCAGTTGCCAGTCTTTTGCTGGTTTTAGAAGCGTCTTTGATGGATTTTTCATTCTACGGCAAATTTTGTATTGAAGCCCTGGGCCCGTTTTTGGCTTGTTTTCCGGAAAACAAGCCAAAAACGGGCCCAGGGCTTTTAGGATGAAACGCTGATCAGGTTATGGCTAGCACCAAAGTTTTCTTGGCCAATCCTGACGCATCGCCTTCATCAACCTCTTTCTTTGGTTTCCTTTCTGGTTGGACAGTTTCTGAGGGAAGGTCTCTTCGCCTAACATTTGAGCTAAAGTAGAAGTGGTCGTTTTTGGCCTGTTTCCTAGAAAACAGGCCAAAAACGACCACTTCTATTATTTAGATGAAACCTGTTCTATTCTGCTGCCGGGGTGGCAGGTGCAGAGGAAGTTCCGCCTTCAGTGTTCTTTGGTCTGAATGGCTTTTTACGGCGTTTCTTTTTCTTTACCTCACCGGTAGCCGACGTTGGGGTTCCGGTGGCCTGGTTTGCTTGCGAGGGGCGTTCACCTGCCGGAGCAGCTGCGGCTGGACGTTCGCCTCTTGGCTTTTGGCTTCGGTTACGGTCCCCGCTACCTCCGGTGCTACCTTCTCTTCTGGGCCCGCCTCCGCTACGGCTTCCGCCTCGGCCGCCTTTGTCACGGCTGAACTTGCTGCGGTTTCCAACGGGGTCATAGGCTGGGCTCTCGCCAACGGCTTCTGGCAAGGTAAGCTTGGGCAGTTCGCGCTCAATCAATTTCTCAATTTTTACCAGGCGTTCCTGGTCGCGCTCATTCACGAAGGTGATGGCCATGCCTTTGGTACCGGCGCGGGCCGTACGACCAATGCGGTGAACATAGTCCTCGGCGTCCTGCGGCACGTCAAAATTGACTACGTGGCTGATGTTGTCTACGTCAATGCCTCTGGACATTACGTCGGTGGCTACCAGTACCTGTAGCTGCTTGTTTCTGAACTTCTGCAAGGTGGCCTCGCGCTCGTCCTGGGTGCGGTCTGAACTGATGCCCTCGGCCTCAAAGCCCATTTTCTGCAGGGCGCGCACAATCTCGTTCACGGCAGACTTGCGCGAAGTGAACAAAATCATGGTCTGTACTTCGGCGTCCTTTAAGATATGCTGCAACAGTTTTAGTTTCTGCTGGTCATACACCAGGTAAATCTGCTGGTCAATGTTGGCGGCGGGTTTAGAAATAGAAAGACTTATTTCTTCTGGCTGCTGCAGGATCTTACGGGCAAACTCTCTGATTTTAGGTGGCATAGTAGCCGAGAAAAGCAGGGTCTGGCGCTCTTTGGGCAGCTGGTTGATGATCTTCATGAGGTCATCCATGAAACCCATGTCCAGCATTTTATCGGCTTCGTCCAGAATGAGATACTTGAGTTGGTCTAGCTTCACGTACCCCATCTGCATGTGCGCGATGAGACGGCCGGGCGTGGCGATGATGATGTCTGCGCCGCTGGTGAGGGCGTGTTTCTGTTGGTCCCAGTTCTGGGCGTTGTTACCGCCGTAAATGGCAATGGAGGTGGCACCGGTAAAGTAGCTTAAGCCTTCTACCTGGTCATCTATCTGTTTGGCCAGTTCACGGGTAGGTACTAAAATTAAGGTGCTGGTGAAATCAAATTTGGCCTCGGCGATCTTACTGAGGGTAGGCACCAGGAACGCGGCCGTTTTGCCGGTACCGGTCTGGGCGCAGGCAATCAGGTCTTTTGATTCTAGTATATGCGGAATGGCCTGTGCCTGAATGGGAGTGGCTTGTTTGTAACCCATAGACCGTATGCCGTCCAGCAAATCGGTCTGCAGGTTGAAATCATCGAATGTAACGCTCATTTATCTTTTTATCTAGTTACTTCTTCCGGTGGCCGTTGCCACGGGGCTAAGTTTAGTAAAGATAAGGTTTTCTTGCCACACTATAGTGCAAGAACTAGGCTCTTACCATGGGATGATAGGTGGTTTTGCTGTTTCTTTTCTTGGAATAGCGTAGTTCAAAGGATGGCTTCGGGGTAGAAGGTGGTCGAAATCTTATAAAGCCAAGGAAATAGCCAAGTAGAATTTTGAATAAACGGGTTATAGGGTTTTTCTAGTGATATTTATTATTATTTGCACTTAAAGAGAGATAAAATCTTTATTATTTGTATTTAATAAAGAAAAATTAAGATGATTGTAACTGTGTTGCAAGATTGCCGTTAGGGATTTATAAGATGTGCCAGCCAGTGTCTTAGTTGGTATTATTCTCCTTTATTTTGAGTGCCGTTTAGCTTATTTCTTCTTTCAGAGCCTTGGTCGTTGTGAAGTTTGCACACGTGTTGATGGATTGCTGCCTATAGCCTGACTCCCCACCAGGTTAGCAAGTTTTAAAGGTTCTCTCCTGAATCCTCCGTTCCATAATTCTCTTGGTTTGGCATAGCCTTTTGGCTACTCAGACTACATAGTAAGATTCCTATTGCGCCTCCTCCGCCTGTGTACAGGTGTCTGCTTTACTGCTTCCTACACGCTTTCTCTTTTTTTAAGTACAGTCATGGAAAAACTTCTACTTTCATGGGTAGGCACCCGTCTGCCATCTCTTTTTTACATTACCCAAAATTCATTTCTCCGCTACGGCAAAGCCCTATTTCTTCTGTTTTTCTTTCTATTGTCTGCTTCGTTTGTGCAAGCACAGACGGTGACCTTTTCACCTGCCGGGCCTTTCTGTGTAGGCAATAGCATGACAGTGACCATCACGGGCGGGGGGAATAATAACACTTATGCCATAGCCGTAACTGATGGAAATGCTGCAGGTGCTGGAGTAGTTCAGTCTGTTACTGCTACTATAACAACCGGAAACGGTAGTTCTAACCCTGGTAGAGGTTCTGCCTCATTTAATTTAACGAATGAGTCTATTGGCAGTGGAAGGTATATTAGAGTTACAAATGGCAATAATTCCACTTTTTCTACCTCCTTTAGTGTAACCGGAGCACCAAGCGCACCCATCAGTGGTGGAGATAAAACAATAACTTACGGCACTGCTAATCCGGCTTTAACGGCTTCTGCTGCCACTGGGCAAAGCATTACCTGGTATGCTTCTGCAACAGGGGGTACGCCGCTGATATCCAATACCACGTCCTACATGCCCACCGTAACGGCTGCCGGTTCTACGTATACCTATTACGCGGAGGCCAGGAACAGCTGTGGATTTGTGAGCCCCTCTAGAACCGCTGTAAGACTAACCATCAATAAAAAAGCCTTAACCGTTACTGTTACAGCCCAGGATAAAGTTTATGACGGCACAACCTCCGCTAATGCTTCCCTGTCTCATAATGCATTAGGGAGTGACGTGGTAAATCTTGCCTCTACGGGTGCCACTTTTGCTGATAAGAACGTTGGGCCTAATAAGGTGGTAACTGTTGCTGGTATTTCCATAGCAGCAGGAGGGCAGGGGAGTAATTATACCCTTTCTACTACTTCTGCTACAGGTTCTGCCTCCATCACGGCAAGACCACTTAAAGTAACTGCCACCGCCTCGGGTAAAACATATGATGGCACCACTGCCACCACAGCCATTCTTGCGTCAGACAAAATTGGGGAAGATATTATTTCTCTATCCTATGGTGCCGCCGAATTTTCAGATAAAAACGCTGGAACAGGTAAAACCGTCTCAATTACTGGAATTTCAATGTCCGGAGCCGGAGCCACTAACTATACTTTGTTCAACACCTCAACCACGGCGGTGGCATCCATCACTAGAAAAGCGTTAAGCCTTAGTGGCGTTTCTGCTGAAACTAAGGTATATGATGGTTCAACCATGGCTGCCCTGGTAGGTTCGCCTTCTTTGCCTGATGCCATAAGTACAGATGATATTTCGGTGGACATTTCTTCAATGGCTGCCGCTTTTGACACCAAGACAGTAGGAGTTAACAAAGCAATTTTAATTACTAACCCAACTGCGGCGCTCACCGGCAATGACAAGATAAATTATACGCTCACTACCAATGTAAAAGGTGCAATAACGCCGCTTGCCATTACAGGTGTGGTGACCGTGGGTAACAAAGTGTATGATAAAACTACTACGGGGTCTATCTCTTCTAAGAGCCTAGAGGGAAAGATTGGGAATGACGTTGTTTCCTTGGTAGGTGGCACTGCTTCTTTTGAAGATGAGAATGTAGGCACTGGCAAGATGGTAACGGTGACAGGCCTTGGCTTATCAGGAGCAGATGCTGGAAACTACACCGTAAACGCAACAGCCACTACCACGGCAGATATTGCTCCTAGAGCAGTTGTGCTCACCGTGCACGCTCAAAACCGGGATTATGATGGCACCACCAATGCGTCCGCAACTATTTCAACCAATATCCTGGCGGGTGACAACCTGGGAGTTGAATATGGTGATGCTACCTTCGCCAGCAAAAATGTGGGTACCCATGCCGTCACAGTTTCAGGCATCACGTTTGTAGGCACAGATCGGGATAATTATGAGATTCCCACCGGAGCCGAGGCCTCAGGCACGGCCACTATTAGCAAAAAAGCGCTAACGCTGGCAAATGCCTCGGCCAATGACAAAGTGTATGACCGGACCAATGCAGCAATAATTTCAGGTGACCTGGTGGGAGTAATCTCAGAGGATGAAGTGGCTGTAGCCCATGCAGGTGCTTTTAACTCCGTGAATGTAGGAATTGACATCCCGGTGAGTGTAACGAGTACCCTTTCCGGTGCTGACGCTGGCAATTATAGCATTGCCCAACCCGCGGGTTTAAAGGCCAACATCACGCCCAAAGAACTTACAGTGGTAAATGCAATTGCTCAAGACAAGGTTTATAATGCCAATAGAGCCACTACCATTACCGCAACCTTGGATGGGGTGATAGCACCAGATGTGGTGACTTTGGTTGGGAAAGGTACTTTTCAATCATCTACGGTAGGGTACCGCTCAGTGACGCCTAACATTACCATCAGCGGAGCCAATGCTGGGAATTATGTTCTACTCACGCAGCCTGGTGGTTTGTTTGCCACTATTACTCCTAAGCCAATTAGTGTATCTAGTCCTACGGCCCAAAGCAAAGAGTATGATGGTACAGTTGACGCCGCGGTAAATGGGGCACTAACCGGAGTAGAGTCAGAGGATATTGGGGCCGTAAGCCTTAGCCTGGTGGGTGCGTTCAACAATAAAAATGTAGGAACAGGTAAACCAATTACGGTTACAGGTACCCTAGCCGGTTCTAGAGCCATCAATTATGATTTAGCAGAGGTTACAGGCTTGGCCGCTAATATTACTCCAAAAGGCTTAACTGTTTCTGGAGTGACAGCTATTAGTAGAGAGTATGATAGAACCACTATCGCTAAGCTACAAGGAACTCCAGTACTCACGGGGGTAATCAGTGGAGATAATGTGGCCTTTAACCCTAACCTGCTTACCGCCAGCTTTACAGACAAGACAGTGGGAGTGAATAAACCTGTAAGTGTCTCCGGAAACGCCCTTACTGGAACAGATGCCGGTAATTATACTTTTAGCCAGTTAACCGGCCTTACCGCCACCATAACGGCCAAACCAGTCACTATTCTTTCTGCGAGTGTCAATAACAAAGTGTATGATGCAACCACAAGTGCCACATTGAATGGCTCTATGAGTGGAGTGATCTCTGGAGATGCCGTAACCCTGAGTAAGGTAGCCAACTTCGTCTCGCCAGATGCAGGCACTGGCATCACGGTAAACTCTACCAGCACCTTGGCTGGAGGAGATGCCGGAAACTATGTCCTTACGCAGCCCACAGGCATAAAAGCAGACATCCTTAGAAAGGCCCTTTCTATCACTAGCCCGGTGGCGCAATCTAAGACTTACGATAAAACGAATGCCGCTACCATCACCGGAAATTTAACAGGCTTGGCGGGCAGTGACGTAGTCTCCTATACCCCAACAGGCACCTTTGCATCTGTTAATGTTGGAACAGGTATAGAGGTCACCTTCACAGGTGGCTTGACTGGAGCCAAGTCAGGTAATTATACTTTGAATATTCCTACTGGATTAAAGGCTAACATTACGCCAAGAGGCCTTACCATTGCCAACGTGAAAGCTCAAGATAAAATCTATGACAGAACCACCGCGGCGGTCATTAAGGGAGATTTGACTGGCGTTTTAGCAGGTGACGTAGTAGTATGGGATGGAACAGGAACCTTTGCTTCTGCCAGGGTAAACAGACAAAACCAAAATGACCCGGTAGATCCAATTCCGGTAGCCTATAACAACGGAAGCCTGGGTGGTATACACGCAGGAAATTATTCCCTCAACTTGACTTCACCTAGCGGCCTGAGCGCCAAAATTCTTCCTAAAGTGCTTACACCCATAGTAGAAGCATATTACACTATTGAGTATGGTGGCACGCCAGACGTAACCATTTCCACCCGAGGCTTGACAGGCGTAATTTCACCAGACTTTGTAAGCCTTTACATCAATTTCAGCCTAATAAACGTGAATGTAGGCGAATACCAGGCAATTCCATTGTCCTTGTCCATAGGTTCTACAGATAAGAACAACTATGATCTCTCACCCAACACGGCTTACGCCAATATTAGGGTTACTGCCAGATCTTTGGCCGTGTCTGCCAGTGGAGCAAATAAGGTGTATGATGGTGATGATGTGGCTTCTGTTAGTTTCTCTGACAACCGGATTGCCGGAGATGATATTACCATCACCTATGCGTCTGCCAAATTTGATAATAAGAATGCAGGAACCAACAAACCCATTTCTATTGCAGGTTTAGCTATCAGTGGCACAAAAGCAGCCAATTACGTATTGCCTACCACTCCGGTATCAGCTACGGGCACCATTACTAAGAGACCTTTGACTATTAATGGCCTAACTGCCAATGATAAGGAGTATGATGGTATAGCAAATGTTTTAGGCTTTACTGGTACGGCCGCCTTTGTGAACATGGTGGCTGGAGACAACTTGAATTTAGTGGGTACAGCAAGTGGTATTTGTGACAGCAAAGACGCTGGCAGCAGAGTAGTCACTCTTGCCGGATTAACGCACGGAGGAACGGACGCTGGTAATTATACCTTTACGCTCCCGGTGAATATGGCTATGCGCATTAATCCTAAAGCAGTGACAGGTTCCTTCACGGCAGAAGATAAGCTCTGGGACGGCACCACCATTGCCAGAGTTACCTCAGTGACGATAAACGGACGCGTGGGAGCGGATGATGTGAGCTTTTCAGGAAAAGCAAACTTTATAGACGCAGACATGGGAGAAGATAAGCCCGTAGTCTTTGACTTTACGAGCGCGCAACTCTCTGGCTTGCAAAGAGCTAACTATGTATTGACTTCCATTGCAAATGCCGCGGCAGACATCATCAATCCGCTGCCAGTCACTCTGGTAAGCTTCACTGGCAAGGCTCAGAAAAATCAGGTAATCTTAAACTGGACCACTGCCACTGAAATCAACAATGAGTATTTTCAGGTAGAGAGAAGTGCAGACGGCAAGAACTTCAATGTCATAGGCAAGGTGAAAGGCTCTGGCAACAGCAGCATGGTTATGAATTATACCTTCCAGGATGCCAGCCCACTAGACGCCATTGGGTACTACCGCTTGAAACAAGTGGATTATGACGGCAAGTTTGAGTACAGCAAAGTGATTTCTGTGCAGGTGAAAGGAACCGCTCCTACTTCCATTACCGTGAAAGCCTATCCCAACCCAACCACAGACAAAGTCCAACTGGATTTTGCCCACCTAAGCAATGCTTTGGTACTGATACAGGTGTTGTCTCTGGACGGCCATGTTGTTCAAACCCAAGAAGTGCCTGGCGGACACATTCACACCCTGGACCTGACCGCTTTGGCCAACGGTACTTACCTCTTGAAACTTACCGGCAAAGAGGTGAATACCTTCCTGAGAGTGGTGAAAAGATAAACTATGACCTAAGTACTTTTTAATACTAGCAGTAGGATGCTATAGGGAAAGGCAGCGGCCATTGGCCGCTGCTTTTATTTTATAGATACTAGACGTCCGTCAAGAGTAGAAGCATACCAAACCAGCCCTTCATGGAATATTTGGGGCTTATTGGGATAAAACATTTATAAGAAGCATTATATAATTTCCTGGTATATCTAAATTTTAAATTTAGCCTGCAGCATAGAATGGAGGAGGGAGGATAATTGGCAAACAAGCCATTAAGATGAGTTCCTTTCCTATAATGATAAAAGTGCTTAATTTCTTAGAAGCCTATTTTAAAAAGGAATCTAAATATATGTAACTGCTTTAATAGTAATACGTTAAGGAATGTATATGATTTATTTGGGAGAAATTAGAAAGTAATCTTCTAGTGATTCCAATAGCGCCTGTATAACTAATCAGGCTAGATAAACCTCTCCTTACTGCCATACTCCCCCTCCGGCAGATGTTTGCAATGTAGTCCAGAAAAAACGTGTTATTCGTTCATTGCGCTCCCTTGTATCTGCCCGGCAGGTGCTAGACATGTTGTAAAATTACGCTTTCCTCTTACCATCTCTTGCGTAAGAAATGCCGCTCCGCTTACCTGCTTCCTCAGCAGTACTTTATGCCTTAGTATCCTTCCTACTTTCTGCTTACCCGCTTACATCATGAGAAAATTATTACTTTCTTGGGTAATTACCCTATTCGTATTCCTGTTTGCTCACCCATCCTTTGCACAATGTCCCAGCTCAACTACTATTTTTAGATCATACGCGGGGACTGTGCCCCCTACTGGTAAGAATAGTTCAGGTTTTGATGTTTACTATTTGAGTGCGTCTGTGTTGAATGAATACTACATCAGACTCACCTTTAAAGTAGTGAATTACTACCAAAACGCTGGTATGGATTATCTAGGCTGTCAAATGCCCGATGGGGCAGGAGTTGTATCCTCCGGAGTATCGTTTAAATCTCCATCCTCGCTCATTTTTGAGATTCAAAATGGGACCAATGTCACTAATAAGAATCAGAACCTTTTTTATGGCGTCAAACTGGTATCAATAGATGAAAAAAGCCAATTCAAATCTGGAGCCGCCCTGCCTAATAATAACATCTACACTATTGACATGAGCCTATATGAGTTTAGTTTGCTTAACTCTCTTAAGCTGGCAGTACGGGCAGGCGGCGATGGCGGTGGCGGGGGAAATGAGAAGTTTTTTCCGGTTCTAATTGATGTTTCAAGCTGTAAAAGCGGGTTTAGTGCAAAATTGGCAGCCTTTACACCCAAAAAGATTGCCTTGGCTTCTGGTTTAAGTACGCCCATGGCTGGAGACATTGTGCAGTATACTATTCCCCAAGATTCTGACCGGCCTCAGTTAACTTATAATTGGGGGGTGCCAGATGTTAATGATGCGTTAGGCACTTCACCTGGTTGGCAGATTTTGGGAGGGCAGGGCACAAATACAGTAACCGTGAAAGTAGGGAATGGTAGTGGCTCCATGCGTGTAGAAGTGACAGATCCTTCCTTGCCTTTAGGTGCCAGAACAAACGTCCGCACCATGCCGGTCACCGTAGTTCCTAATCCATTGCCTGTAGAATTAGTCCAGTTTGAGGGCGTGGCTCAACCTGACGGGGTGCACCTACGTTGGTCTACCGCCACAGAAATAGACAATGATCGCTTTGAGGTAGAGCGCAGCATAGACGGTAAGAACTTCGTGAAAATTGGCGAAGTAAAAGGCACCGGCAACAGCAACACCTTGCAAACCTATTTCTTCAAAGACGGTCAGGCACCGGCGGGTATTTATTACTATAGACTCAACCAGATTGATTTTGACCAGGATCAGGAGTATTCTAAAGTGATCTCCGTGAAAACGGCCAAGGCTATTTCACATGGCGCACTAAGCATATTTCCTAACCCTATTACGCAAGGGACGGTGACCATTAAATATCCTTCAAACGCTTCCATCAGCCAAAGTACCTTGCAACTAGTGGATTTAAACGGGCGGGTGGTGTACTCCAGAGTAGTAGATAATACCGCCGGTGAAGTTAACTTAGAAGTTGGACAGCTAGGCCTGAGGAAAGGCTTATACCTAGTTAACCTTGCTACGGGCAGCCATGTGCAAAGGCTACGCTTCTTAATACAGTAAAGAGTTAGCAATAGGATGCTATGGGAAAGGCAGCGGCTCTTAGCCGCTGCTTTTTTGTGCCCCGTTACCAGTTCAAATGACGCTGATATAAGAATAGACAGAAAAGTAACCGCGCCGTCATAAACCCTACTTCCTTATAAAGATTTACAGAACCTCATTGCACTCTTGAGGTGAAGAGCCATAAAACCGAAACACCTTAGCAGCCAGGGCGTTAAACAAATCATAAAGAACTAGTCTACCCTCTGTAAGGCTAGCTGAACTTAGTACTGTAGTGGCTGTTGCAGGGAGTTCATCCTATTCAACGCCAGCAGGGTTGCCCCCTTTCTCATCAGCCTTTAAGGGTTGGTGCTTCCTTCTGGAGACGTGTACTAATCAGTAAATCAATTCTTTGTTCTCACTTCTACCCTACGTGTCAGTTTAACTGGCAAACACCCGTCCCAAAGTAAGTGTCTGTGTCCAATCAGGGTAGGCACTTCCTAGCTGCTCTTTATCCCTTGCTATCCTACGGTAATCATGAAAAATCTCATACTAATATGGGTCGCGGCCCTATACCTTTTGTTTTTCAACATCCCTGTCAGTCCGCAGGCGCAAAGCACTGGTGCCCGGGAAACTTTTTATAAAACGTCTTCTTTGGAGTATATGTCTCCAGACAAAGAGGAACTGCACCTTAATACTAACAATCTGGAACAAGATCAGGCCTTGGTGCTAAAACCTGAAGTTTCATTGGCTCCTCCGGAAATGCTGGATGGTTGCAAAGATAGCAAGCCCTCAGAAATAAGAAGTTCTGTCTCAGACCCATGCCCAGGAGTAGTCTTAACGTATTCTGTAGACGCTAATCCAGATTTTACCTCTTATGAATGGGAAATGCCCCGCTCCAATACAGGCAATATGAGTTCTGACTGGATGATTATCTCTGGCCAGGGAACCAACAGCATTAAAGTGCGAGCTGGCGAAAAGGCCGGTACCATCAAGCTTGCAGTTGAGCACAAACGGTGTGGTAAAGGCGTGCAGACCATCCCGGTAACTCCTAAGAATGGTTGTAGTGGTACCTGTTCCGCACCATCTGGCACTCTCACTGGCCCAGAGGTAGTGTGTTATATTTATGAAGTCGTAGAAGCCCCCTACGTATTCAAAGTGGAGAATCCTGAGGAGGGTCTCACCTATGACATCATGCTCCCTGAAGGCTTTATAGAGTTGAGCAGAGGAGAAGATTCTGTGAGCGCGGTTTCTTTCTTTATTCCCGAAGAAGTGGACTCCATCCAGACCATCACCTTGGTGACCTCTAACGGCTGTAACTCAAGCATAAGTACCTTAAACGTTACCCTGCGTGACCAGAATTGTGAACCCGGCGAATCCAGTGGACCAGGAGGTGATCCTCTACCAGTAGAACTTGCCTTGTTTGAAGGCATCTCCAGAGGCAATAGGGTTGAATTGAAATGGACAACGGCCACCGAAATAAACAATGACAGGTTTGAAGTGGAGCGAAGCATGGACGGCAAAGAATTTAGTGTCATTGGTACCGTGCATGGGGCAGGTACCAGTAATACGCTACAGACGTATTCCTTTTCAGACATGGAGGCCAGCGAAGGCACTGTCTATTATCGTCTTAACCAGATAGACTTTGACGGCAGTCATGAGTACTCAAAAGTAATAGCCGTACAGCATGCCCGGGCAGGCAACCAGGGGATGTCAGTAAAACTATATCCTAATCCCATAGCAGACGGCATACTCACGCTTAAAATGGAACGGCTACCCATCAATAATGCGCCAGTACAAGTACAGCTTCGGGATATGAGCGGAAAAGTGATGTACGCTACTACCTTGGCTTCTAATACGCAAGAAGCCTCTTTGTCCCTGAAGGACTTGGGCTTACGAAAAGGGTTATACCTGGTATCTCTTACCGCAGAAAACGAGTCTCAAATGCATAGAATCATTATTCAATAACGATTAATACCAAGTATGGATAACGGGAGAAGCAGTGGCCAGTGGCCGCTGCTTTTTTTATTCTAGGAGTAAAATCAGGTAAAAACTTAGAAATCCCCTTGTCATGGAAGTTTCACGATTTATTGATTGAGGAAGGAAAGTGTAAGTATTAATCGCTTGTTCTATGAAAATCTATATTATTTATAGGTATTCGTATGTATAAATACTGGTTTTGGTGTTTTGCGAATAAAAATATTAATTTTATATGCATTAGCTATTGCCTTTGTCACTTTAGATAGTTAGTATTACACTATGGAATTTTAGGAAGGTTCTAACAAAGTTTTTTGTTTTGCTTAGGTGCTGTTGGCATTGAGCCTACGTTCACCTAAAGCATCATCTTAAAACTCCCTTTTTGAGACTCCGCCAGCCTGTATGCCCCCTGGCAGGTGAGGTTTAGCAATTCATTTTTACCAGCAAGTATTCTGTTTACAGTAGTTGATTGAGCTTCAATGGGTTCTAATAGAATTCATTACATCCAATCTTTTAGAAGCCTCGGTTCCTTCCGCTGTCTAACACTACCTGCTACACGCTAAAGAAAAAGACATCCTATTTTATCATAGAAAATGAATATGAAAAGACTTTTACGTAATTACTGGTTTTCATTTGTATGTCTAGCTCTTTTTAGCTTCCATACTCAGGCACAGACTTGTTCTACTACACCAACTACCATTTCAAGCGGAGAAATGGACATAACTTTTAAGAGTGTTTCGTTTTCTGATGGGAAAGCGAAGCTTACTTTTAGAGTGGTCAACGGCAACAAGAACGGCAACTTTGAGTATGTGGCCTTTCAGCTTCCAGGTAAAAATGCTGCTATAACTCCTGGCTTGGCAACTCAAAGTGTAACATCAAAGACATCAACAAATATTACTTACTCAGTAGAAAACCCTGCCAGATTACCAGAGTATTCTATCAAATATAGTATGACTTCTGCTCATGGTATTTTTAAGAGCCTGGGCTATGATGATTTCACATATGAAATGAGTGCTTACGAGTTCTCGCAGATGAACACCCTTACCGTTACAGCAAAGCATGCTAGAATCACACAACCTATTAAAATAACCTTTAACCTGAGGGATACCGCAGGCCAACCATTGTATTGTCAGCCAGCTACTCCTAGCTTTGCCTCTATAACAGCTTCTGGAATTGACGGTCTGGAAAGCCCTATGTCCGGAAGCACTTCTATTTACTCAGTAACTAGCTCCCCTTCAGCCTATACTTGGTTTGCTCCAGGAACTGATTGGACAATTAATAATAATATTATCAATCCAATGTCTGCGAAGGTGGGTGCGCAGGCAGGGACTTTGTGGGTAAGGTTAGAGGAACTAAACGCACAAGGTCAAAAAACAGGGAACAGCATCATCAGGACACTGGCTGTTTCACCATTCCCTAACCCACTGCCGGTAGAACTAGTGAAATTTGCAGGAGTAGCCAAAAGCGGGGCAGTGGAGTTGTCTTGGAGCACGGCTTCTGAGAAAAACAATGACCGGTATGAGGTAGAGCGCAGCGCCAATGGCCGTGACTTCCTGAAGATAGGCACGGTAACAGGAGCAGGAAACAGCAGCGTGTTACTGCATTATCAGTTCCTGGACAGCAGCCCTTTGTCTGGTACCACGTACTACCGGCTTAAACAAGTGGACTATGACCTGCAATATGAGTACTCAAAAGTAATAGCGGTGAAAACTGCTCAGGCCGGTACCAATTTTGAGGCGGTACTGTCTCCTAACCCGGTGGTTGAAAATCTCCTTTCTATCAGGTTAAAGAATTATTCAAGTGACAAAGGCGCCGTAGAGCTTTCCCTCACAGATTTGAGCGGGAAGGTGGTATTCAAGAAACAACTGGACCCAACTGGGCAAGAGATACGGGTTGAATTCAATCCAAACCAGGTGAAGAAGGGAATGTACTTGGCAACTGTTACCTCAGCAGGAAACGCCCAGGTGCAAAGAATCCTCATTCAATAAGCACAGTAATAGAAACCCACGAAAGGAAGGCAACGGCATAAGTCGTTGCCTTTTTTTATGGCTTCTGTTAGGCCAGTTTTTAAACCAGCCGTTTTTGGGCTATTTTACCGGAAACAGCCCAAAAACGACATGGCACAAGAAGGCATAGGGACCGGTTTATTGGTAGTTGAACTGGCAAGCGTACTGGCAGGCCCCAGTGTAGGACAGTTTTTTGCAGAGTTGGGAGCCACCGTGATTAAAGTAGAGAATCTTAAAACCAAGGGAGATGTTACCCGTCGCTGGAAACTTCCCTCTGAAGCCGCCTTCCAGGACGTATCAGCGTACTTCGCCTCTGCCAACTGGGGCAAAAAATCTATAGCTGTGGACCTTTCTCTGCCAGAGGGAAAAGAAATAGCCTATGCGTTACTGGACAAGGCAGACGTGGCGCTTACCAGTTTTAAACCCGGCGATGCTGAGAAGCTGCGCATGGATTTTGCCACGCTTTCTGCCAGAAACCATCGCTTGTTGTATGGGGCCATTACCGGGTACGGCAGTCAGGTATCCCGCGCCGGGTATGACGCGGTTCTACAGGCAGAGGCAGGCTTTATGTACCTAAATGGAGAACCAGGCGGCCCTCCCGTCAAGATGCCGGTGGCCCTGATAGACCTGCTGGCGGCCCATCAGTTAAAGGAAGGTTTGTTAGCAGCTTTATGGAACAGAGAGAAGACCAACAAAGGGCAGTACGTGGAGGTTTCCCTGGTTCGGGCGGCCATTGCCTCATTGGCCAACCAGGCTACCAATTATTTGGTGGCAGGAGAGGAGCCTCAACGCATGGGGTCAGAGCATCCCAACATTGCACCCTATGGAACGGTGTTTACAACGGCAGACCAGAAGGAGGTGGTGTTGGCGGTAGGCGATGACCGGCAGTTCACCAACCTTTGCAAGGTGCTGGGTAAACCCGAGATAGCCTTAGATCCACAGTTTGCTACCAACAAAGCGCGCGTTCAAAACAGAGGGGCGCTCAATACCTTGCTCAGAAACCAGATAGCACTGCAAAACCGTAACTTGTTTCTAACGGCACTGCAAGAACAGCAGGTGCCCGCCGGGGCGGTGCATACCATCCCAGAAGCCTTGGCCATGCCCCAAGCCCAGGAACAGTTGGTGCAGGACGCTGCTACCGGTCTGCGCGGATTGCGGCAGGTGGCTTTTAAGGACTTAGAACAAGAGCAGCTCAACCTTCTTCCGCCTCCTGGTTTGGGCCAGCATACTCAACAAATCTTGCAGGAATGGGCAGGTCTTAGCGCGGCCAAAGTGCAGAAGTTAACTCAGGAAGGAGTAGTCCTCTAACCGGCGTTTCACGAAAAGGATAACTAATTTGCTCCGTAAAAGGTACTATAACAGATGTTCTCACGCTCATTTGGCAGGGAACTCCCCATACTAAACTACACACTATGGAAGATAGATTGGAATCCATATTTGAGGGCCTTCAGCAGAAGTCGTCCTCCAAGCAGGCCATTTTCCGGAACACCCAAGATGCATTTGACCGGCTTCGGGCGGTTTCTATTGAACTGGTGGGCAAATTAACGGAACGCCTGGCCACCATAGACACCACTGTGGTCATTGAATATAGAAGCATCAACGATTTTGAGTTTCACATCAAGTTCTCCGGCGACCTGCTCATCTTTGTGATGCACTCCAACGTAATCACCCTCCCAGACGAACATGAACTCATGCGCAGCCGATACGTGGAAGAAGACTTCAGGCGGCGGTTCTTTGGGCACATCATGGCCTATAACTTCATGGCAGACTCCATTAAGTACAACCGTCTGAATGATCCAGGATACCTGTTGGGCCGCGTGCTCATCAACATAGACAATCATTTCTACCTGGAAGGCGTGAAGCAGCTGGACCTCAATTACTCTGACATGTCTAAAAACCTGATCACGGAGGAGACCCTGCGGCTGTTCACTGAGAGCGCCATGATTGCCTCTGTCAACAATGACCTGGTGGCCCCAGACGTAGACGAAATAAGAAAAATCACCGTGAAACAGAAACTGGAAGAACAGATGGTGAGCACTCCGCAGAAGGTGGGTTTCTCATTTAGTTTCCAGCAGAAGAAAGCGCCCATGTACTAGGCACATGAAGACCCTACTAATAGAAAGAGGCACCTCGTTCCCGGGGTGCCTCTTTTCGTTTTTGGCTTCTTTTCTGGAAAACAAGCCAAAAACGGTCAAATCATAAATCTACACGAAGTCAGCGAGTTCAAGCCAGCGCTCCGTCTTGGTTTCTACCAGGTGCGTGATTTCCTGTACCCGCTGGGCAATCTCTGCCAGGCGTTTATGGTCTGCTGCGCCACTGTTCATTTCAGCCAGAACGGTTTCTTTTTCTTCCTCCAGCTGTTCAATTTCCTTTTCCAGGCGTTCGTATTCTTGTTTCTCTTTGAACGAGGCTTTGCGTTTTGGCGCTGCTTCTACAACAGGCGCAGCGGCGGCAGGCTTTTCAACGGGGGCCGGTTTGGCGGCTTGTTTGGCCTCTTCCTGTGCTTTCAAAGACTCGCGTTCTTTGGCCCACTCACGGTAGTCTGTGTAGTTGCCCGGGAAGTCGCGGAGGTGGCCGTTCTCTTCAAACACAAACAAGTGCTCCACCAGACGGTCCATGAAGTATCTATCATGCGACACAATCAATAAGGAACCACCAAACTGCAGCAGGAAGTCTTCCAGAATGTTGAGCGTCTGAATGTCCAGGTCATTGGTAGGCTCATCCAGGATCAAGAAGTTGGGGTTCTTGATGAGTACGCGCAAGAGTTGTAGTCTGCGTTTCTCGCCACCGCTGAGCTTGCTCACAAACGTATATTGCTGGGCCGGCGGAAACTGGAAGTGCTGCAGGAACTGGCTGGCCGTGATGACCTCACCATTGCCGGTTTCCACTACCTCGGCTACTTCCTTCACCACGTCAATTACGCGTTGGTTTTCATTGAACGTGAGCTCTGTCTGGGTGTAATAACCAAAAACCGTGGTCTGTCCGGCAATGATCTCGCCGCTGTCTGGGGCCATCTTGCCCGTGAGCATGTTCAGGAATGTGGTTTTGCCGGCGCCGTTGGGGCCTACAATGCCCACGCGGTCCTTCTTTCTAAACACATAGCTGAAGTCATCCAACACCACTTTCTCTCCGAAGCGCTTGCTTAAATGGTCAATCTCCAGAATCTGGTTGCCCTGGCGCGAAGTCTTCACGGACAGCTCCAAGGCGGTGCGGGTGTCTTTCTGGGAGGTCTTGTCCTTTAAATCATAAAACGCGTCTACCCTGGACTTGGACTTGGTGCCGCGGGCGCGGGGCTGCTTGCGCATCCAGTCCAGTTCTTTCTTGAGGAGTTGCTTGGCCTTGCCCATTTCCGCGGAGTTGGCTTCTTCTTGTTCGGCCTTTTTCTCTACGTAATAGCTGTAATTGCCTTTGTAGCTGTATACCTGGCCTCGGTCTAACTCTGCAATCTCATTGGCCACCTGGTCCAGGAAGTAACGGTCGTGGGTGACCATCAACAAAGTGGTTTGCTCAGTGGTGAGCAGGTTCTCAAACCATTCAATGGTCTCCAGGTCCAAGTGGTTGGTAGGCTCGTCCAGAATCAATAAGTCTGGCTCTTCAATTAAGACGCGGGCCATAGCCACACGCTTTTTCTGACCTCCGGAGAGATGGTCTACCAGTACGTCCAGGTTCTGAATGCCCAGTCTGCCCAGAATCTGCTTGGTGCGCACCTCGTATTCCCAGGCGTGGAGGGTTTCCATGCGCTCCATCACTTTCTGCATGCGGTCATCTGAGGTGTTGGGGTCTTCCAAGCAGGCCTCATAGTCCCTGATGGCGTCCAGTACTTCGGTCTGACCAGAGAAAATGGCCTCCTGTACGCTGGCGCCCGCCGGAAACTCGGGCTGTTGCCACAGGTAGCCTACTTTAATGCCTTTGCGCACGCTCACAGAACCGTTGTCTGGCGGAATGCTGCCGGCTAATATTTTAAGAAGCGTGGTTTTACCGGCTCCGTTGGCCCCAATCAAGGCAATGCGCTGGCCGCGGTTTAAGCCGAAGGTGAGGTTCTGGAAAAGCCACCGGTCTCCAAAGCTTTTAGAGATAGAATCTGCTGATAGGTAATTCATGGTGCAAAGGTACGCAAACAAGGCAGGGGAAACCACAACCGTTGGTAATGTATAGACATAAAAAAGGCCGGGATGCGTGGCCCGGCCTTTCTCTGCTTTTTCTTTAACTTAATTCTACCAGGCTGCCCCTTAATGGGTATGGCCGTGGTGCATGCCGCCTCTCAGCGGGTTGTGCGTAGCGGCTCCATGTTCTGGAGACACTCTGGTCATCATGGCTTCCAAGACAATCATGATACCTACAATCAGGTGAGGCAGGTAAACATATTCGTCAAAATTGAAGATCCATGGTGATGCTGCCAGGAAGATACCAATCAGGTAGTCCATGTTCAAGTGCATGTTCATAGACATTACTCTAAACATACCCACTTCAAAATTGGTCATCAAGGCTTGTAGTATAATCACGGCACCTACAATCATAGGCACCCAGGTTTCTGCGCCTCCGCGGTCAAAATCCAAAATGAACGGAGCCGCAATCAGTAGAGCACCCACTAGATAATCCATTATCCCGTGGGTACGGGTTGAAAGTAATTTCATAATGTTTCTCCTATTTTAGGTTTGTGTTATATGGCTTTTTACGCTTTTTGCGGCCTCTTGTTTCAAAATGGTGCAATTCTGTTTTGTATTTTGCTAAGATGAGGGGCGTGCGGGAAACACGGAGAGTATTTTGTAAATTGCAGCCGCATGCAGACAGAACCAAGAGACCGGCCCATAGGTATTTTTGACAGTGGCATTGGCGGCTTAACCGTTGCCAAAGCCATCAAAGCCCTTTTACCGCAAGAACAGCTCATCTATTTCGGGGACACGGCGCACCTGCCGTATGGTGATAAAAGTACGGCGGCCATCCAGGCCTACGCAGTAAAAATCTGTGATTTGTTGTTGCGCCAGCAATGTAAAATAATTCTGATTGCGTGTAATTCGGCATCGGCGGCGGCGTATGAACTGGTGAGAGAATACGTGGGCAGCAAGGCGCATGTGCTCAACGTGATTGACCCGGTGGTGCAGTTTGTGGGGCAGGCGTACGCGCATAGAACCATTGGGCTCATTGGCACCAAGCAAACCGTCAACTCCAACGTCTACAAAAAGAAGATTGACAACTTGGACCAGGGCATAGTGCTGCATTCTCTGGCCACGCCTTTGCTGGCGCCTATGGTAGAGGAAGGCTTTTTTAACAACACCATCTCTGAGAGCGTCATCCAAACCTACCTCTCAGACCCCAGCTTGCAAGACATTGAGGCCTTGATCCTGGGCTGTACGCATTATCCCTTAATCAAAGAACAGATTGAACGCTTCTACCAGGGCCGCGTGGCCGTGCTGGATTCTTCTGAACTGGTAGCCCGGCACGTGGGCGAGGAACTGCAACGACTGAACCTGGCGGCAACCACCCTTCAGGGCGAGGCCCACTTCTACGTTTCTGACTACACGGCATCGTTTGAGGCTTCTACCAGAATCTTCTTTCAGCGGGCGGTGCGGCTGGAGCATTACCCGCTCTGGGAGTAAATAGCTGCTGTTTGGTTTGCGGCCTTGTCGTTTTTGGCCTATTTTTATAAAAACAAGCCAAAAACGCCGGTCTGCCATGAAGAAGAGATATTTTAAAGTTGGTGATTTCTCCCGCAACATGTTGCTGGTGAGCGCCGCCGCCTGCCTGGGACTAACCACCGTCTCCTGCTCAGACAATCGCTCTGCCCAAGAAACCTCCACAGAATGGAACGCCGGCGAAGAAGCCGTACCCGCCTACAGCCAGGGCGTGGTCACAGAATTGACCGAGGTAGGCCCTGACAACTGGAAGATCACAGATGAGCAGCCTGCCGCCGCCGGACAGGTAATGGCCATTCTCAAGCACCAAGATGGGAAAATAGACACCCTGCAAGGACCTGAGCTGGAAACCAGAATGAAAGAATACGCGCAGGTGAACCCCCAGAACGGTTCTGGCTTTAGCATGATGAACGTGCTCATGTGGAGCAGCATTGGCTACATGGCCGGCCGTATGCTGTCGCCTAACCCGCGCTACTACGCCAATCCAAACACCATTCAACGCAACGATGCCTGGCGCCAGCAAACTACCCAAGAGCGCTCCAGAGGGGCCCAGGCCTTCAAAAGTACATCGGGCCCGTATAGCACCCGGCCTTCCACAACTACCACCCGGTCCACGCGCCCCAGCTCCAGCCGCTCCGGTTGGTTCGGCGGACGCTCCTCTGGCCGCTCAGGTGGTTTTGGCGGTTAAAATTCATTATTGGTTGTTCGTTGTTCGAGAGGTTTGAAATCGTTTTTGGCCAGTTTTCCAGGAAACAGGCCAAAAACGGCTTTCCTTTCATTGGCTTATAAAACCAAGACGTATTCCCACTTTCGTTACTGGTCATCGCCCATTTCTAATTTTTAATAAAATCTATGCCTTCACTTCCTGTAAAATTGATGCCGCACCACGGCGATGTGACTTCCATGGTGAACCAGATGGGATGGCAGTGGGTAGTGGAGGAGGAATGTCAGACGTACTTAAGTGGTGAGGCGGTAGTCCTGCCCCAAGCCAGCGCAGATGATTTGTTGGATGCGGCCACCACCATTTACCAGATGATGGTAGAGGCGGTGCCTGATGAGTTACCAGATGATTTCCTGCGCAAGGTGGGTATTCCGGAGAAGTTGTGGCGGGCCGTGCGCCATTCCTGGAATGATGACCGCCACTGGCACCTGTACGGCCGCTTTGACCTGGCGCAGACCCCAGACGGCATCAAGCTCCTGGAATTCAACGCAGACACGGCCACCTCTATTCCAGAAACTTCTGTGGTGCAGTGGGCCAGCCTGGCGGCCGCCGGCAAACAAGACGCGCAGCAGGCCAACGGTTTGTATGAGGCTTTGGTAGAGCAGTTTCAGACCTGGAAAGGCTTGAACTCAGACGTAGACCCGGCTTTGTTGCTGGTCTATCTGGGCGAAAGCAGCGAGGACCGTACCAACTGCGAGGTGCTGGCTGAAGCCGCCCGAGAAGCTGGTTTCATGGCCCATGTCTGCCCGGTGCATGAGATGGAAGTATCTCTGGTGGGCGTAGAGCGCGGCATCTGGGCCCAGACCGGAGCAGAACAATGGCAGAAATTCTCCTTCTTGTTTAAGCTAGTGCCCTGGGAGATGCTGGCCCAGCAGGAACCAGACTTGTGCGAGGACCTGGTAGCCTTGCAATCCTCCAGAAACGTCATGATTGCCAACCCGGCCTACTCACTCATCTTCCAGAGTAAAGCCATGCTGGCGGTGTTGTGGCAGCAGTTTCCGTACCATCCGCTGTTGTTGCGCACTGAGTTCAAGTCGTTTTCTGGCAAGACGGTGCAGAAACCCATCTTCGGGCGCGAAGGGCAGAACATACAATTACGCGAGAACACAGACGTAAGCTCCACCACTGGGCAGTACGGCAACCAAGCACATATTTACCAGGAATGGGCAGACCTGCCGCAAGATCCCCGAGGCTTCTATTACCAGGCCGGCGTTTTCTGGGCCGGCGAAGGCTGTGCCATTGGGTTCCGGCGCGAGCGCGGCATCATTACCAATTTATCTCAGTTTGTGGCCCACTTGGTAGAATAATGGTAGAGCAACTGCAGGTTATATCCAGAAAAGAGAAGATTCTCGCGTTTATCCATGACTATTATGTAGGGTATGGAAAGTACGTGACCGCCATGAGGATTTTTGCCGGCCCCATCATGCTCCTGGGTGGATTGGTGATGGATGATGCCTCCAAAATCAAGTGGGCCGTCATCTTGTACGCAATTTATTACATCCTTAAGCCCTTCTTGTGGTTTCTGTTTAGGCTCTCGCAATATAAAACGGAGGAAATTGCCGTGACTGTGACAGAAGAAGCGCTTATTGTTCAGGACAGTCTTAACAACGAAAGCAAGATTGTCTGGAATACCTTTCAAGAGATAAAAGAACAGACTTTTTACTTTCTTTTCATCATTTCCTCTACGCAGCGCATCAGGATCCCCAAACGCATTCTAACCGAAGCGCAAATGCAGGAATTTAGAAGAAGAAGTGTAGTTGCAAGCTAAATGGCAAACCAGCCTCTCATCCTCTTAGCCAGCGCCCGAAAGGAAAGCGATACGGCGGCCTTTGTGCAGAAGGTGTTTCAAGACACGCCGCACACGCTGCTGGATTTGCTAGATTACCACGTAGGGCCGTACCGGTATGAGAATGATTACCCCATTGAGGATGAATTCCTGAAGCTGATAGACCAGCTCTTACAGCACCAAGTGATTGTCCTGGCCACGCCTGTGTATTGGTATGCCATGAGCGGTGGCCTCAAAACCTTCTTCGACCGCCTGACGGATTTGGTGACCGTTCAGAAATCCTTAGGCCGACAATTGGAAGGCAAATATGTGTTTCTGATGGCCGTAGGTGCCGATGATGCCTTGCCCGACGGCTTTGAAGTTCCCTTCAAGCTCACTGCCAAATACCTGCACATGCAGTACGGCAGCAGTCTCTACGCCTCCACCCAAGAACTGGAAACCGACATTTACCACTTAGGCAACCACCGCGAATTCCTGCGTGAAATTCAGGATGCCCTCCAATAGCCTAGCTGAATTTCTTGCCCTCAGAGATGCGCTCCACGGTCTTGGCAATGCGGTTGTTGCGGGTTTCTGGACGTTTGGCTTCTGATACCCAGCGCACGTACTCTTTGCGGTGCGTATAGGCCATCTTCTCAAAAGCTTCTAACTGCCGTGCCTCAGAAAGCGCTTGCTTTAAATCTTGGGGGATCTCAATAACGGCGCGTTCCGTTGATTTGGAAGCTGGTGCTGTCTTTATTTGCGCGGCGGCTTTCACGTATTCCATCACCTGCTCTTCATTCACCTGAGACGCATCTGTATACTTGATGGTGCGCATGTTTTTGGCGTCTAGTCCGGTTGTGAAAAGGGCATAGGTGTCTGGTATCAAAGCACCCTGAAAGAAGGTCATGTTCACATGTTGTTTGTGCGCACTGATGGCACACACCATGGTGTGGCCTTTCTTTTCATACACCGGCGTGCCCCACTTCCAGGACGGCTGCAGTTCTGGGTCTGCCGCGGCAATGGCTTCGCGCAGTTTCTCACAGATAGGCTGCGCAAACGCCGGCGCATTGGTGAAAAACGCATTAATCTTTTCTTCCTGTTGAGCGGGCGTCAATTTTACCGAAGTAGCCATGAATTCGTTATTTGTTGATTGCTAATTGTTGATTGTTGTTTGGAATTCGATTTTGAGCTGTTTTCTGGGAAAGAGGCTAAAAACGGGCTTACCAGCGAGCGGTTTTGAAACCCTCTACCATGAACATCACCTGAGGCAATGACTTCGGGAATTTCATATTGTAGTAGAGTTCATGCATGACCGGTTGGCCGTTGTTGGTGAAGGTAAGATCCGTGGCAATCCAGTTGCCTTGCACGTGCTGGTAACCTTTCACATCTACCACGCTCTGGTTCTGGCCGACTTGCCGAACAGTTTTCAGCAGCCACAGGTTTTTCTGGTCTATGATGAAATGGCTGGCATTCTGGTTTAGAGACGTCACACCCACCACATATACTTTTTTGCCCTGCCAAGTGGTGGCAAAGGCCTTGGTCAAATCTATGCCCGCTTCCTGCAACTGCGCCACGCTTCTAGACACCGGCTGGTGGTACACGTCAAACGCCAGCACCAACAGCTCATGCACCCGGCGGCGTCTGTTCTGCAGCACATTGTCCTTAAACACAAACTGGCTGTCCTGCGCATAGATGGCCCCATTGCCCGCCGCGAAGTCTTCAAACTTGATAACTAGCTTCCCCGGAAACGCGATGGCCTCATGCCACACCTGTTTGCTGGAATCTGTGGGAGATTTATACAGAATGGCCGTCTGGTCAAACGTGAAATACGGGTCAAACTTGCCCGCATATTTTTTATGCATCTTCTCCAGCACCTCCTGGCCCGTTAATTGAGCAGGTTCAGAAGCGAAAAGGGTAGACCAAGACAAGAACAAAGGCAACAACAGATTCAAAAACATACAGAAAGCGTCATTTGTAGGAGTCTAAAATAGAGAGATTATCTGATTCTTAAAAAGCCTTAGAGAAGTGAATGATAGCCCAAAGCGGCAGAATCGTTTTTAGGCTGATTTCTGAATTTCAGGCTAAAAACGCAATTCATAAAATGGACCTAAATCCTGTTGCCAATCAACCCTGAATAAATGTACCTTTGAACTAGTCAACTCCTTGAGCGCATGTGGGCACTGCCGTTGGTACTTCTTCTCATTTTGGGCGTGGTGGTCATCATCTTCTACGCCGAACGGAAGCTCTCTGCCTTCATGCAAGACCGCTTAGGGCCCATGGAAGCCGGTCCTTACGGCACCTTGCAATTCGCCGCTGATTTACTCAAGCTCCTCCAGAAAGAAGATATTGTGCCCGCTGCGGCAGACAAAATGCTGTTCAAATATGCGCCGCTGGTCATCTTTGCCTCGGTGCTGGCGGGCTTCGCGGTCATTCCTTTAACACCTGATTTGGTCCCATCTGGCACGCCCATTGGTTTGTTTTTTCTGCTGGCCATTGTGTCACTTGATGTCATTGGCTTGCTCATGGCCGGTTGGGGTTCTAATAACAAATATGCTTTGCTGGGCGCTATGCGGTCGGTGGCGCAGATTGTGTCCTATGAGATTCCGGCGGGACTGGCTATTTTGAGCGTGGTCATCATCGGTCAGAGCCTGGACTTGCAGGAAATCAGTTTTCAGCAGGGCGTGCATCTGCAACAGTTTCCGGGGTATGCGCAGGAGGTGAATTACCTGTTCGGGTTGAAGGAGCTGGGCATAGACGTGACCCACGTGGGCGGAATCCTAAGCTGGAACATTGTTCGTGTGCCTTTGCTGAGCCTCGGGTTCATCATCTACTTTATAGCGTCTTTAGCCGAGTGTAACCGCGCGCCCTTTGACATTCCGGAGGCCGAGTCTGAGTTGGTGGCCGGTTTTCACGTAGAATACAGTGGATTTAGGTTTGCCACGCTGTTCCTAGCCGAGTACGCCATGATGCTGTTGGTGAGTCTGGTGGCCGTCATTCTGTTTTTAGGTAGCTGGAATACGCCTTTCCCCAACATGGGGCCTGTGAGACTAGCCGATTGGACCACCGGAACGCTAGGTGCCTGGTCCGGGAATTTATGGGCTTTTTTCTGGCTGGTGAATAAGGCCTTGGTGTTGATGGTGGTGCAGGTGTGGTTGCGTTGGACGTTCCCGCGTATGCGCGTAGACCAACTCATGCACCTGTGCTGGAAAATACTCACGCCGGCCGCCTTAGTGTTGGTTTTAATAGCCGCCGTCTGGCGCTTGTTGATGATTTAAACTCATGGAGAACCCTCAGGAGAAAATAGGCAGTTTGCAGCGCCGCGGCTTTTGGCGGGACCTCCAATCCTTGTGGCAGGGCCTGGGCCTCACCTGGAGACACCTGTTCCAGGCACGGGAGCGACGTTCGCCCCTGCACATCGCAGACCCCAACTACTTCCAGCAAGACACGGGCGTGGTGACACTTACCTATCCTTATGAATCCTTGCCGGTGCCCGAGAATGGGCGCTACCGTCTGCACAATGAAATTGATGACTGCATAGTCTGCGACCTCTGCGCCAAAATCTGCCCCGTGGACTGCATCACCATTGAGTCTGTGAAAGCCACAGAAGAAATAGGCGAAACCTCTGACGGTACCAAGAAGCGTCTCTACGCACCCGTCTTCGACATTGACCTGGCCAAGTGCTGTTACTGCGGCCTCTGCACCACCGTGTGCCCCACCGACTGCCTCACCATGACCAAGGTCTATGACTTCGCGGAAGTGGACATCAAAAACATGATTTACCATTTCACAGACCTCACGCCAGAACAAGCCGAGGAAAAGAAAAAACTCTGGGCCGACCAGCAGGAAGCCATTGCTGTGGCCAAAGCCGAAGCCATGAAAGCCCGTCAACAGCAGAAGGGGGAATAAGCGTTTTTGGTCTGTTTTCTGGAAAAGAAGCTAAAAACGAAGTTGGCACTTTATGGCTTTAAACTTCAGAAGCACTCTTCTTTTCTATGAGCCCAGTTGTACTTCTTATAAAGACATGAAAATTCTCTCGCTCGCCTCTGGCGAGTGTGGGCATTCTGTGGCCTTTGGGCCGCTTCGCGACGTAACCGTCATCAATTTAGTAGCGGCGGGACGCCGTACGTTCCTCACACTCGCCAGAGGCGAGCGAGTTTTGGCCTGTTTTCTAGAAAGTAGGCCAAAAACGAGGTTGAATCTTTCTTAGGCAAAACACTTTCCAAGGCTTCCTTTCGTTCTTAAATTTTGGTAAATTGTTGCATGGCGCGCGTACTTTCCTTTTTCGGTCTTCTGCTTTTCTTATCTGTTTCTACTGGGTTTGCCCAGCAGAAAGTGACGCATGCTACCTTTTCCTGTAAACCTGTCAATGAAACCAAGGCTGTGCCAGAATTAGCCGCATTTGTCCAGCAAGTCATTACGGCCTGTGCGCAAAAAGACACGGTCTTCTTAATGAATGCGGTAGGCGACAGCGTGGCCGTTTCGCATGGGGGCGGGTCTTACGGCAAAGCAGACTTTTTAGAGGATTTCCTTAAAAAGATGGAGGGATTCACTAGCCTGAAAGAAGCGCTTGCGTTGGGCGGCACCATTGAGAAGGAAGAAGGCAGAGAGGTGTACCAGTTCCCGTATGTGCAATCGCAGAGATTCTATAGCCCGCAGCTAGACAACTTTGACGTAGATTTATATGCCACGGTCATCGGGTTAAAACCATTGCTGCCGGTATACGCAAAGCCCTCCTTGAAGGCCCCCAAAGCGGCCGTGCTGGCGTACCCGCTCCTGGAGATTGCCGAAGACGGTGACCACGAGGACCCTGTCTGGGCCAAAGTGCATACGTTTGACAAGAAAGTGCAGGGCTTTGTGCAATGGAAAGACGTGTACGCGGCCTCGGGCATAACCGTGCAGATAGTGAAAGAGGGCACCGGCTTCAAGATTGTCTCTGTAGCTCCTTTTGATTAAAATTTTCCCTTTTAGCTAAACGAGAGATTCTTTCTAGGCGCTTCACAAGTTAGTTGAGGTGGAGGGTGTCTTCCATTTTTGGCGTGGTTTCCAGAAAACAGCCCAAAAACGGAAGAGAAAGAAGTACCTTCGCTTTTGGTTTCTGGTGCGTATATAGCACCATTGTTTTCCCAGAGAGAGCTTGCCATGTTTCCAACCTCCAAAGCGCCTTTGCCGGAGCGCATGCGCCCCGCTAATTTAGACCAATACGCCGGCCAGCAACATCTGGTAGGGCCCAAAGGCGTCCTGCGCCGCTACATTGAGGCGGGCATGGTGCCGTCCATGATTTTCTGGGGACCGCCGGGCGTGGGCAAGACTACGTTGGCCAACATCATTGCCGGTCAATTAAAGGTGCCGTTCGTGGCCATGAGCGCCATCAACGCGGGCGTAAAAGACATCAGGGAGGTGATAGACCAGGCCAAGAAACGACAGGGCACCGTGCTCTTCATAGACGAGATTCACCGCTTCAACAAATCACAGCAAGACGCTCTATTGGGCGCCGTGGAGAAAGGCATTGTCACGCTCATTGGCGCCACCACAGAAAACCCATCATTTGAGGTGATTCCCGCGTTACTGTCGCGCTGCCAGGTGTACATTCTCAAGTCGCTGGAAAAGAAGGAGCTTATTGACCTGGTGCAGAAGGCTTTGACTGAGGATGAGATTCTGAAGAAGCGCGAGATTGATGTGCAGGAGTACGAGGCATTGTTGACCATCTCAGGAGGCGATGCGCGCAAACTGCTCAACCTCCTGGAGATTGTCATTGACGGAAGCACCTCTAATCCGCTGGAGAAATTGGTCATCACCAATGAGCTAGTCAAGCAGATTGCCCAGCAGAACCTAGCCCTGTATGACAAGGGCGGCGAGGCCCACTATGACATCATCTCGGCGTTCATCAAGTCCATGCGCGGCTCAGACCCTAACGCCACGGTGTACTGGCTGGCCCGCATGATTGAAGGCGGCGAAGACCCTAAATTTATTGCCCGTCGCATGCTCATCATGGCTTCTGAGGACATAGGGAACGCCAACCCAACGGCCATCATCATGGCCAATGAGTGTTTTCAGGCGGTGAATGTGATTGGCTACCCAGAGTGTGACATCATCCTGTCGCAGTGCGCTATTTACCTGGCCACCTCGCCTAAAAGCAACGCAGCGTACAAAGCCATCAGAACGGCCCGGGCCATGGTACGCGAACAAGGGAGCCCGCCCGTGCCGCTGAATTTACGCAACGCGCCCACCAAACTCATGAAGGAGATTGGCTACGGCAATGAATACAAGTACTCGCATGACTATGAAGGCAACTTCGTGGCCCAGAACTTCCTCCCCGAAGAACTCAAGGGCACCGTCTTCTTTAATCCCGGCAACAATGCCCGCGAAAACGAGATGCGCAAGAACCTACGCAACCAGTGGGGCGAGTGGTATGGGTATTAACTAATGATTGAATGAGAGATTGAATGAATGAGTGAATGGTTTTAAATGTGAGAATTTGAAAATGTGGAGATTGGAAAATGCAATCATCTAGCCCTTATTACCAATTTTCACACCTTTCAATGTCATTCATCCATTCACTCAACCACTCATTCACTCATTGAACCCAACCACACCCGCACGCCAAAAGACAAACTCATGATGTTGGGGTAGCCGGGCACGAAGGAGGTGGACAGGTCTGTGCGGTCAGAGAGGCGGTAGTTGTATTCCAGTTCGCCGGCGTACCAAATCATCTTGTACTGCCAGGCATCGTTGGGGTCACCTGCAAAGAAAGAAGTAGACATGTTGTAACCGTCCAGAGTAGACCAGTTTCGGCGGTAGACCAGGGTGGGACCAAGTCCCCCGTTTAAGGAATGACGGCCCAGCTCAAAAATGACGGCGCGTACGCCTAAATGCGTGAAGCCGGCCAGTTGCAGCGCACAGTCTGCGTAGAGGGCCTGAATAGCTTTTATAGAAAACTTGTCTCCCTTTAGAAACTGCTCATAGCTTACGCTTCCGCCTAAATTCACCACAAAATATCCTTTGCCGTCTGGGTTGAGGGGCATCAGGTCGGCGTTGTCGTCTCCTTTGGGGTGCAGGGTTAATCCAAAATACTTGAGGCTTACGTTGCGGCGCAGTTGGGCCTGTCCCGGCAGGGCAATCAGGAACAAGAGCAGGAGTAGAGTCCAGGTGCGCATGTGTGCAGGTATACGGCTAATACTGATTTTTGCTTTGCCTAGATTAAAACAGGTGTTTTAAAAGCGGCTGATACTCATGTATATAGACAGATGTATGGGCTGGCTGGCTGGGTTTTTACTCACCCCCGGACAAGAAAAATTCCAATATTCAGAAAAGGTTGTAAGTCTTAAGGCTTATATTCGACTAATGTAGAAACATTGGTGCAGGGACACTCTTTGCTGTAGAATTATAAGACATGTTACAATTTTTGAAATACGTATTGGCCACAATTGTGGGCCTGCTCCTGTTCATGGTGCTGGGCTTTATTATTCTGGCAGGCATAGCGGCGGCGTCTACAGATGACACCGTGAAGATTGAAGAAAAGTCTGTGCTGGAACTCAAGCTGAATGAGCCTATCCTAGAGCGCAGCCCCCGCAGCCCGTTCGCTGAGTTGGGGTTGTCAGACGTGTTAGGGGAGACGGGCATTGGCCTGGATGAAATCAAAGCCTCCATCAGGAAAGCCAAGACAGATGACAACATCAAAGGCATCCTCTTGAACCTGGAGTTCATGCAAGTGGGCATGGCGTCGCTGGAAGAGATTAGAAACGAGCTGGTGGATTTCAAGAAGTCTAAGAAGTTTGTGGTGGCCTACAGTGAGGTGGCTACAGAAAAAGCCTATTACCTGTCCTCGGTGGCAGACCGCATCTACCTGAACCCATCAGGAACGCTGGAGTTGAACGGACTTAGTTCTGAGGTTATGTTCTTCAAAGGCACCCTGGAGAAGCTGGACATTCAGCCGTATATCTTTAAGGTGGGCGAATACAAGAGCGCTGTGGAGCCGTTCATCTTAGACAAAATGAGCGAGCCCAGCCGGGCCCAGACGACCTCCTTCCTGAATTCCCTGAATGATTTCATGCTGCAGAACCTGGCCAAGGCACGCAACAAGTCCTTTGCCGAGGTGAAGAACATCTCTGACTCCATGCTGGTGCACAACGCCCAGGACGCTCTTAAATATGGCCTGGTGACGCACCTGGGCTATTATGACGAGGCCATGGACTACATGAAGACCAAGACCGGCACCCAGAAGAAAGAAGAACTCAACGTGGTGAACCTGGGCAAGTACCGCAAGGTGGCAGATGTCAACAAGAAGTCTGGTTCGTCTAAAAACAAGATTGCCATCATCTACGCCTCTGGAGAGATCGTAGGCGGCAAAGGTGACGAGAACACCATAGGTGGCGAAGGCATGTCAGAGGCAATCAGAAAGGCGCGACTGGACAAGAACGTGAAAGCCGTGGTCTTGCGCATCAACTCGCCGGGCGGCAGTTCCCTGGCCTCAGACGTGATCTGGCGCGAAGTCATGCTCACCAAGAAAGTGAAACCGGTCATCGCCTCCATGTCTGACGTGGCTGCCTCTGGCGGCTATTACATTGCCATGGCCTGTGACACCATTGTGGCGCACCCCAACACCATTACCGGCAGCATTGGCGTGTTTGGCATGCTGTTCAACGCCGAGAACTTCCTGAAAAACAAGCTGGGCGTAACCGTAGACCGCGTGAAGACCGGCAAGTTCTCTGACGTTCCTTCTGTGACCCGTGAAATGACCGAATACGAGAAGATGCACATTCAGCGCGAGGTGGAGCGCATTTACGCAGACTTCACCACCAAGGCCGCCAAGTCAAGGAACATGTCTGTAGAAGCCTTGAGAAAGGTGGCTTCTGGCCGCGTTTGGTCTGGTACAGAGGCCAAGCAGCGAGGTCTGATAGACGTGTTTGGCGGACTGGATGATGCCGTTGCCATTGCTGCCAAAAAAGCGGGCCTCAAGAAAGACGAGTACCGTCTGCGTTCTTACCCAGAGCAGAAATCTTTCCTGACCAACTTCTTTGATGACGCAGAGGCGCAGGTGCGTACCTACAGCCTGCAGAAAGAACTGGGCACCATGCTGCCGTACTACCAACAGTACCAGCAATTGGAAAGAATGCAGGGAGTGCAGGCGCGTCTGCCATATGACATTGCCATTCAATAAAGTTAAACATAGAGCTTTCCCCACAAAAAAGGCTGCCATTGGCGGCCTTTTTTGTGGGGAAAGAAACAGGCCGGGTCTTACAGTTTCATAAAAAATTAAGACCTTGCAGCGGTAAACAAACCCGTTTTTGGCCTGTTTCCCAGAAAACAAGCCAAAAACGACCTTTTACTCTACCATCATGATACAAGCCTTACAGGAAGCCACCGCTTACATAAAAGAACAGATCAACCATCAATATGAGCCTGAGTTCGGAATAATTCTGGGTACGGGGTTGGGCGCACTGGTCAAAGATCTGGAGATTCGGCACAGCCTCAACTATTCAGACATTCCTCATTTTCCGGTGTCTACGGTAGAAAGCCATTCCGGTAAACTCATCTTCGGGGATCTGGGCGGGCGCCGCGTGGTGGTGATGCAGGGTCGGTTCCATTACTATGAAGGCTATACCATGGAGCAGGTGGTGTTTCCGGTGCGGGTCATGAAACTGCTGGGCGTAAAGCGCCTGTTTGTGAGCAACGCCGCCGGTGGCCTCAACCCTGAGTTCAACACCTCAGACCTGATGGTGATCACAGACCACATCAACCTGCAGCCAACCAACCCATTGATTGGGAAGAACATAGACGAGCTGGGACCGCGCTTCCCAGACATGAGCGAACCGTATGAAGACCGCATGATCCAGCAGGCCCTGGATTTGTCTGATCATTTTAAATTGAACGTGAAAAGCGGTGTGTACGTGAGTGTGCCGGGGCCCATGCTGGAAACCAAGGCAGAATACAAGTACCTGGCCGCCATTGGAGCAGATGCCGTGGGCATGAGCACCGTGCCAGAGGTCATTGCCGCCGTGCACATGAACCTGCCTTGCTTTGCCGTATCTGTAATCACAGACCTGTGTGTGCCAGGCAAGATTAAGAAAGTGAAGCTGCAAGACATTCTGGAGGCCGCCGCCCAGGCAGAACCCAACATGACCCTGCTCATCAAAGAACTCATCAAGCTTCAGGAATAGGCGTTTTTGGCCTGTTTCCCAGAAAATAGCCTAAAAACGAGAAGCCCTGCAGCGTTGTGCTGCAGGGCTTCTCGTTTTTAGGCTATTGGGTTTTACTTTATGATGAGCTCTTTGCTGGCATAGTTCAGGTGAGTGAAAACGCCAAAGCCGCCCGTGACGGTGGGCTTGATGGACACCGGTTGGGCAAACGGGTTGCCGTTGGAGCGGCGGGCATCTTCTACGCTACTGATGAACTCATAATAGGCCTTGTCAATGTGAAAAAGCTTGATGTTGAGCGTGTCTCCCCGTTCAAAGCGGTAAGTGGTGGTGTAGGTGATCTTCTCGCCGTTGCGCAGGCGGTCGTTGATCTCGGCGTCCATTTCGCTTTCCACGCCGGTACTGTCATTTTTATGCGCCAGCAGACGGTAGTAGTTTTCGCGGGTGGGGTCATCCTGCCACCGTATGAACAGGTACGCTTCCTGGCTTTCAGTGGGTTTGTCATTGAACTTGTAGCCCACGCTGTCTAGCGGCGCAGGCGGCAGCACGGTGGTAAAACCTGTAAGCTTTCGGCCTTTGGGGTCTGTGATGGTGAGGGTGTACACATCGCCGGGTTGGCTGTTGATGACGTGCCGGCTTTGGTAGTTGGTGACTTTCTCGTTCTTGTTGTCTACCTCTACGCTAAACCGCAAAGGAATTACCAATGAGTTGTTCTTGGTGATGGTGACGGTGGCATTGTTCACCACCACCGGCTGGGCGCCTTCAAAATAGCCCGAGGTCTCAGACAGGGCCAGCCTGATGGGTTTGCCTTCTTCCAGGTAACATTCCACCACCAACTCAGGAGGCAGGACCGGCAGCTGCACTTCAATTTCCTGCTCCATGTCACAGGCCGAAAAGCCCACCAGCAACAGCAGAACCCAGAACCAGCCAATTGATTGAATACGTGCCATGCTTAAAACTTGAAATTATAAGTAATGGAAGGGATAACCGGGAACAAAGACACTTGCTTGGCCACAAAGCCCGTGATTTGCTCGGTTTCCTCATCCTTAAGGGTTTCAAAATACACGAAGTACGGGTTGCGGCGGTTATAGACGTTGTACACGCTGAAGGTGAGGTCTGAGGTGCCGCGCTTGGGTTTGAGTTTGTACACCAGCCCCAGGTCCAGCCTATGGTAAGCCGCCAGCCTGAACGAGTTGCGCTCAGTGTACACGGGGATCACCGTATAGTCCTCGCCGTTCACATCCTGGAAAATAAACCGCTGCACCGGAAGGGAATAGGCGTTTCCGGTCCCGTACACAAATGTGGCCGTGGCGCTCATGCGCTCGCTGAACTCATGGATGGCCACCACAGAAAGGTCATGGCGGCGGTCAAAGCGGGTAGGAAAGGTCTTGCCGTTGTTGATGTCTGGGAAGGTACGGTTGGTCCAGGAAAGGGTGTAGCCTATCCATCCGGTGGTTTTGCCTTCTTTCTTCTCCACGTAAAACTCCTGTCCGTAGCTTTCACCGGTGCCAAAGACAAACTCCTTTTCCAGCTCTGCATTCCCGAAGATCTGGGCGCCGTCCCGCAAATCCAGCTGGCGTTGCATGTCTTTGTAGTAGGCCTCTGTGCTGAACAGGTAGGTGTCTTTGTATAGTTTGGTCAACCCAATTGCCAACTGGTTTGAACGCTGCGGCTTCACGCCCGGGCTGGACGGGTACCAGATATCCGTGGGCAGGGAGGCACCTGAGTTGGACACCAAATGCACATACTGGTACATGCGCGTGTAATTGGCCTTCAAGGAAAGGGTTTCCGTGAACCGATAGTTAGCCGACAGACGCGGCTCCAACCCTACAAACGTCTTGTCGTTTCTAAAACCCGACAGGCGCAGCCCGTAGCTTACCGTGAGGAGCGGGGAGAAACTCCAGTCATCTGAGGCATAGACGCCAAACTCTTGTCCCTGGTAATCATTGCCGGCCTGCACGTTCACAGAACCGTCCTGGCTGCTGGCCTGCAGGCGGCCCACCGTGAATTGGTGCTCCGTGGCTGAACCGCCAAACCGAACATGGTGCCGCTCATTGGGCAGGTACTCAAAGTCAGTTTTCAGGGTGTAGTCCGTAATGCTGGAGGTAAGGTTGAAGCTGAAGATGTCCAGTTGGTTGGCTATCTCATATTCATAGTTGGAGGTGGAGAAGGTGGTGTTGACAAAGAACCGGGGCGAGAACTGATGCGCCCACCGGGCACTGGCCACGCGGTTTCCCCAGTTGAAATTGAAGTTGAAGTTCTCATCATTGAAGGTAAAGAAGTCGCGCCCGTAGTAGCCGTTCACAAACAGCCGGTCATTGGGCCCTAGCTCAAAAGTGGCCTTCGCGTTGAAGTCATAAAAGTAATAGTCGGGGATGGGGCTCCAGTCTGGGTCGTCTTCTTTGGCTTTGTTGATCATGCGCGTGAACACGTCCACGTAGGTTCTCCGGCCAGACACCAGAAACGAAGATTTTTCTTTTTGTATGGGACCCTCCACAGTCAACCTAGAGGCAATCAAACCCAATCCCCCTGATACGTCATATTCCTTTCTATTACCGTCACGCATTTTCACGTCCAGCACACTGGAGAGCCGGCCGCCAAACTGCGCCGGAAAGCCACCTTTGTACAGCTCCACGTTGCGCACCGCGTCTGGGTTGAACACTGAGAAAAACCCGAACAAGTGGCTGGGGTTGTACACTAGCGCGTCTTCCAATAACACCAGGTTCTGGTCATTGCTTCCGCCGCGTACAAACAGGCCGCTGGTTCCCTCGCCCCCAGACTGGATGCCCGGTTTCAATTGCAGGGTTTTGATGATGTCTACTTCGCCAAAAAGAGCGGGCAGCAGTTTGGCCTCCCGGCTGGAGAGGGTTTCCATGCTCATCTGGGGAGTGGTGAGGCGGTCTTGAAAGGTGTTGCGCTCGCCTTCCACTACTACTTCTTTGAGCTCAGTGTTGAGCAGGGCCAGCTCCAGATTCAGGCGTTGGTCATTGTTTAAAGCTATTTCCTGCACTTGGGTCTGGTAGCCCAGGTAAGAAAACTGCACGCGGTAGGTGCCAGGGGCAGTGGTGAGGCTGTAGAAGCCATTGGTGTTGGTGGTCACGCCGGCGGTGGTGCCCAGCAGGCCCACGTTCGCCCCAATTAAGGGTTCCCCCGTTTTAGCGTCTCTCAGAATGCCGCTCAACGTGGCTTTGTCCTGGGCAGCGGCAGAGAAGCTCAGGCAAAGCAGGAGTGTAAAAGAGAGCAGAAGGCGCAAGGCAAGAGACATAGGCAGTGACGGTGACCAGATGGGTACGATGATATTACTCTAATTTCCCGAAAGCATAACGCCTACCCAGCCGAGATGTTTTCAATGACCTCGGGAGAAAGCGCCTGGGCCGCCGCTGAGAACCCATGTTCTGGATAAAGCTCTGCGTACAATCTGGTAATGGCAAACAGGCGCTGACGTGCTTTTTCGGGTTGGAGGCTCTCCCCGTGCAGGGCGTCCTGGGCCAGATGCAACGACAAATCTGCCAGCAACAGGCGTCTTTTCTCCAGGTATTCTGGGGTGCCTATGTACACCGGGGCGGTAGGGTAAGACACTTCTACGGCGGTGTGGGCCGTGTCTATGAAGGCTAGCAGCTTTTGGCGGGACTCTGGGTTCATGGTGTAAATATATCTAAAAAAGCCACTCCCGTTTTTGGGCTGTTTTCATGAAAACAGCCCAAAAACGGGAGTGGCTTTCCTTGGTAAGGTTACAGACTGGAAAACAGCCAGGCGGTGCGCAGGGCCAGCTGGGCGTCTGTCGCGGTAGGGTCTGGAGCAAGCGAGTGCGCCACCATTTCCTCTGTGGGTACCAGTTTGGCTTTGAGCTCTACGGGCTTCACCTTGCCGCTGGCGTCCTTGCGACCCACCGTGATGGTGAGCATGCTGCCTTCCTTGCCGTTGGCAATGTGTTTCCGGAACAAGTCTGTGGCGTTTTGCAGGGTAAGGTCTTCGCCGTTAATGGCCAGCAGCTGGTCTTCTGCCTTATAGCCCAATTGCTTGCCAAAAGGGGTGAGGGTTTCTACGCTGGCCACAATGATTCTACCAGAAGCCTGGTCATAGCCCAAGGTGGGTCTACCCAGAGAAAGACGCTTCTCCACGCCGGCCGGTTTATAAATGACGCCCACTTTCTTGAACAGCTCTGTGTACGGTAATGGCTCGGCGCCTTCTACATAGCGTCTGAAAAAATCCCTGATTTCTGGGAAGGTGAGGGCCGTGATCTTGTCAAACAGCTCCTCGTCCTTAAAGGATTTGTCCTTGCCATAGGTCTGGCTCAGGTCTTTCATGAGGTTGCGTACGCCGTATTTTCCGCCAGAAAGTTCACGCAGCCTAATGTCCAGGGCCATGCCAATGAGGGCGCCTTTCTGGTAAACGTTGCCGTACTGTTTCTCATACTTGTCCAGGGCACCCAGGCTCAGTTCAGTGAAGGGCAGGCTGTCATTGTATTCTTCCTTAGAGGCGATGATCTTGCTTCGCATCTCTTCCATAAAGGCGTCTACCTCAATCAACTTCTGGTTTACTTGCACGTGGTGGGCAAAGTACTCGGTCACGCCTTCATAGAGCCACAGGTGCTTGGACATCTTGGGCTGAGAGAAGTTGAAATTGCCGATCTCCTCTGAATGAATGTTCAAGGGCGTGACAATGTGGAAGAACTCATGCGCCGAGATGCTGCGCACCTGCTCTGCCAGCATGGCCGGGGGCATCTCGGGGAAATAATACATGGAGGAATACGAGTGCTCCAGCGCGCCATAGGCCCCGGTGCGGTTCTGCTTGTTGTCAATATAGATCAGGAAGGCGTATTTGTCTACCGGCAGGGTGCCGCCCAGGTAGATTCTTTGCGCGTCCAAGATGGTTTTGATGTTGCTGGCCAGGTTCTTGGAGCGTTGTCCGCCGCCACCGGCGTAGGTGGCAATCAAGACGTCTGCGTTGCCTACTTTGAGCATGGCGGTGTCTGGCTTGCTGTACAGCATGGGCGCGTCTACCAGGTCATTGTAGTTGTGCAGCAGGTAGGTGTCTGCGGTGGGCGTAGTGGCCGAGGCTCTCAGCGGCGTGGCTCCGTAGAAATCCTGGGGCTTGTTCACCACCACCTGGTACGGCTCCTTGGTCATGCCCTCAAAATACCCGAAGAACCCGTGCGTGTTGATCAGGAACACCTTTCCGGCCTCAATGTCTGTGGCGGCAGGCTCAAACACGATGTCTTCGCGCTTGGGCGTGTCCCAGGTGTCATCTACCAGGTAGGTGATCTTGGTGAGTTTTTTGGCGTCCTTGATGCGCCAGGTGTTCACGTCTACCTTTTCTACGGGCAGCTTTCTCCCTTTCTTGTCCAGCGCCTTGAAGTCTGAGATGAACTTCCCGAAGTCATAGACGGCGTACGTGCCCGGCACCATCTTGGGCAGCTTGTAGAGCACCTCGTGCTGGTCCAGGTCATCTACCAGCAGGGTCACCGGCAGTTTGTCATTGCTTACCTGTTTCAGGTCAATGGAGAACCGGTAGGTTGGGTTCTTTGGGTTCTGTGCCAACGCAGGCAACTGCACCAACACGGCAAGGCCAAGGGCCGCTATAAATGATCTAACCATACAGCTTTATGAGAAGGGAGTAAGAGAACAACGAAATAATAGGGAATTTAGATATAGAACCTTGCAAATTCCTTGCCCTTTCTGCCAGCGCCTTCCATCGTTTTTAGGCTATTTCTCAGAAAACTGCCCAAAAACGATTTTTACTCGCTCCGCAGGGCTTTGATGGGATTGAGCCAGGCCGCTCTGGCCGCCTGTACGCCCACCGTCATAAGGGCAATGCACAGGGCCACCAACGCGGCAGACACAAACAGCCAGGCACTCATGGGAACTCTATAGGCGAAGTCCTGCAACCAGTACCGCATGCCCAGCCAGGCCAGGGGCAGTGCCAGACCAATGGCCACCATCACCAGCAGGGCAAAATCCTTGGACAGCAGCAGCACAATCTCCCAAACGGTAGAGCCCAACACTTTTCTAATGCCTATCTCCTTGGTGCGCTGCTCTGCCGTGAAAGACGCCAAACCAAACAAGCCCAGGCAGGCAATGAGAATGGTGAGCGCCGCAAAATACCCGAAGATGGCCAACATCTTTTCTTCGGCGCGGTACTGCTGGGCAAAGTAATCATCCAGGAAAAAAGACTCCATGGGGTAGCGGGGCGCAAACGCCTTCCATTTCTGCTCTACAAACGCCACGGTCTGGGCCATGTCTGCGGCCTTCATCTTGGTGAGCAGGTACCCGTTGGAGTTTTTGATGGGCACCAGAATGAGCGGTTCAATGGAGCTGTGCAACGAGGCGTAGTGAAAGTCCTTGGTCACGCCAATCACCCGGGCGTCATAGTCAATCAATTGAATCTTCTTGCCCAGCGGTTGCGCATAGCCCAGCCATTGGGCGGCGGCTTCGTTCAAAATGACCGCGCCTTTCTCATCTGAGGCAAGGTCCTGGTCAAAATAGCGCCCTTCCTTCAGTTGAATGCCCAGCAGTTCCAGGTAGCCTTCCTCCACAAACATCACGTTCATGGTCTTGTCTACCGGTTGCTGGCCCTTCTCATCCTCTACCAACACCAGTAGGCGGCCCAGGTCCTCGCCGGGAATGTTGCCGGTGCGGGCCACGGAGGTGATGTTGGGGTGCTGCCTGAGTTGGTCCATGACCACGTTGAGATGCCGGGCCACGGTGGTGTCTCCGGCGGGCAGGTTAATGGCCAGTACATGCTCCTTGTCAAAGCCCAGGTTCTTGTTTTTCAGAAACTGCAGCTGGCTGTACACCACGGCCGTGCCAATGATGAGCACCAAAGAAATGGTAAACTGCAACACCACCAGCGTGCGCCGCAGCCAGGAACTGCCGCTTCTGGGGCTCTTGTCAGACTTGAGCACCTCCACCGGCCTGAAACTGGACAAGAAGAACGCCGGATAGCTGCCCGCCGCCAAACCCACAAACAGCAGAATGCCCAACAACGTGAGAATAAAGTTACGGCTGAGAAAAGAAGACAGCGTGAATTCCTTGTCGGTGAGCTGGTTGAAAAGGGGGATGGAAATCTCGGTCATGGCCAGGGCCAGAATCAGCGATAGCAAGGTGAGCAGGATGGATTCGCCTAGAAACTGCTTGATGATCTGGTAGCGGTCGGCGCCCACTACTTTGCGCAGGCCCACCTCGCGGGCGCGCTTGGCAGACCGGGCCGTGGCCAGGTTCATGTAATTGATGCAGGCAATCAAGAGCAGAAAGACGGCCACCAGACTGAAAATGTACACGTACGCCTTGTTACCGGGCGGGGAGAGCTCATGTTCAAACTGGCCGCCCAAATGAATCTCCCGGATGGGCTGCACCTCAAACCGCATGGTGGCACTCAGTTTCTGCTCCCTGATCCAGGGTTCAATGGTGCTCTTGACCAGCTGGGCCAGCTTCTGCTCAAAAACCGGCATGCTCTCAGGCGTGTACAGCGTGAAATATGTGTAGTACCCGATGGCCAGCCAGTGGCTTTCCTCAAAAACGGCGGCCGTAGAGTCTTTGCCCAGCCTAAGGGCCTCTTCGCGGGTGGTCTGGGACAGGAACGCGCTGATGGGCAAGTGGGAGTGCTTGTATCCCTTGACCACGCCCGTCACCTGGTGCGTGTTTCGGGTGAAGGAAATAAACTGCCCCATGGCTTGCTGTGCGCCGCCAAAGAGTTTGGTGGCCAGTTCCTCAGTGAGGACAATGGTTTTAGGAGCATCCAGGGCGGTAGCGGGGTCACCGGCCAGAAACGTGTAAGGAATCACCTCAAAGAACGTGCTGTCCGCGAAAACCAGATGGTCCTCCAAAAAGGGTTTCTGGTCAACCCAGAGGGTCTGCTTGTCTATGGTAGAAAGGCGGGTGCTTTGCTTCACCTCTGGGATGACCTCCTTGATGGCCTGCGCCAAGGGGCGGGGAGAAAGGCCAAAGTGGTCATTCTTGCCCTGAAAGTTGATGTTGCTGTTGATGCGGTAAATGTTCTCAGAGCCCGGTATCTCATGGTCATAGGTGAGTTCATGCTGCACAAACAGAAAAATGAGCAGACACGCCGAAATGCCCGTAGCCAACCCCACAATGTTAATGGCAGAGTAGGCCGGGTTCCGGAGCAGGTTGCGCCAGGCTATCTTAAAGTAATTCTTCAGCATGTGTTTGGTAGACAAGGGCCATAGGCAGATTTTACAGCAGGCAGGTTCCTCAAAAATACGTTTAATTCATTTGGCGGCTCAATGGCGCCAGGCATTTCCAGGCTTTGCCGCGCCAGGCTTCTGTTTTTGGGCTATTTCCTGGAAAACAAGCCAAAAACAAGGTTCAGGTGGCACCGTGGATCCATTGAATTGTGGCTTCTACTGTGGTGGAAGAAGTCCTTTGGTCAAATTGGGCGCGAAGCTCTTCCAGTTCAGGTAGCCCGGTCCTTGGCATGGGTATTAGCAAGGCTGGCGTACGTGGGTGTTTGGGCTTTGCCAGGGACAAGGCCGTCTGGTCTGGGAGCGGGGCAGAGTATTGCATAGTGGTGGGGTTGTGGAAATTCTCATCCAAACTAGATGCCAGTTTTATAAACCCCTGATTTCAAGCGGAATGTCAGTTTAGATATGCGCTAGGTTGCAATCTAGTGTCCGGAAACGTACATTTATTCGTCTGGAACCGTACATAGAAAAGAGCGATATTTGTTAAGTGGTTTTGTAACTAGTTGACCTACAGCTTCTCACCCATTGGTCTGGGCCAGCGTTTGGTGTGGCACTTTCTTTGTGCGTGTTTATTCCTCTGCCAGAACCCTTTTTCCTTTACTGTATGAGCAAAACCAACTGCCGTATATTAATTGTAGATGACCAGGAAGACATTCTCACCGCCGGGCGCATCTTTTTAAAGCAGCATTTCTCCCTGGTGCGCACAGAAATACGGCCCGAGCGCCTGACAGACCTGCTGCTCAAAGAACCCTATGACGTCATCTTGCTGGACATGAACTACACGGCCGGCGCCACCTCCAGCCGCGAAGGACTGGACCTTCTCCAGAAGATCCTGCAAATAGACCCGCAGGCCGTGGTTGTCATGATGACCGCCTACGGTGACATTGACCTGGCCGTGCAGGCGCTTAAGCTGGGGGCCTCAGATTTTGTAGTCAAGCCTTGGCACAATGAAAAGCTGCTGGCCACCATCACGGCCGCTAGCAAACTCAGCCAGTCTACCTCAGAAGTGTTGCACCTTAGAAACAAGCAGCAGCACCTCAATGAAGCCCTCAACCAAGTGGGCGTGGAGCTGGTGGGCACCTCACCGGCCATGCAGAAGGTGTACCAGACCCTGGAGAAAGTAGCATCCACAGACGCCAACGTCTTAATCTTGGGCGAAAACGGCACCGGCAAGGAAGTAGCGGCCCGCCTTCTGCACCGTCTTTCCAAAAGAGCCAAAGAAGTGTTCATTCCCGTAGACTTGGGGGCCGTGACCGAGACGCTTTTTGAGAGTGAACTGTTCGGGCACATGAAAGGCGCGTTCACAGACGCCAAAGAAGACCGCATCGGGCGCTTTGAGGTAGCCTCAGGTGGTACGCTTTTCCTGGATGAGATCGGGAACGTGTCGCTGCCGCTGCAGGCTAAGTTGTTGACTGCTTTGCAAAGCCGGGTGGTGACCCCCGTGGGTTCCAACAGAGGAAAGCTGGTGGACATCCGATTGATCTGCGCCACCAACATGCCCTTGTATGACATGGTGAAGCAAGGCAGGTTCAGGCAGGATTTGCTGTACCGTATCAACACGGTTGAGGTTCAGTTGCCGCCCCTGCGCGAGCGCAAAGAAGACATACAACCGCTGGCCGAGCGTTTTTTGGCTACTTTCGCCAAAAAGTACCAAAAACCACCGGTGCAACTGTCAAAGGCGGTGCTGCAGAAACTACAATCCTATAGCTGGCCGGGTAACATACGGGAGTTGGAGCATACCATGGAACGGGCCATGATCATGTGTGAGTCTGGTCATCTGCATCCTTCAGACATTTACCTGGCTGAGGACACCGTAGACATGGAGGAACTCACCCTGGCCAAAGACCAGACCCTGGGCAACGTAGAGAAAACACTGGTGCAGCAGGCCCTGCTCAAAAACAACGGCAACATCACCCATGCTTCCAAAGAACTAGGCATTACCCGTACGGCCTTGTACCGAAGAATTGAGAAGTATGGCCTTTAGTCCCTTTAACCTGCGGGTGATTGCGCGCGTGGCCAGCCTGGGGCTTACCCTGTTGCTGGCCTTGTACATTGGGTTCAGGTTTGAGTGGTACATCTCCATGTGTTGCCTGCTGGCCATTGCGGTGGCCATGGTGGCCGAGCTGGTGCATTACGTAAAGCGCACCCACCAGGACATGCTTCGGTTTCTGCTGGCCATTAAGCACTCAGACTTCACGCTGCGGTTTGCCGTGGAAGGAGCCCCGCCCCAGTACCGCGAATTGCACCGCCTTTTCAATGAAATCACGGAGTCCTTTGCCCAGGTGAAGGCCGAAAAGGAAGTGCACCACCAGTACCTGCAGGGCGTGGTGGAGCATTTGCGCATTGGCCTTATCACCTTTGACAAGACGGGGCAGATTCAGCTCATGAACAAGGCCGCCCACCGGCTCCTGGATTTGCCTTTTCTGCAGAACCTGAACGCCGCCACCCGCCTGTATCCCAACCTTACTGAAGTCGCCTTCGGGGAGCCTACGCAGGAAGGCAAGCTCATCAAGCTCAAGCAACTCACTGAGGAAGTCTTACTCACCGTGCAAGTGTCCATTCTACGCCTTCAGCAGGAAGAAATCAGGATCATGTCTTTCCAAAACATACGCTCTGAGATGGAGGCCCAGGAGCTGGAAGCCTGGAAAAAGCTAATCAGCGTGCTGACGCATGAGATCATGAACTCTGTCACGCCCATCATCTCGCTTACCTCTTCCATTAGTGATTTAGTGGCATCTGAGTTAACCCCGGTCACTGAGGCGGGTCACTTGGAAGAAGACACCATGGAAGATCTGCAGTTGGGGCTGCGTACCATAGAAAAGCGCACACGCGGCATGCAGCACTTCGTGGAGAATTACCGCCGCCTTACCCGCGTGCCGCCGCCGCGCCGGGCACCGCTCAACATCCAGGCCCTGTGCAGCCATGTCTGCAAGCTGGTGGAAGCCCAGATGAAAGACCAGCACATTGCCTTCCTGATGCAGCTCCCGGAGGAAGTTCTATGGCTGAACGCCGATGCTGAGCAACTGGAACAGGTCCTTCTGAACCTGCTCAAAAACGCCATGGAATCCTGCAGCCAGGTTTCTGAACGCCGCATTCTCCTGCGTGCCCACAAAGATCCCAAAGCCGAACATCTGGTCCGGATTGAGGTAGTGGACAACGGCGCTGGCATTGCCCCAGATGCGCAAGACCATGTGTTCATTCCTTTCTATACCACCAAGCCGCAAGGCTCGGGCATCGGGTTGAGTTTGTCCAGGCAGATGGTGCGGCAGCATGGCGGTAATCTGCATTTTACGTCTCTGCCGCATCCGCAGACTACTTTCTTTTTAACGCTTCCGTTGTTGGTGGAGAAAGGGAGGGAGTAATACCCTTTTTTTATGGGCAGGGTATGGGTGTCCTTCCGTTTTTGGGCAGTTTTTCAGGAATCAGACCAAAAACTGGTTTCATTTTAAAAGAGGTTTTGAGTCCCTCTTTGCAGGGGGATGACAAGCGAGTTCTTAGTCTATAATAGCTTACTCAGGGCGATGCCTTTTCGCCACGCAGATTCTCCCCTGGCAGAACGAAGGGAGGTGTTAGCATGATAGATGAAAATAACCCTTTACCGCCGGGCAGGTATCACCTTTCCTCTCAACTCTTACTGAAAACCGCAGGTTTTCTATGGTAAATGCTGCTGCACAATCTGGCTGAGTTGCGGGGCAGGGACTACACCGGATTGGCGCCAGAGGGATTTGCCTTGGTGAAATAATATAAGGGTGGGAATGCCTTGTACACGGTACTGCTGCGCGATGGCCTGGTTCTTATCCACGTCTATCTTAATCACCTTGAGTTTACCCTGGTATTGCTGGGCTACTTGTTGCAGAATGGGGGCCATGGTTTTGCAGGGGCCGCACCAGTCGGCGTAGAAGTCTACCAGCACGGGCATGCCGGGGCTGTTGATAAGATCAGTGAAGGATTTCTTAGCCATGGTTCTTCTTTAGTTTTTCTTTTTTCTATACGATTCTTGGGCAGGTTTGGCTTCTCCTTTCAAAGGATTCTGCGGTGCCGTTTTTGGCCTATTTTCCAGAATTTAGGCTAAAAACGGGCTAGCTCACCGCCTTTAGCTTGGTCACTACCCACATTGACACCAGCGTGAAGAAAGCGGCAATGAGACCCACCGTGCCAAATCCTATCAGGTCATCCTGGCCGGGAGCGTTGGTGATAAGGAGCCCTGAGAGAAACGCTGCCAGCCCAGAGGCCAGCTGCTGAACAGAAGAATTGACACTCATGAAGCTTCCGCGCAGCCTGGGTTCAATGCTGGAGGTGATCATGGACATGGCCGGCACAAACCTGGCCCCGAACACGATGAAAAACAGCGTGGTCACCACAAACGCCTGCCAATGCGGCACCTGCGGCAAATTAGTCACGATTAGAATGGGAACCACTGAGAAAAGCGCCGCGGCCATGAATACCTTTTTCTTCCCGAATTTATCGGCGAGGCGGCCTGCCCATTGGGAGGTGACCACCGTAGCCAGCCCGCCAAAGAGGTAGATGTAGCTGAGTTCGGCTTCTTCAAAACCCACGTTGGCCACCATGTACGGGCTCAGGAAGGGCACCACCGTAAAGCCGGCCAAAGAAAGCGTGACCATAAGCGTAAAAGCCCACAGGCAGTTGGCCCTGGTAAAGATGGTGAGCATGACCTGGCCCGGATGCTGCGGAAGGTGGTGAAGCAAATGTTCTCGCATAGGAGGCAGCATGCGCCAGGCCAATATGAGCACCAGCACGCATAAGCCGGTGAGCAGGTAAAAGGGCGCGTGCCAGCTGGCGTGGCTGGCCAGGTACAAACCAATAGGAATTCCGCCAATGGAGGCGATGGAAAAAGCCGCCATGACCTTACCAGTTGCAGCCCCGCGGCGTTCCTCTGGCACTGAGTCACCAATGATGGCCAGTACCAACGCCCCCAGCACCCCTCCAAACGCGCCGGCCAGCACCCGCGCAATCAGGAGAAAGCTAAAGTTGGGCGCCAGTGCGCAGGCCAGCGTTCCCAGGGTGAACCCCAGGTAGAGTCCCAAAAGCGCGTACTTGCGGTCAAAGCGGTCAATGAAAAAGGCGCTCAGGAACCCAGAAAGAGCGGCACTGAACGTATAGGCAGACACCAGAAAACCAAACTCCCGCGGACTTATCTGGAAGACCCGCATGAGTTGCGGCCCCAGCGGCATCATAATCACAAAGTCCATGATGTGCGTAAACTGGATGGCCGCCAGAATGAACAGCAGCCAGCTTTCACGCAGCGCGGGAGCAGAAGAAGGAGAAGAATTCAGTAACATGGGTAAATAAAAAATGGTTACCACCGGTAACCGCACTACTGTACGCAATCAGAGGCGTCTGGTTAGAGATTGAAACCCCGGCCACGAAGGTAAAAGAAAAGCCATTAGGCCAGTGGTGGAGTAACAAAGATCTGGGAGTAGGCAATTGTTGTAAAAGCAGGAGACAAGTTCAGGCGTGGCGAAACGTAAAAAACAAATCCAGGAGAGTGCAGACCCCGTCTGCGGCTTGTGTGAACGGGAGGTGGGCTTCACTACGCTACATCATTTGGTGCCCCGGGAGGAAGGCGGCGCTCACGGGCCCACCGTACCGCTGTGCCAGCCCTGCCACAGTACCGTGCACCTTACCTACACCAACAAAGAACTGGCCGTCCTTTACAACAGTGTGCGTGCCTTGCGGGCGTCTGAAGGGCTGCAAAAATACCTGTCTTGGGTGAAGAACAAGCGGCTAGACAAAATCACCAACCGGCGGGGCAGAGGACGCAGGAGGCGCTAGTGGGCATCGTTTTTTGGCTATTTTCTGGGAAACTGGCCAAAAACGGAAAAGAACGACCGTCTGGTTTCTTCCGGATTCTGTAGTATTGCAGCATGGGTCTGGGCAAGATCCAAAGAAATTTATCCTGCTCACATGGAGTTCCGTTACCTTCCCTTTCCAGAATTAAAGCATACGCCCGCCGTGGTAGTAGACAGTTTTCACCCCAACGGACTGGTGTTGTCCCATTGGCGGGGAGCCGCCACGCCGGTCCTTCTGCGCGAAGACACCAGTGCCGGCATGGTGCTACAGGCGCTCAAACAAGCATGGCCAGCCCTGCAAAATTACCACTATGTCACGGCTAATCATTTCGATATTGATGCACTGGTGGGTGTTTGGGCCCTGCTGCACCCTGATTTGACGCTGGAACAGGAAGAAACCTTGCGGCAGATTGCCGTAATCGGGGATTTCAGGGAACTGGACTTGAGCATTGCAGAGGCAGACACCGCCCTGAAGGTGGTCTGCTGGGTGAACGCCCAGGAAAAAGCCCTTTTCTACCCGCCGTTCGGGGCAGATGCGTTAGAGGAAAACGAGGTCATCGCATCTATTCCCAAGTTCCATTATTTTCTTGAGGCGTTTACCGAAGTGTTGGTGCATCCAGAGCGGTTCAAGGCGATCTGGCTGCCAGAATACGCCCAGGTAGTGCAGCACTACCAGCAGGTAAGAGAACCAGCAACCAGCGTGCATCCCTATCCAGAACTGGGCTTGGTGGTCATAGATACGCCGGTTCCGGTGCATTACTACGCCTTGTTCAGCTTAACGACGGGGTTTGACCTGGTGCTCAGCTGCTACGCTGGCCAGCGCTACGAACTGGAATGCAAGTACACCACTTGGGTGGATCTGGCTACCCGGCCCACCTTGCCCCGACCTGATTTGAGAAAATTGGCAGCCCGCTTAAATACTCTGGAAACTTCTGGTTTTACCTGGCACGCTCCCAGCCCCACGGATACGGGCCCTCTTCTTCGCTTGGAGAATCAGCAGCTCCGGAAGGCAGAACAGTACGCCAACCCCACAGAAAGAAGGATGTATGCTTCTTCCATTCCATTGGAAGCGTTCCAGAACAGCGTCCTTGCCTTTTTAAGGGAGAGCTTTGCAGGGGTTTCGGCTAAGCAATACTGGACCTGGGACGAAATGAAAGCGCACTATAAAAAAATATCGTTTTAAGGAAGGTGAGGTATCGTATATGGCCTGAATCTCCTATCTTTAGGTGGCTAGCGAATTGAATTATTCCTTTCTTATAGCCTTGGTCAGAAAGTAGCACCAAACTTTATTGTCTACCGGTATGGTTCCCGTCACCAATACGCCCTTGTACGAACTCTCTGTTGACTCATGTAAGAACAGAGTGTATTTCAATGCCAAGGAGACTCTGTCAAACCCAGATCAGGTGCCAGACTTCATCCGGGACTGGGAAGACGCGCTAGAATTGGTGCAGCCCGGTTTCACGCTGCTGGCAGACCTAAGTCAGGTAAGCTACATTTCCCAGAGTTTAGAAGCCTTGACCATGCATGTACACCGCGTCATGGTGGAGGCGGGCATACACCAGGCGGCAGAGGTGTACCAAAAAGAAGATGTAGAGGTGCACCTGTCCAAGATTGCCCAACGAACAGATTTTCCGCTTAATTTCTTTGACAACGTGCAAGACGCTGAGCGTTGGTTGGACGAACTGTGAGGGCATAAACTTAAGATTTAGCTCCTGTCATTAACATAAGTGCGGTTTTCACGTTTCGGAGAGAAGAACTATGCGTAAAGCTAGCTAGTTGAACGTTCCTAACGCTATGAAAAAAATCCTTTGTCCGGTAGACTTCTCCAAGCCTTCTACCAAAGCCGCCGAGTACGCGTTGCAGATAGCCCAGCGCACCAACGCTTCGCTCACCTTGCTGCATGTGTTGCACCTTCCCATGTTAGACACCACAGAGTCTGCCATGGTCGCCAGCCAGATGCTGGATGAGCAGCGCCGCTACAGTGCAGATAAGCTCCATGCCATGGCACTGCATTTGCAAACCCTGCCTAACGCCGGGGCCATGGCCATTGACTACCGCGTGCAGGAAGCGTTTCTGGCAGACGCCATTGAGCGCCTTACCAAGGAAGAAGATTTTGATTTTGTGGTGATGGGCACCACCGGCGGCGGCAATACCCTGGAGGAAATCCTGATTGGCAGCAACACTGAAAGCGTCATGAGCCAGGTAAAATGTCCGGTGCTGGCTATTCCGGCCAACGCCAGGTTCCCCGAGATTCACCGTATTGTGTACGCCTCAGATTTCCAGCCCGAAGATGCCAGGGCCATGCGGCAGGTAGTAGCCCTTGCCTCGCTATTTCAGGCCGAAGTTGAAGTAGTACATGTAACCGAGGAAGCCGATGAAGCGACCGCAGAGAAGGGAAGGGCTCATATGGCGCGCCTGCAAGAAGAGACAGCAGGGTACCCGGTGCAGTTCAGAGAAATCATTCACAAAGAAGAAGACACCGGCCTGAAAGAGTACCTTAGCACCACGCAAAGCAACATGCTGGCCATCTTAAAGAAGCGCCGAAGCTTTTTCAAAAACATCTTCAGCATGAGCCTGGCTGAGAAAATGACGTACCAAACCACGCTTCCGCTGCTGGTCTTACACGCCGAAGAGTAAGTAGTTCTATGTCTAAGCAAAACACCTCTGGTGGGCCGGCAGCGCCTGCCGGCTGGCTAAAGATCGCGGCTTTTGCCGCGATTTACATTATATGGGGTTCTACCTACCTGGCCATTGTCTTCGCCATTGATACCCTGCCACCCTTCTTAATGGCGGGCTTGCGCTTTCTGCTGGCCGGGGCCTTGCTGTTTACCTTTGCCAGGCTGCGGGGAGACACGGCGCCGGCGCCTATTCACTGGCGAAGCACTTTCATCATTGGCGGCCTGCTGTTGTTGGTGGGCAACGGAGCCGTGGTTTGGGCTGAGCAGCACGTAGCCTCTGGCATTGCCGCCCTGCTGGTCACCACAGAACCGTTATGGATAGTAGCCCTGCAATGGGCGGGTAAGGAGAAAAACAAACCCAAAAAGGCGGTTCTCCTGGGAATGCTCCTTGGCATTGTGGGCATGTTGGTGCTGGTAAGCCCCTGGAAATCCACCGGAGACATAGCCCTAGGCCCTTGTGTGCTCATCTTTTTTTCAGCGGGAGCCTGGGCCCTAGGTTCTCTATATTCCAACAAAGCTCCTTTGCCCAGCTCACAAGTCCTTACCACGGGCATGCAGATGCTGTGCGGCGGTGCCTTGTTATTGTTGGCAGGAACGGTGGCGGGCGAGTGGCAAACTACCCAGTGGTCTGCGGTAAGCCAACAGTCCTGGTTGGCGTTTGGGTACCTGGTGGTATTTGGGTCCTTGATTGCCTTTACCGCCTATAGCTGGCTCACCCGTGTGGCCCCACCAGCCCAGGTATCTACTTATGCCTACGTGAACCCCGTGATTGCCGTCTTTTTAGGCTGGGCCCTGGCCAACGAAGAAATTACGGCGCAAACCCTGGTAGCCACAGCCCTGTTGGTAACCGCAGTGGTGATCATCACCCTCAAATCAAAGCATTAACTTAATTGCTGGTTGTTAATTGTTAATTGTTGTATCCTCCAAAGGATAATTCTAGTGGAAGAAAAGAGAATAGAACGATGAAAGGAAAGAGGAGATGGAAGCCTTTAGCCCAACAACAATCGACAATCAACAATCATCAATTAAATGGCACAAATGCGGCAGGCTTTGCGGTTGCGTTCTTCGGCGAGGGTGTAGGTGGCTTTGATGATTTTGCTTTTGCAGGTAGAAAGGGCGCGGCAGTCTTTGTCCAGGTGATAGGTGGTGGCCCCGGGGCTGTCACAAAGGTAAACGGGCGCGCCAGCGCTGGCCGACCGTTCTGCGTCATTGGAGTGTATCTTCTTTTGTGTTTTTGTTTTGGCGTTCTTCGCCTTTCTGCCGTTCCTGAATTCCCAGGGGGCCACGGGGTTGGGCCAGTCCCAGAGGCCTCTTTTGTTGGCGCGGGCCTCGGCTTCCAGAATGCCCAACTGCGGGTCTTTGGAGTAAGCGACATAGTGCCAGGCAAATCCGTTTTTCACCATCTCATAATTCACGTTGCGGCCGTCTGGCAGATAAACGATGCCCACGGTACGGCCGTAGCGGTCCAGGTTCTTCACTTCCAGGCGCACGTCCTTCCCGAAGCACAGCTCTGAGATGAACTGCCGCGACCGGGTCCCGAAGTCCTGGTTCTTTTCTGGCGCGTCTATGCCATACAGCCTTACCCGAAGTGGTTTGCCGTCTTTGAGCAGTTCAATGGTGTCACCGTCTTTGATGGCAATGACCCGGTCATACCCTTCTTCTGTAGCCGTGGCTACTTCGGCCTGTTTTTCTGACGTCTGCTGGCAACCCAGCAACAGCAGTACCCAAAAAAAGTAGGCGAAAGAAGACAAAAAACGAGGCTGGGTTTTCATGTGGGTAGGGATATGACGTAGCAATCTTTTTCTGTTACGATTTTAGCAGGCAAGAGTATCTCTTCCCTCTATTCTTTCTGGGCGTTAGTCTTTTACGGGCTAGGTTCAAAACCAAGGCAGCTCAACCATCTGGTAGCCTTGGCCATTCTGTTAAAAAGTATTCTTCAACTAGCCTTTTTTCTTACGAAGTCGTTTTTGACCTATTTTCTGGAAAATACGGCAAAAACGACCTCAGCAGCAAAAGGAATAAAGGGTTGAGGCATGTGCATTAGTCCATCAAAACCCCGGCGCTGCTGACCACCTTGATTTCACTTCGGCCGCCTGCCTGCTTCTGGACTATAATCTGCGTGCTGATGCGTTCTTTCAAAGCCTCTACGTGCGAGATGATGCCAATCATTTTACCGCTGGCCTGCAGGCTCTCCAAAGCGTCCATGGCAATGTCCAGCGTCTCCGCATCCAGCGTCCCGAAGCCCTCATCAATAAACAATGAGTGAATCTGAGCTTTGTGACTGGCTAAATCTGACAAACCCAATGCCAGGGCCAGACTTACCAAAAAGCTTTCGCCCCCGGAAAGGGAGTTGACGGAGCGTACGGCGTCTCCCTGGTAGGTGTCCAGGATCTGCAGTTCCAGTTCAAAGTCCTGGCTTTTTAGAATGCGGTACCGGTCGTTGAGCCGGTGCAGGTGGCGGTTACCCAGTTCTACCAGGCGCGCCAACGTGAGGCTCTGCGCGTATTTGCTGAACTTCTTCCCATCAGCGGACCCAATAAGGCGGGCCAGTTTGTCCCAACGGTCAGCTTCGCCTTTCTGCACGTCTAGCTGCTGCGTGAGCAACTGGTGCTTTTCTCTAAGATGTGTGTCTTGTTGCAGCTTGAGTTCCTGCTGTCCTCTTTGGGCCTGCAATTGGTTTTTCTCTTCCTCCAGGGCCAGCAGAAGCGGTTTTATTTCTTCCAGAGTCAGCTCGGTGAGGTGGCGTTCTTTCTCTGTGCTATATTCTTCTTTTACCTGTTGCAGGCCGTGCGCTAGCTCGTTTAGGGTTTTGCGCAAAGATTCCTGCTCCTGGCGCAGGGCTCGGGCCTCTTGGTCGGGGAGCAGCATGGCCTGTAGCTGGGCCAGGGATTGAAAACCTAGCGGTTGGGCCTGGGTGAGGATTTCTGTCTCCAAGCTTGCTAACAATTGCTGGGTGCGCTCCTGGTCTTTTTGCTTTGACGTCAGCTCATGGATGAGCAAGGCCAGTTGCTTTTGCTCCTGGTGCAAAACGGCTTCTGCGGCCTGCCAGGCGTGGGCGGTGTGCTGCACGTTTTGTTGAAGGCGCTGCTTTTCAGTCTGCGGATTCTGCCCCTCAGGTAACAACCCAAAACGTTTCATCTTGATTTCCTGCAGGCTGTTCTGAGCCATTTGAACCTGCTCGAGGCGCTTTTGAAGGTCTTCTTGTTTTTCTGCCAGGGAGGCGGTGCTGGCTTTCAGCTCGGCCTGGGCCTGGGTGTATCTTTCCCTCAGCTCTGGCAAAGCGGCATCTTTCTGGGCATAGGCGTTCTTGCGGGCTTCTAATTGTGCCAGCAAGTCTAAGCCGTTGCTGCCTGTGAACGGTACACCGTACGTCTGGAAGAATCCTTTCAAGGTCTGGGAAACCACCTGCTCCTGTTCTGAAAGGTCTTGCAACTCTTCCATCGTTTTATCTAACTGACTTTGAAGGTGTCCTCGTTTTTGGGCGGAATTTTCCAAAACATGCTCAAAACGTTGTTTGTCCTGCAGGAGGGTGAGCTCTAGCTGTTTGGCCTGTTCTATCTGAGTGCGCACGCCCCTAAGCTGCTGTAAGGCGGCGGTGGCCTTGGTCAATTCTTCTTTGCGCGCCGTCCAGGTTTTTTCAATTGCCTCGCCTGCGGCAATATCATGTGCCATGGATAAGGCAGAGTTCAACTGTGAGAACTGTTCTTGCAAGCGCTGTGCCTGCTGCTCTAGGCCAGTTAGTTGCTGCTGGGTATGTTCCTGGGCTAGTTCTAATTTATGGACGGCCGCCGCTTGGTCTCTCTCCTGGGTCTGCAACTGTTTCACCTGCGCCAGCTGTAGCTGTACTTTTTGCTCTGCCTCAGAAAGGGTCTGGGGTTGATGTTCTGTGACAAACGGGTGATGCTGTGAGCCGCACAAAGGGCAAGGCTGTTCTGGCTGCAGCTGGGTTCTAGCCTCTTCATACTCCTGGATCTTGCGCTGCAGGTCTACAATCTGTTGCAGGTTCTGGAGCTTGTCCTGGGCTTGTTCTTGCTGGGCCAACGTGCCTGCCAGCTGCGCGCGTTGCTCCTTTACTTGTTGTATCAGCTGGTCTACCTGAGTCTGAAGGCTCTTTTTAGATTCCTCTGCCTGCACGTACGTTTTGCTAAGGTCCAGTTGTTTTTCTAGTTGGCTACAGAGGGCAGGCAGGTCTTGGCAGAGTTGTTCCAGGGCATCGGGCTGTTGACCCGACAGGACGGTTTCTGCCTGTTGCCGTAATTGCAGGAGTACTGTTTGTTGCTCCGTCAGTTTTTGTTCTGTGCTGGCCAGCTGGGTCTGGGCCGAGGCGCCGTTTTTGGCCTCTTTTTCCAGTTCCAGGGCAAAACCAGCTTGTTCTTTTTGGTACTTGGCTTTGTGCCTGTGAACCTCCTCCAGGTTCTTCAACTCAGATTTACCTTCCGGAAGGCTCTGGGCCAGTTCTTTGTCTAGGGCGTGCGCGGCCAGCCAGGCCTTTAGCTGCTTGCCTTCTTCCAGAAGCTTTTGTTCATGTAGCTGTTGGCTGGCCAGGGTAGATGCCAGGGATTGAACCTGGGTTTGCAGGCTGGCGGTGGTGTGCTGGTCTTTCTCAAGCTGCTGCTCCTGCGCCGCTATCTGGGTATCTTGCTGCAGGACCTGGTCTAAGGTGGGCTCAGCGGTAGTGAGTGCCTGCTGGGCGTGGGTGTGTGCTGTCTTAGCAGCCTCGGCCAATGCCTGCTGACCTGCTACTTTCTGTTCCTGCGCCGGTACCTGGTGCTGCAACTGTTGCACCGTTTCTTCCAGCGCCTGGTACTGACGGTTGAGCTCTGTGAATCGGACCAAATCGCTTTGGAAAGGCTGTACCTGTTCATGCTGCTGCAGCTTTTGTTGCTGCGGCAGCCACGCTTCTTGTCTGGCCTGGGCGTCTTGTACCTGGCTGGTGTATGTTTGTTCCCTGGCTTGAAGTTTCAGCAGATGCTCTAACCAGATTTGCTCCTGATGGTGTTGTTGGCTGCGCTTCTGGGCCAGTTGGGCTTCTTCCTTCAGGCGCTGCACTTCCTTTTGCAGGGCCGTGCGGTCTTCTTCAGACAAGAGCTGGTCTAGCTGAAGGCGCTGTTCAATGTCTTGTAGTTTCTGCTTCTCGGCTTTTGCCTTGTCAAAGGCGGCCACCGAAATCTGAGAGTAGATGCGGGTATCCGTTAGCTTTTCCAGGAGTTCGCTGCGCTCGCTTTCGCTGGCTTTCAGGAAACGCGTAAAATCTCCCTGACTGAGCATGACGGACCGTAGAAACTGCTGAAAATCCAAGCCGCACAAGTCTATGATGCGCTGGCGGGTCTCAGAGAGGCGGCTCTCCAGCACTTCCTGGGTGGTGGCGTCAATGAGTTCCATCACGGGGCTTTGCAGCTTGCCCTCTGCCTTGCTTCGGCTTCTACGAAGGCTCCAGCGCGCCCTATAGCTTTTACCCTCAGCCTCAAATTCCACTTCAGACCAGCACTCACCGGTGTGGCGGGTCATGATTTCGGCTACCTCACGGCCATGGCGCGGCACTTGTCCGTACAGGGCCACCGTGATGGCGTCTAGAATGGTGGTCTTGCCCGCACCCGTGGGACCCGTTATGGCAAACAACCCGCTCTCACTCAAAGGCGGCAAATGAAAGGCAATAAAGTGCTCGCCCTGCAGCGAGTTCAGGTTATAGAAGCGGACGGACGTTATCTTCACGGGATTGGAAACTAAGCGAGTCCCTAAAGATAACAGGTTTTGAGGAAGGATAGGAGGGCGGCATTTCCGTTTTTGGTCTCTTTCCGGGAAAATACCCCAAAAACGACAAAGCCAGCTTCTGGGTGGAAGGCTGGCTTTGTCGTTTTTGGGAGGATGGGGAATTATTAAAGGTAGTTATTATGGAACTGGTGTAAACGGAGTACCGACCGTTGGCGAACGTATGGTTTTTACACATTGTTCACATTTGTTTTTCAATTTTATGCTTCAATGAATTTAGAAGCCTTACTTCAAAGTCTTTTATAATTGTATTTGCCCAAAAGTTAGCATACCCATTCATTTTCGAGTTTAGAGTATAGTCACAGGTAAGGGTAAGTTTTGTCTGATCTTTATTTATTTTGTGAAGTCGGTAATATATTTTATCAAAATAGAAATTGCCACTTTGTAGCAAATGTTTATCTGTAGGTAAATCTCTTAATCTAGACTTATCTAATAGGATTTTGAACTCTACATAATGAAGAGTGTCAATCTGTGAGATGCTTTCATATAACCTAAGACCTTCTGAAAAATATCCGATCCTCACTTTCTGGCCATCTGTGGTATACACTTTTGATTTAATAGGCCTTGGGACGCCAATCCAGTTCAGTAAGCCATAATTATATTCTGCTTCCTTTATTTCTGGAACTTCTAAAATGTTTTCCCAAACAACTTCTTGATTGGTATTGATGACAATTTGAGTTTCTACACGAAATTTCTCAGACTTGTTTGGTAAAAGAGACTCAACCGGATTAAGAATAAATGGAAGAAGCATAATTGAGTAAAGCTTTTTAGAGCTTCTGTTCTTAATGAAAGGTGCCAAAACTAAGCCAACTATTCCCGCTGTTATTAAGAATGGAAATGAAATAATGAGAATGCAAAGCCAATCTTCAACTCCGCTTGATAGCGTAAGGATGAAAAAAATTAGAACGCTAAGGAAGGGAAATGCGAACTGTTTCCATTTTGAATTCAGAAGTTCTTTCCTAGCAAAAACAATTGGGATAATTGCAATGACAATTGGTAAGACCCAAACAAAGGAGACAGTATAAATATTATAGATATTATAAATAGTATCAACTACTTCTCTTTCGCAAATTAGCCTGTAGATAAAGCCATAAACAGCGCCAAATATAACTCCTGTATATTGTATGTAATTCATTCTTCTAAGAAAGACCAACGGTTATATTAAACGGCGTCGGCAGCCGTCGGCCGAAACTAGCATTATTAATCCAAAAGAATTTGGGTTTTCTGTTAAGCTCATTTATGTCTCACCAGGCCTCACTTTGGTTTATTCTCTGGCTGAAAAGCAATAAAACGGAAAATAGCATACCCCCTTGCAATACAGAGTTAGCAAGGTGAGGCACGAGAGAATTCGTTAATGCATCGTTTTTGACTTGTTTTCAAGAGAACAGACCAAAAACGATGTACGCAAGCTTCCTGCTTCCAATCTCCTAAATGACAACATTATAGTAGAGGCTATTGGTATTTACCTATCATTGATGATCATATGAAAGTATAATGTGCAGCCAAAGCCGCCACCAGTCAGTTGTGGATATGCAAAGCAGCTTTCTTTTCCCTTAAGGAAAGCAATTAGGTAGATAGAAGTACCAGACTATTTTGTTTTCTGGAGCAAGTCGGTGGGCGTGACCTGGTTGCTGAGGAGTTCACCAAACAATTGCCAGCGCTTGTCTGTGGCTGAGGCGGTGCCGCCCTGGGTCTCAATGTACTGCTTCACCAGGTCCTGGCCATAGTTGTAGTTAATCACGTAGCTGCGGTATTTTTGGATGAAGTCTACTGATTTCTCAGCCGATGCTTTTTCATAAAGGCCTTCCGCTACCAGTTGCTGCGCAGCCTGGGCCTGGGTGATGGTACCGGCCAGAAGTTTTCTGCCTACCTCATTTCGCACGTAGTTGAGTTTGCCCATTAAGGCGCTGGCCTTGTAGTAGAGGCTTAGGTGAGTCGTATCCAGGCCAGCCAAAGGTAACAAGACTTCCCGGGCGTAGCGCTGGTGTTCGGCGGGCGGAAAGGCCACGCTTACGCCGTAGTTGGCGCTGCCCTCGGCAATAAACGACTGCGGACTGAACAACGGATACAGTGATATTTCAATGCCGCCTTGGTCTTGGTACAGGTTTTTCTCCAGCAGGGCATTGTACACGTGGTGGCCCGGGTAGCCTTCATGGCAGGCCAGTAGAATGGCGTCATTGATGCTCTTGGGAAGGTCTGTGTTCACTTGAATCACGCTCTGCTGATAGCCTTTGTACCAGTTGTAGCCAGACCAGGGCTTGTTGGTGACATATTCAATCACAAAGGACTCTTGCGCCGGAAGCTGAAAATGCTGCAGCGTACGGCGGCGGGCTTCAGCCACGGCGGTTTTGAAGACGGTATCCAGTTTGGTTTTGGGAAGGTAGAAACTGCTGGCCAGTTTCTGATACCGCTCCTGCACCGTGCCGGAACCTAGCAACAGGCTGTCCAACTGCTTCACAATGCCGGGAAAAGTGCCCTCAGGGAAGTGCGGAGCCACCACACCAAACAGGTCCTTGGATTCTTCGTCAAAGGAAGCGTACTCGCCAGAAATAATCTTGATGCGGCGCCCGAAGGCTACCAATTGCTGAGAGATCCAGTGGGCGCGCGTTCTTAGGCTGTCTGGTGTTTCTGCGGTGGTGTAGGGCTTCAACTGGCCAAGCAAATGATGAACCTGTACCAGCAGGGTGTCTTTGGGGAACGTGGGCTGCTTGGGTCCGGTTGGTTTTAAGGAGTCTGGCCCGTAATAAGCATCAACAAAGTCCGGATCATATTGGCCAATGCCTAAACCGAGTTGCACGTATTCTGCCGCCAGTTGGTTCAGTTTTGCTACGTCATCCGTTTTTGGGCTCTTTTGGCCAGAACAAGCCAAAAACAAAGGCATGGCCAGCAGCAGCCAGAGATTTCTTACGCTCATGTGAAAAGGAGGATTGTTAAGGTTACCTGTCAGTTAGCGCTTGCCTCCCGACAACGTCAATTCAGTTCTTTCAGGTTTGCCCGCCAGCAGGGGCATGGCCTGCATGATCAATTCCTTACAGCCCGCAATAGTCAAAGAGGCGTCATGATCGGCTTTACTGTCCCAAATCTCGCTTATCCAGATACAGTCCTGGTGCTGGGTGTCTTTGTAAACCAGGTATTGGTGGCACCCTTTTGCGGTGGAGACCAGTTGAGCCGCCTGCAGCAAGATAGAAAGGAGTGCTTCGCGTTGGCCGGGCTGGGCCGTCATTTTCCCAAACAGGGCGTATTCTTCAGTGTTTTCCATACGTGAGACTGAGCGGGCAAGCAATTATTTGTTTTACTTCTTATAATAAAGTAATTCCTTGCTTTGCCAGAAATTGTGTAGCCTAAGGTACTAGAATATATTAAATTCTATATTATAAAGTACCTGGTCTGTTAAGGAATGGATTCGGGTAGAAGGTTAATAGTCAGGAAGGTAAGCGTATGTTTTAATCGAAATAAAAACTCCCAAACAGAGAGAATGGACCAGTGTAGGGGCTTGTGCACGCATCTAAAATGCAGTGTAGGGAGTATAAGCCTTCTGATGGTAGGTAACGCGCATTAGCTTTTTGGCACGGTACTTGAATAATGACTGTCAGAACGAAACAAAAAGATTTAAACGCTCTGCAAGAAATTGGCACGGAACTTGAAATAAGGTCAACCACAACAGAGTGAATGAAAAAACATCTCCCACAATAAAAGAAACTGTTATGAAAAAGGTAAATGTAATGTTAAGCCTGGTGTTGATGATTGCTTTACTAGTAAGCGGATCTGTTCAAGCACAAGATAAAAAGTGGAGCCCACAAGCGAAAGGTGCCGTGATTGGCGGTGTTACCGGAGCTGCTGCCGGGGCCATCATTCACAAAAGAAACCGCGCCGTAGGTGGTGTAGTGGGTGGTGTTGGTGGAGCCGCCGTTGGGTATGGGGTTGGTAAGATCATTGACAACAAACAAAAGAAAAGAGAGGCTGAGCGTGTAGCCGAGTTCAACAGAAACGTTGCCGCTAACAGAGCCTATGCCTATAGTTCTTCTAACAGATCTGCCGGATCAAGCAGAAAAGCATCAACTACTAAAGCTGCTGCCGTTGCTGCCCCCGCCGCTACCATGGCCTACACGGGCTATACTGCCGGCCAGCCACAGATCATGAGCATGGACAACATGGCCTTTTTGCCGAACGAAGACTACGGTGACTATTCTAAGCCTTACTCTAACACAGAGTACAGAAGAAAGAGCTGGTAAGCGATACCGCTTAAAATTAGAAAGCCCAGGCCCTGTGCTTGGGCTTTTTTCTTACCCAAATCGTAAAATATTTGAAACTCCTAATATTTAAAAGGAGTATGAGGCATATCCATCACTAAAACCCGATTCTATGAAATCAAATATGTTAATGTTCTTGGTAGTGCTGTTAGTAGGTTTCTCTTCCTGTACCAAGATGGAAGAAAAAGAACCCTTCAACGTTTCTACACTCAGCCAACAGTTTATTGGCGCCTGGAACAGCAAAAACTCTACCCAGCTAGATACCCTACTGGCCGAAGACGCCCACTTTGTGCAAGGCGAGGTACATTTCAACGGAAAAAGCGAAGTGTCCCAGAAATGGGTACGCGAGACCATGGGGACGATTGAGAACCTGAGAACGTCTGCCATCAGCACAGGCGCCGATGAAAAAATTGCCTTTGAAGGTGGTACTTTCACCGTTGATGTAATCCCAGAAAGCCGCGAATTGCCAAGAGGCCAGGGCGAAGGCAACTACATGCTGATTTGGAAAAAGAACGACAAAGGCGCTTGGAAACTGCACTACGCCCAGCTGGAAGACCATCCGGTAGAGGTAAAGCGCTAAATTTCCTAGAGTCCATACTAACAAAAGGCCACCAGTTTTCTGGTGGCCTTTTGCGTTTCATGACAAGAGCTCTTTCTTGTACAAGTTCAGGTCTTCCTGGGTGTTGGGGTCCTGCAGCGTGTTGTTGAACCTAAACCCAAGCTTCTCTAGCAACCGGATGGAAGCGTGATTGTCTGGCAGGGTCATGGCCAGTAGGCGGGGGATTTTGAGTTCTTCCCGGGCGTAGGTGAGCACCCCTTGGGCCGCTTCGGTGGCGTATCCCTTTCCGCCAAAACCAGGCAAAAACGCATAGCCCAGGTCTGGGCCCGGTAGATACTCGCGTTGCACCAACCCACACAGTCCCATGGCCGCCTGGTCTTCCTTCCGGCGCACCAGATACATGCCGAAGCCCTGCAGCCGGTATTTGCCGAAGTAGGCGTTCTCCATGTAAAAATGGGCCTGTTCCAGCGTGTGCACGTTCCTGTCTCCTATGTACATTAGCCAGCCCGGACTGTTGACGATCTCTAAGATAAACGGAGCGTCTGCGGGCGTGACCCTACTTAAGGTTAGGCGATCGGTTTCTACAACAAAATCGGTTTCTAGCGGCATAAGGGTAGAGGTCAGTTTCTTGCTGCTTACTGAGGCAGACGCAGGCTAAGGCCGACGCCGGTAAAGAAATTGGGAACGTCCAGAGAAAGATTGGTCCCTATGATCGCGTCTATTTGCAGGTTGGGTAAAATCAAGAACTGCAGGCCGCCGTCAATGTTGTTTTCAGAATTGGTGTTGGTCTTTTCGCCAAAATACTCCCCAAACAGAGAAATCCTATCCGTTAGTTTGCCGCTCAAAGTAGCCGAGTACTGGATTTTTTCTTCCATTTCACCGTACTCAGGCTCTTTTCTGTAGCCAACGTTGTACTGCAGCTGAATCCTGTCTGTGAGGTGGTTGGAAAGCAGTAGTTTGAACTCTGGTGCTACGTTTTCAGGTTTGTACCCTTCTTTGCCCAAGGGCAGCTCCAACATGAGCAAAAGAGACAGTTCAGGTACCAAGCCCTTCTCTTGCAGTACGTTCACTTTTGACCCCACTCGCACGGTGCTCAGTCCCTTGCGCTGGTAGGCCAGCTGGTCGCCAGACCAGGTCTGCTGGCGTCTGAAGGTCCCTTCGGCGCGAAACTCTACTATGGAGGAGATGCCCACCCGCACCAGTGCCTGGGGGTATAGCCATTCTTTGCCTACCAAATCTCCGTATTCGTTTCTTTCAAACTGTGCTCCCGTTTCTAGCTGGAAATAGCCGTTGGGTACCAGGCTGGAGGCCTCGGTTTTGCTGGGCCGGTCCGTTTCAAATTCTTGTTCGGCGGCTTCCTGGGCAAAAACGGTTAATTGCACCAAGAGGAAGAAGAGTAGGAGGGATGCTTTTTTCATGGAATAGAAGATGGAATTGCTTTTGACCCCGAAGGTAAAGAACTCAGCGCCCATTTTGCTCATTGCCGCCAGCTTACTGCTAAATTCAGTATTTATTCAGATGATGTTAAAAAAAACCTACCAGTTGCTGCCAAGTGAAAAAATCACATCAACTTCTTCCGCAACGCCAGTGCAACCTAATCGCTTGTAAACTACAATGGATGCCTCATTACGTCAAACTCACAGCAAGAAATTTTCTCCCTTTCTATCTGAAAACGGATTACTCCCATGCCATCGTTTTTAGCCTCTTTTCTGGAAAATACGCCAAAAACGCCAAGAGCCAGCCTTTGGTAAGGGCTGGCTCTTGGCACCTAAAATTTATTTCACTTACGCATTTTCAGGCTCCAGGGTAGCCATGTCAATCACGAAGCGGTACTTCACATCCCCAGCCAGCATCCGGTCATAGGCCGTGTTAATCTGCGACATGTTAATCACCTCAATGTCTGACAAGATGTTGTGCTCAGCGCAGTAATCCAGCATCTCTTGCGTTTCGGCGATGCCGCCAATCAAAGAACCGGCAATGCTTCTACGGCCAAAGATCAAGGTGCCTGCGTGCAGTTCTGGCGCTTCGGGCGGAACGCCCAACAGAATCATGGTACCGTCGCGTCTCAGCAAACCGGCGTACATGTCCAGGCTTACTTTGGCGGAAACCGTGTTGATGATGAAGTCAAAATAGCCGCGCACCTGCTTTAGGGCATTCTCGTCTTTGGTCACCACAAACTTGTGGGCTCCCAGGGACTGCGCATCGGCTTCTTTGTTGGGCGAAGTACTCAGTACGGTAACCTCGGCACCCATGGAGGCGGCTAGTTTCACGGCCATGTGGCCCAAACCACCTAAGCCCACCACGCCTACTTTGTGTCCTTGGCCTACTTTCCAGTGTCTTAAAGGAGAATAGGTGGTAATGCCAGCGCATAGCAAGGGTGCCACGCGGGCCAAATCCTGGTCTTCTCTAATCTTAAGCACGAATTTCTCTGACACCACAATTTGGTTAGAGTAACCACCGTACGTTGGTGTGTCCAAGCCTTTTTCTGGGCTGTTGTAGGTGCCCGTGAAGCCGTTCTCACAATATTGCTCATAGCCATCAGAACAGCTCGGGCACGACTGGCAAGAATCTACCATACAGCCTACGCCGGCCAAATCGCCTTCCTTGAAGTTTTGTACGTGCTCACCTACGCGCACCACGCGGCCCACAATCTCATGGCCGGGCACCACGGGGTAGTTGGCGCCGCCCCATTCGCCTTTGGCAGTATGTAAATCTGAGTGGCACACGCCACAAAACTGGATTTCTATTAATACGTCATGCGGACCTACGTCCCGGCGCTGGAAGTTAAACGGGGCCAACGGAGAGTTGGGGTCAAAAGCGGCATATCCTTTGGTTGCAAGCATTTTTATATGATTTAGTGTGCAGATGAAAAGGGTAATCCTAAAGATACGGGAAGACAGCTTCTTAGATGTGCTTCTTTTGCTTGCGTTTCGGTAATTAGTTGTATCTCAAATGCTGTCCTCCAGGAAACCACCTCGGCCTTTGTGCTGCTATTTGATGTGCTTTTCCGTTTTTAGCCAGTTTTCTGGAAAACAGCCCTAAAACGGAAGCTTGGTTACATCCACATTTCCACCGGATAATATGATTCCCACCTTCTTACCAGCGTAACTCTGCTTTTCCTTTAACAAAGCCGCGAAGGCCACCGCACTGGATGGCTCAATGACGATTTTGAGTCGTTCCCAAATTAGACGCATGGCCGCCACAATTTCTTTTTCCTCCACCCGGATAATCTTCTCCACGTGCTCTTTGATGATAGGGAAGTTGATGTCGCCTAGTTGGGTTCTAAGTCCGTCGGCTATGGTGTTGGTAGTCTCATTGGATTCAATCAGGCCGCTTTGCAGGGAACGATAGGCATCATCTGCCCCGAATGGTTCGCCGCCTACCACTTTGCAATTCTGGCCAAAGTAATGTGCCGCCAAAGCCGTACCGCCAATTAATCCGCCGCCGCCCACGGGAGAGAAGACGTAGTCCAGGTCTGGGTAGTCTTGCAGCAACTCTAGCACCGCCGTGCCTTGCCCTAAAATTACCTCCAGATCATTGGACGGATGGATAAAATACGCACCCGTTTCTTTTTCTACCTGAGCCGCCATTTCTTCGCGGGCAATAGGAGTAGAGGCACATTCAATAATCTGACCGCCATAACCCACCACCGCATCTTTCTTTACCTGTGGCGCATTCTCTGGCATGACAATGTAGGCCTTCACACCAATGCTCTGCGCCGCCAGGGCCAAGGCTTGCGCGAAATTCCCCGAGGAGTGTGTCACTACGCCTTTGGCTCTCTGTTCTTCAGACAACTGTAAAATAGCATTCACCGCCCCGCGCATCTTAAAGGCACCCATTCGCTGAAAATTCTCACACTTAAAGAACAACCTAGCGCCCGCCATTTCATCTAACAACCTGGAGGTAAGCACTGGGGTGCGATGAATGTAAGAGGCAATTCTGGTTTGGGTGGCAAGCAGTTCTTCTCTGGTCATGGCGCAGAAGGATAGAAGTGAAGGTGGGTTTTGCTTCGCAAAGGAAGTAAAAAGTATGAACAGATGAATCGGGGAATATTAACAGTAACCCGCTCTTCCGGATTTCTAATCTGGAAGTTGTGAGTTGGGGATTTGCAATCCCCGCGCCTGAAAAGGCGCAAGAGCGCATGCTGGTCTGTATCGTTTTTAGCTTGTTTTCTGGGAATCATGCCAAAAACGAATCGCTTGATAGAATCTAGCACACACATTGCGCCGTGAACAGCGCGGGGATTGCAAATCCCCAATTCGGTGCTTCCGGATTACAAATCCGGAAGAGCAGAGAGAAAGCAGAAAGCAAATGAAAGGGAAGCAGGAGATATAGCTGCTTTACAAATCGTTTTGGCTTGTTTTCCGGAAATCAGGACAAAAACGAGAACTGAAAACCTAAAGCCTATAAACAAGAAAAGCCACCTCATTGGGTGGCTTTTCTTGTTTATTCAAATACGTTGCTCATACAGAGAAACTGTCCCCGCAACCGCAGGTACGGCTGGCGTTGGGGTTGTTGAAGTAGAAGCCTTTGCCATTTAATCCGTCAGAGAAATCTAACTCGGTGCCTGCCAGATAGAGGAAGCTTTTCATGTCTACCACTACCTTCACGCCTTTGTCTTCAAACTCCTGGTCCATAGGCTTCACTTCGTCGTCAAAGTCAAGCTTATAGGACAGACCGGAGCATCCGCCACCGGCCACAGAGGCTCTTAGTCTGAAGCTGTCATCTATATTAGAATCCTTCTTCAGCTTTTCTACTTTCTCTTTTGCTTTATCAGAAACGGTAATCATACGCGTATCCTCCTTTCTTTTTCTAAGAGACCGGGTTTAAGACCACACTAAACACAGTGATGGTGTTCATGTCCCGGCCAAAGTACAGTTTATCTAAGGCGTCATACATGTTAGAGGCTCTAAAGTACGAGGTGTTGAGCTCGCGCTCACCCCGGGCCATCCACTGGATGGTAAAAGAGCTCTCCTGGTCACGTGACTGACGCACATAGTCCAACATCTTCCGCAAAGCGTCCACGCGGTCATAGCCGGTCACTGTATGTAACAGAAACGACTGATGGTGGCGCGGGTTTACGGTAATCAAATCCAAACGCATCCGGTCTTCCATGGGCCTGAAGTCAAACAACAGCTGACTGCTGTCCAGACCTAGGTGTTCTTCTATCTGCTTCTGTATACGGGCACTTTCTACGTGCGCGTTAGTGGAAACATCCATGCTTAGCGGTGCGTCTTGGGTTGATTAATGATGAGACTTAGCTACTTCTAGTGGCTCCATACCGTTTTTAACGCGGTAGTCATTGATAGCCGCTTTGATAGCATCTTCGGCTAGCACAGAGCAGTGAATTTTAACCGGCGGCAAGGCCAACTCTTCCACAATCTCCATATTGTCAATGGCCAAGGCCTCATCTACGCTCTTGCCCTTCAACCACTCAGTAGCCAAAGAAGAAGAAGCGATGGCAGAACCACAACCAAACGTCTTGAACTTGGCGTCTGTAATCACTTGGTTCTCATCTACCTCAATCTGAAGACGCATAACGTCACCACACTCAGGGGCACCTACCAAACCGGTACCAACGTTGTTTTTTGCTTTGTCCAGCGTACCCACGTTGCGCGGGTTGCTGTAATGGTCAATTACTTTATCTGAATAAGCCATAGCTTTAATTAATTAAAAATTAGAAATTATGAATTAGAAATTAGGCTAATCTATTAGAAAATAAGCAGTTAAAAAGCTGGGATAAATTTCTAATTTTTAATTCCTAATTTCTAATTGGTCTCTTAGTGTTCTGCCCACTCAATAGAGTCAAGGTCAATTCCCTCCTGGAACATTTCCCACAGCGGGCTTAGTTCACGAAGTTTAGTCACGGCTTCTTTCACGTGGTTGATGGCGAAATCTACTTCTTCTTCTGTCGTGAAACGGCTTAAGCCGAAACGCAGGGAAGAGTGCGCCAAGTCATCGCTCATTCCCATGGCCTTCAATACATAAGAAGGCTCCAGGGAGGCAGACGTACAGGCTGAGCCAGAAGAAACGGCAATGTCTTTCACGCCCATCATCAGGCCTTCACCCTCTACATATTTGAAAGAGATGTTGCTCACGTGCGGCAGACGGCTTTCTTTGTTGCCGTTCAGGTAAGACTCTTCCATTTGCAACAACTCAGACTCTAGACGGTCACGCATTTTGATGATGCGGGCAGTGTCAGAGGCCATGTCGGTGCGGCAGATCTCAGCGGCTTTTCCTAAGCCTACAATGCCTGGTACGTTCAAGGTACCAGAACGCATGCCGCGCTCATGTCCACCACCGTCCATCTGGGCGGTCACTTTCACTCTTGGGTTTTTACGACGAACATAAAGAGCGCCAACGCCTTTAGGACCGTACATTTTGTGACCAGAGAAGGCCATTAGGTCAATACCGTCGGCTTTCACGTCCACCGGAATTTTACCTACCGCCTGGGTAGCATCAGAGAAGAATAACACACCGTGCTTTTTGGCAATGGCGCCAATCTCTCTGATGGGTTGAACCACGCCAACCTCGTTGTTACCATACATGATAGAAATCAGGATGGTCTTGTCCGTGATGGCGGCTTCCAGCTCTTGCAGGTCAATAAGGCCTTCAGAGTTCACTTGCAGATAGGTTACCTGTCCGCCAATTTTCTCAATGTGCTTACACGTATCCAACACCGCTTTGTGCTCAGTGGTGGCCGTGATGATATGGTTACCTTTTGAGGCGTACATCTCAAACACCCCTTTAATGGCAAGGTTGTCAGATTCTGTCGCGCCAGAGGTGAAGATTAGTTCTTTAGGGTCGCAGTTGATCAACGCGGCAATCTGCTCGCGGGCATAATCAACGGCTTCTTCGGCGGCCCAACCGAAAGGGTGGTTACGGGAAGCGGCGTTCCCGAAGTGGTTGGTGAAATACGGCAACATGGCCTCCAACACGCGCGGGTCCATGGGCGTGGTGGCATTGTTATCTAAATAAATCGGAAATTTCAGCATCTTCGTCAATAGTTTTCCTTTGTAGCGGTTATCAGAAAAACAGAATTATGGCCCTGTTAGTTTGATTTCCGGGACAAAATTACAACAAAATTCCTTACTTAGACTGATTATAAACTTATTGTATGCATGTAGAACACATAGGCATAGCCGTGAAAAGCTGTGAAGACGCCAATAAACTGTTTACAAAGCTGTTAGGAGCCGAGCCCTACAAAGCCGAAACCGTAGAGAGCGAAGCCGTTAACACCTCCTTCTTTCACGTGGGCAACACCAAGATTGAACTCTTAGAAGCCACCGCCGAGCACTCCGCCATCGCTAAATTTATAGAACGAAAAGGAGAAGGCATCCACCACATCGCTTTTGAGGTAGCAGACATTCACGCTGAAATGGAACGGTTGAGAGCCGAAGGTTTCCAATTGCTGAACGAAGCTCCAAAACGCGGTGCAGACAATAAATTGGTCTGTTTCATCCATCCAAAGTCTGCCAACGGCGTGCTGGTAGAACTGTGCCAGGAGATAAAGTAACCAACCGTTTTTGGCTTGTTTTCTAGTGAAACAGGCCAAAAACGAAATTGCATTGTTGGGAAAGGGAATGGCGGAAGACATTCGTAGGAGCTTCGCGCACCATGAGGTCTGGGAACTTGTATTTCGTCTGATTGAAATTTCTGCCAGGCCTTGAGATTTGTGCTATACCAAAGGATACCAGGTGAAGTAGGTGTTATAAAATAATGAAGTTAGTCATCAAGGCTCTTCCGGATTTGTAATCCGGAAGTAGGGAGATGGGGATTTGCAATCCCCATGTGCAGAGTCAGGTACACTTGCGCGCAGGCGGATTGCAAATCCGTTTTCCAAACGTTCAGGATTCCAAATCCTGAACAGCAGGAGTTGGTAGTATTGTAGAGACAACGGCACTGCCTTGTCTATCACGCATTGCCTTCAACTGCCGGAATGCATCTGCTGGTGTAAACACCCCTCTACGCTCCCCTCAAGGGGAGAATCCCCATTGATTAAGCGTCTGTTTAGTTCGCTCACAAGGTCCTTTCAGGATGACAAAAAAGATAGGTTGAATATAGGTTGGCACTTGAAGACCTCATAGTGTGTGCAGCTCCTGCGAATGTCTTCTGCCATTTTTCACCTAATTCCCAGAAAACAGGCCAAAAACGGAAAAGGCAGCAGGTTTGGCAAAGGGCGGCGGTTAGGCTACCTTTGCACCCAGGTTTTTACAAGACTTCTCTTGCCGAGGTGCTTGCGTATAAATGCCATTGATTACCCTGTTGCCTATGACCACTGATATTACGCTTCCAGATCATCCCATCTTTGCCACCATTGCCCATGCCGCCCATGAATTAAAGGTGGAAGCGTACGTGATTGGGGGCTTTGTGCGGGATTTAGTCTTGAAACGTCCTTCTAAAGACATAGACGTGGTCTGCATAGGCAGTGGCATTGAGCTGGCGCACGCAGTATCCCAACAGTTGGCTCATACCCCCAAGGTGGTGGTGTTCAAAAACTTCGGGACGGCCATGCTCAAGACAGATGACGGTTGGGAAGTTGAGTTTGTGGGTGCTAGAAAAGAGTCATACCAATCGCATTCGCGCAAGCCTGAGGTAGAGCAGGGAACGCTGGAAGATGACTTGAATCGCCGTGATTTTACCATCAATGCCTTGGGCATCAGCCTCAATGAAGGCACCTACGGGCAGGTGATTGACCGGTTTGACGGCCTCAAAGACATGCGCCGCAAAAACATCAAAACGCCCCTGGAGCCCAGCATCACATTTTCAGATGACCCTTTGCGCATGATGCGCGCCATCCGATTTGCCAGCCAGCTGAACTTTGACATTGACCCAGACACCTTTGACGCCATTTCTGAGAACAAGGAGCGTATCAAGATTGTCTCGCAGGAGCGCATCACCGATGAGCTGAATAAAATCATCCTCTCTAAGAAACCGTCGTACGGGTTCAAGCTCTTGTTCCAGACGGGGCTGCTGCACCTCATCTTCCCGAAGATGGTGAAACTGCACGGCGTGGAGACCATCAACAAGAACAGCCACAAAGACAATTTTTACCATACCCTGCAGGTGCTGGACAACGTGGCCGAAGTCTCTGATGACCTTTGGCTTCGCTGGGCCGCCATTTTGCATGACATCGCCAAGCCTGAAACCAAGCGCTACAACGAGAAAGTAGGCTGGACCTTCCATGGCCACGAAGACCGCGGCGCGCGCCAGGTGCCTAAAATCTTCGCTGATTTAAAGTTGCCGCTCAACGAGCACATGAAGCAGGTCCAGAAACTAGTACTCCTTCATTTGCGCCCCATCGCGTTAGTCAAAGACACCGTCACCGATTCTGCTATTAGAAGACTCTTGTTTGAAGCCGGCGAGGACATTGACCTGCTCATGCAACTCTGCAAGGCAGACATCACTTCCAAGAACAACGACAAGGTCAAGCGCTACCTGCAGAACTTTGAGAAGGTAGAGCAGAAACTGAAAGAGGTGGAGGAGAAAGACAGCCTGCGTAACTTCCAACCGGTCATCACGGGTGAGGTAATTATGCAGACCTTCGGGATTGCGCCGTCTAAGGAAGTGGGCATCTTGAAAAACGCCATCACTGAGGCCATTCTGGAAGGCGAAATCAGGAATGAATATGAGGATGCGTTCCCGTACTTGCTGATGCGCGGAAAGAAGATGGGCTTAACAACAGTTGCCCAAGCTGATTAATTTAGAGCCTTTGTCACGGATGCCGTTTTTGGCCTGATTTATAGAAATCAGGCCAAAAACGGCATCCGAATTTTAAGTCTGTGGTTGTTTCAAGGTAGTAAGGCTGAGACAGCGCTTGCTAACTGGGTAGTTCACTGGTGTATAGTGGGATCACTCCTTTATATTTGCCTTCAATAGGTGGATTGGATGTTTTGGTTTCTTTCATCGCAGGCTTTCGGGGGCAATCAGTGGTACTTTTTACCAAGGCAACAGCATTTTGTAAAACACTCTTCTGGCAGCTTTCTAAGGCAAGAAGCTGTCTCTGATTTTCCTTGGCAAGAGGTCCGGTTATACTTTCAGAAGTATTTTGCTGAACAGGGGAAAATGGTTCGCTCTCCAGTAAGTTGAGGTTTAATACCGGAAGTGTGTTGGGAGCAGATTTGCCAGGCGTCAACAATAGCACACCAGACAGGATATAAGTAATAAGGCAGATAGTTTTCATGGGTAGGTACTAAAATCTTTATGGAATCTATCACAGGAAAGCTTACTTCTACCTAAGTGAAATAAGAACAGCTTCTGCCGGAGGCGGTAAGTCAGTTAATAAACTATCTTACCAATTTGAAGCCCTGGGGGACTAACAATCTTATTTTTTAGCGAAGGCCGGTTCCACGCACACCGCGTGGCTAGAGCCGCTAATGGCAAAGACCTTTTCGTTTTTGGCCAGTAATTCTTTCATGACGGCAATCATCTTCTGGTTGCGCAGGTCATTGCTCACGGCCATCAGGTCTGCCAGATAACCCGGCAGTCCATATTCATCTGAGGTTTCGCGCCAGTCTTTGTCCGTTGGGAAGTGTTTTTTCCAGACGCGGTCCACGTCGGCTACGGTCTTGAAGTTTTCCTGTTGGTTCACGTATTCGGCGCGCTCCAAAAACTCTTCAATGTATTTCTCCGGTGATTCTGGCTTCCCGAAGCGTAGGTTCCCGAAGTAGGGGTTCAGGATTTGGGCTAGGGCTACTTGTTCGGCAGAAAACTTAGAAACCAGTTGTTTGGCCAATTCCTCTTTAGGCAAATCCCAGCTGTAGACTGGCACATTGTGCGTTCTGGCCAGGTCCAGTACTTTGCCATTTTCGCCTAACTCTTTCACGGGATCAATAAAGCTGGGCGGGGTAAAGCCGGGTTTGCCTTCTATTAAAGCAACTGTAGGCTGTAGAGCATTCCATTTAGCTTCAATTTGGGCTATTTGCGGGTCCTGAGGGTTTTTGGTATGTGAGGCGCCAAAGATAACATAATGGTCAGAAGCCACCACGTATGGTCTGGGGTGCTGGGCATATTTGGAGTATTCTTGAAAAGGAATGTATGCGTCTTTGGGATTATAAGTAGAGGCCAGTGGATAATAGTCTGATGAATGACAGGAGGCCAACAGCAGAGAGCTTAAGAGAAAAGATAAAAGGATGGAAATGGGTTTCATAGTGGTCAGGTTGGAAAAGTAGGAGGTACCCTCAGCCAGCATCCATAAAATGTGCAGACAAAAAAGCTGAGAAGGAATAAGGTCTGGAGGAGGACTTCCGGCGGAGGCGGAAGTACAAAAGAGGGAAAAAGCGGGGGGAGGTTGTGTAAGGCGAGCCACTCAAAAAGCCAGTGGCTCGCCTTGGGTATAGAACACAAACAACCAAATTCAAGGAAAAGGAAGGCTTTGCCAGAAGCGCGCCCTCCTTTAAACAACCTGTCCTCCTGAAATCCAAAAGAAGAGGAAGGCTGTCATGAGGTTCGTTTTTGGCCTGTTTTCTGCAAAACAGACCAAAAACGGCTTATTCATTAGCGGCGGCGTCTTACTTGTGACCCGCCCGACTGGTCTCTGTTCACTAGTTCAGCGTCCCCCACATACTCAATGTTGCTGGCACCGCTGGCGTCTGCGTTAAGCACGCGCTGCACGTTCACTACGGCCTGGCTGGCACCACTTAAGTCCACGTCTGCACGTTCTGTGATGAGGTTGGGGGCTTCAATGCCACAGGCGCCGCTGGCGTCCAGGTTCATATAGTCGGCACTGCCTTTGATGCGCAACTGAGAGGCACCACTCAAATCCAACTCCAGGTTTCTGGTATTTATGTTCATGGCTACCTCAGTGGCACCAGACATGTTGAGTTTAAAGTCTTCAGGCGCAAACCCAAAGATTTCTGCTCTTATAGCACCGCTCAAGTCTACTGACTGCAGATCTGGGGTTTCGATCTCAATCAAGATAGGGCGTTTATTGCTGTCCCATAGTTTAAAGAAGGAACCACCCTCGCGGCTGATTTTAAGGACGCCGTTCTGCTCACGTATCCGCAGTTTGTCCAGCTCCTCGTCGTTGCCCTGCACACGCACAGAATGACGGTATGATTGCTTGATCCGGATGTGATAGGCGCCGCCGGCCACTATTTCATTGAACTCGCTAATCTTGTACACTTTGCGGGTGCCGTCATAGTCGCCGTTCAAAATCTCCAGGTCATCGCCAAGGGCCATGCCGTTTCTTCTAACGCCGGTGGTGTCTGAGGGGCTGCTGGTGCTGTTGTCAATGACGCTGCAAGACACGCACACCAGACGGCCGTTTTTCATTTGCCACAGGTTTTCGGCCACATCATTTTCGTCATAGTCGCCGTTGGTGATCTCATACCCGAAGTGATCGGCGAAGCCTTCAGAGAACCTGATCTGCTTGCCTTCTGGCACTAATATTTTGATGTCCAGGTCTTGTCCCCGGAAGATGGCATTATTGTTAAAAGTAAAGGCGTCGTCAAACCGGATGGTAGAATCGTTCTGCTGCACCAGCTTGTAAGAAATCATACGGGCGTTGGCAATGGCGTTCTCTTCGTTCACACCTTGGGCTTGGTACGTCTGCACCACTTTTACATCGGTGCCGTTGTAGCCTTCAATCTCAATGTCTAAATCGCCGTAGTCATAGTTAGACTCACGCAGGTTGAAGTTGATGGTCTTCACGTTGGCGGCCGGGAAGGTAGTGTCTTTGGTAAACTCGCCGTATTCCTGGAACTGGCGGGCGGTCATGGCAATGCCAAAAACAAGCGTCACCACAGACAATAACCAGATGCCTAGCATAGACCAACCCACGGTAGGGCGTAAAATCTGGCGTTTCGCTAACAGACCAATACCAATCAGGATAAGGGCAATGGCAGGGATGATGCCGGCAAAGAAGCCAGAAATGGTAATCCAGCCCGGTATGCCGTTGAAGAAGGCCGTCACCGGAATCTCATTCATGTTGAAGAACTCAGAGTTGGACATTCCGCCAAGGGCTGTTCCTAAGCTCACGAATAAGGCAAAGGCTAGCGTACCGCCCAGGAAAATCATGAACAGGCCGGCTACCACGCGTATCATGGTAATCAAGAAGCCTAAAATGGGGTGTAACAATCTGGAAAGCACAGAGATGATCTGAGAAACTAGACGCACGGGAAACAATAGGATTTTAGCCAAAGCACTTTCTTCGCCGTTGGCGTCGCGCATGTTCAGGTTGTTCTTCACAGACTCTTCAATGCTGGACAAGGTCACCGGATTGCCCTGCATTTGTACGCGTTCGGTGATGGATTTTGCCTCTGGAACCGCTATCCAGAGGACTATGTATATCAAAAATCCAATACCAAAAAACGCGAAGATGAGGAACAACAATCTTATGATGGCTACGTCTGCGCCAAAGTAGATGGCAATACCGCTGGCCACGCCGCCCAGTTTCTTGTCTACCGGGTCTCTGAAGAGCTTGCGTACCTGGGTTTCTGGCAAAGCCGTGTTTTCTGGCAAGGCTATCCAGCAGATAACGTACAGGATTACGCCAAACAAGGTGATACCACCAGAGAACGGAATGCCTATCACTAAGAATACGAAGGCCAGGCGCACCCAAAGCGGGTCTGTTTGCAGGTAGTTGGCAATACCCGCGGCTACACCAGCCAACACCTTGCGGTTCACATCGCGGTACAGGCGTTTCTGTTCACCAGGGGCTTGCTCGTAGGTGTTGCCGGTAGTAGAAGAGTACGCAGTGTAGGCAGATTCTGTCTCTTCTCTTTCTTCCATCTGGAAGTCGGTCACCGTTCCCATTTGCAGAATCAGGTCTTTCACATCTTCCTGGGTAATGACTTGTTTGCCAGGGTTCAGGCGGGAGAAAAAGATTTCCGCTATCCGGGATTCAATGTCGGCCACAATCTCCTCGTGCCCTTCATAGGTGGAGAAGTAGCGCTTGATGGCGGCCAGGTACTGGCTCAACATCTCATAGCCGTCTTCCTCCACGTGGAAGATCATGCCTTGCAGGTTGACACTTATGTTCTTTTTCATGGTTACTTGGATTTCTTGTGGTTGATGATGTAGGTGGTGGAGTCTACCAGTTCCTGCCAGGTAAGTCTCAGTTGGTCTAAAAACTGGAGGCCGGTAGGGGTGAGGGTGTAATACTTGCGGGGCGGTCCTGAGGTGGACTCCACCCAGGAGTAGTCAAGGAGTCCGGCGTTCTTCAATCTGGTCAACAGTGGGTAGAGCGTCCCCTCCACTACTATCATCTTCGCTGAAGTAAGTTCCTCCAGCATGTCGGAGGCGTAGACTTCGCCGCGGGCGATGATTTCCAGAATGCAGTACTCCAGAATCCCTTTCCGCATCTGCACTTGTGTGTTTTCTACTTTCATGGTCTGTGAGTCTGAAATTGTTGAAACAAAGATAATATAAGGTACTATGTAAAACAAGGTACTGTGAAAAAATATTTTTTGTTTCGTTTTTGGGTTATTTTCTGGGAAATAGGCCAAAAACGAAATAGGTGGTCAGCTATATAGAAGTGTTTGAAAGAAAAGCGGCTTAAAGTGGAACATAGCCGGGACAATCCTTGTATTAGGGCAAGAATGGAATAGGTGGTATGCCGTGTAGATACAGTATATTTACATTATTATTCCATAGTGGTCACGTGATTAGGTTTTCCATATGCCAAAACGACTATTACCCGTCTTTTTCCTTTCTCTCTCTCTTCTTATTGCTACCAGCGTCCAGGCACAGGAGGTGTCGGCACCAAAGTACAGCAATGAGTTTCTGAACATTGGCGTGGGTGCCCGGGCTTTGGGCATGGGAGGCGTGCAGTCCGCTATTGTGCGGGACGTCACCTCTGGCGTCTGGAACCCTGCCGGTTTAATGGGCCTGAAAAACAGACACAACGTAGGTTACATGCACTCAGAGCTGTTTGCCGGTATTATCAAGAACGACTTCGGTGCCTATGCCACCACCCTTGATTCTTCCAGCGCTTTGGCTGTGTCTGTGATTAGACTAGGCGTGGATGACATTGCCGATACCCGCCGTTTACAAAATGAATATGGGGCTATCCAGTATGACAGTATTGAGTACTTCTCGGTAGCTGATTATGCGTTCATTGCTTCGTATGCCCGCAAAAGCAATTGGTTGCCCGGCTTAACGCTGGGGGCCAACGCCAAAGTCATCTACCGCAACGTAGGTGATTTTGCCAATGCCTGGGGGTTTGGATTTGACCTGGGTGCTCAATTGCAGCGCGGCAGCTGGCAGTTTGGCATCATGGCCAAGGACATCACCACCACCTTCACCGCCTGGAAACTGAACCCAGACGAACTGGAGTCTACTTATCTCAAAGATCAGGAGTCTTTCAACGCCAACAGCATAGAAATTACATTGCCCAGGTTAATTCTGGGAGTGGGACGTTCTTTCCAGGTGTCAGAAAAGTTCTCTGCCTTGGTGGCCACAGACCTGGATGTCACCTTTGACGGAAAACGCAACACCTTGCTTTCTTCTAATGCTGTTTCCATTGACCCGAGGGTGGGGGTAGAACTTGGCTATGCCAATACAGTCTTCTTGCGCGGTGGCTTAAACAACGTGCAACAGATAGAAGACCTGGATGGTAGCAGCAGTTGGAAAGTGCAGCCCAACTTTGGAATTGGTTTCGCCTCTTACGGCCTCATGCTGGACCTAGCCCTTTCTAAGGTAGCCGCCGACAGCAAGACCTCCTCTGTGATTGTGTCGCTTGGTTATAGTTTTGATTAGTTCTAGAGTACTACTTTATATGTTCAAAAAGATTTACTCATTTAAAGCCTTCTTACTGGCTTTCTTTCTCGTTGGGGGCTTCTGCTTAGGGGCTTCCAATTCGGCTTTAGCCCAACAGGTGACCTACGGAAACGAATGGATCAATTACAGCCAGAAATACTATAAGATACAGGTGCCAGCCACCGGCATTTACCGCCTGGACCAAAGCTACCTGCAAGCCGCTGGAATCTCTGGGGTGGACCCCCGCAAGTTTCAGCTCTTCAGAAGAGGGCAGGAGGTGGCCATTCATGTAGCAGGTGAAAGCGACGGCTCCCTGGACAACGGTGATTACATAGAATTCTATGGAGAGCAGAATGATGGAGCATTGGATAGGGAATTGTACCAAGATCCGGTAGCCAATCATATCAATGCGCTCAAAAGTCAATACACAGATACCGCTGCTTATTTCCTTACCTGGTCAGCGGTAGATGGAAAGCGGATGGAGGCCTTTTCTCAGTCCGCTGCCGGTTTAACACCAGAACCGTGGCACTGGCAAGAAACCCCAATTTTCGATGAATTTGAATTTGTCTGGGGTAAGCAATATGGCGGGGCTTTCATGTCTTGGATGGACGCAGGTGAAGGCCTGCTAGGAGGATCTACTGCAGGGTTTACATTCAACCTTCCCAATATGGCCACCAACCTTTACAATGGTCCAGGTGCCGGTGCCCCTAGTGTAGAAATTGCCTTAGGAGGCGCCAATGACAACATACATGACATTGATATTTATGTAAGGCCTCCGGGAGGAGCAGAACGGCGCATTGGGACTGAACGCCTGGTGGGGTATGAGTCTTTCAAAAAGAAGTTTCCTTTGGCAGTGACAGACTTTGGAGCCAATGGAAGCTTAGCTTTAAGGATTACCGCTAGAAACTCGGCCTCACGGTACAGGACCAGCTATTTTAAAACTTATTTCCCGCAGAAAAATATCATGGCTTCTGCCGGCGGTCTCCCTTTTAAATACGAAGGCAATCCTACCGCACCTTTATATTTTGTATTTGACGGTACGGCTGCAGCCAACGCTATTGCTTATGACATTACCTCTATGGGCAATATTAAGCGCGTGGAGGGAGTAGTGGCAGGTGCTCAGAAAGGTTTTGTGCTGCCGGCCAGTTTCAAATCGGGGTATCTATGGTCTGCAACTAGTCTGGTCCCGCTTCCCGCCAAGGCGGTTATGTTTAAGTCGGTGGCTGGAAACAAGGCTGATTATCTGATTGTGTCTCATAAGAACCTTATGGTGCCTTTTGGCGAATCTACCAACGCAGTAAAAGACTATGCTGCTTACAGGGCCTCTATTCCCGGTGGCGGCCATGATACGCTGGTAATGGATGTGGACCAGATCTATAACCAGTTCTTCTATGGTGAAAAATCACCGGCGGCTATTAGAAGGTTCATTAAAATGATGGTGGCTACGGGCAACCCAAAATTCCTTTTTCTAATTGGTAAAGGAATTGAATACAGGACCAAGGCGGTAAGAAATGCTCCGCAAGCTGATTTAGTGCCAACTGGTGGTAACCCGGGTTCTGATATTTTTTATACGGCCAATTGGGAGCTGGGAGAGTATTTCCCGGTGGTGGCCACCGGAAGAATAGCCGCTACGCAACCGCAGCAAATATTAGACTACCTAACTAAGGTCAAGGCACATGAATCCCTGCCACAGAACCTGGAATGGCGCAAGAATATCCTGCATCTGGGAGGTGGTATAGACGGCCCGGAAAGAACCATGCTGGCAAACTACCTGAAGGGCTTTGAAAGAATTGCCGAAGGGAAATGGCTGGGAGCCCGCGTAACGACCAAATTGAAAAGCTCCATAGCCGGTGATATTGAAAACATTAACATTGCCGATGAACTGAACAAAGGCTTGTCTATGGTGACTTTCTTTGGGCACAGTTCCACCAGTTTCTCAGATTTGGAAATTGGCTTGGTGTCTAATGTGCTCAACGGGTATAAAAATAAAGACAAGTATCCTTTCATACTAATGAATGGGTGCGAGGCCGGAAACAGCTTTGTGCAGGCCAAATCCTTTGGGGAAGATTGGTTGTTGACTCCAGACAAAGGTGCCATTGGCTTTTTGGCGCACGTACATGCTGGGCTTCCGCCTCTTTTGAATGTTTTCAGTACTAACTTTTACAATGCAGTCTTTGCCAATGAGGCTAGTTTTGGTAAGACCGTTGGCGAGCAGCATGCTTTAACTATTAAGAATACTTCTTCGGTACTAAATATTGGAGCAGCTAAGGCCATGTACATGCAAATGGTGCTTCAGGCAGACCCTGCTGTGGTGATTGTTGGCCCAGAGAAGGCAGATTATGCCGTGGCAGAAGGGGGCATCTCTGTCCAGCCCATTGGAGAAGAGAAGGTGACCGCCAACTCAGAGAAATTCTCGCTGCTGGTAGACATTAAGAACCTGGGCAAGGTGAACACAGACTCGTTCTATGTTTTGGTGAACAGAACCTTGACCAACGGAACGGTTTTGAAGGACTCCATGAAAGTGGCTCCCATCTATTACCGTGATACGGTGGCCTTTGAACTGGCGGGCAACCTGGCCAATTCGGCGGGCATCAACAAGTTTGAGGTGATCATAGACCATGACCAGAAGATTCCTGAGTTGGACGAGGCGAATAACACCGCTACATATGAATACTTCATGTCACAGAGCGGGGTGATTGCGGTAGGGCCACAGGAATTCTCCATTGTAACCAAAGGCAATGTCAAGCTGATTGGGCAGTCTACTAATCTTTTGATGGCTCCAAGAGACTATTACTTTGAAATAGATACGGCCAGCACCTTTGACAGTCCTTGGAAAAAATCGCAGGTGGTAAGCTCTGCCTCGGTGCCAACCTGGGAGGTGGCTCTGCCTGAAGTGAACGGCGGGGACAGCGTAGTCTATTTCTGGCGGTTCAAATACAATACTTTGGGGCCAGACGAAGAGGAAATCTGGGCCAACAGTTCCTTCCGCTACATTCCTAACGGGAGCGAGGGATGGTCACAGGCTCGTTTTGCTCAGACATCAAAAGGTGAACTCACCAAACTGTTGGTTGCGCCAGGCGAAAAGAAATTTGATTTTGCGCCTTTGTTCAAACGCATAGAGATGCGAAGCGGCGGCGGGCAACACAAGATGTCCTTTACCGCACCCTACGGTATCTTCATTGACGGTAGCAGCTTTATCTGGGACAACTGCGGATTCAACAATCCTAACATTTATGCCATCGTCTTCAATGACGTCACCCTGGATCCTTACACTAAGATGCCGGCAGGTACTGGTGCTCTATGTGGTTTTGACACCAACGTGATTTACCAGTTCACCAACCTGGGGGCGGCTACGTACAGAGACAGGCTGCAAGCGTTCTTGAAAACCATTCCTGAAGGATATTATGTAGCCATTGTAGGCATTAACAACGTGCCGTACAGCACCTTCAGCAGTTCTTTGAAAGAGGCCTTCAAGGGCATCGGGTCTAAGCTGATAGACGATTTGAAGACGGGAGATCCTTTTGCCATTCTGGGTAGAAAAGGGTCTGCTTCAGGAACGGCATTGGAACAAGGTGCTAACCCAGACGACCTGACCACGCCACGTGATTTGCAGATGGTGCGTTTAGAGAAGCAGCTGCAAGTACATGGCAGAGAAGGATCATTGACTTCCAACCTGATTGGGCCGTCAAACCAATGGAAAACCTTGATGCATCAAGTACAAACCAGCGGCGCAGACATTTACGGCGTAGATATTATTGGCGTGACGCTGGACGGGGAAGAAGAGGAACTGTACTACGATATCTCTGCGAAGAGCTATGACATCTCAGGCATTGATGCAAAGGTCTTCCCGTACCTGAAGCTGCGCGTGAACATGAAGGACACGGAGCAAAGAACGGCACCTCTTCTAAAAGAGTGGACGGTGCTGTACAATGCCGTGCCGGAAGGAATCATGCGGCCAGACCTGGCAGGGCTTGAAAAAATCAATACCATCTCTGAGCAGGCTACCAACGGAAAGATAGATTTACGACTGGCTTTCCAAAACGTATCTGAAACAGACTTCAGCGGGGACGTATCCATTGAGACCACTCTTTTGATGGAAGACGGTACCTCTACCACCAACCTGACCAAGGTAGGAACGCTGGAGAAGAATGATACCATCTACTTCAATTACACGCTGCCTACCCTTAACATGAAGGGCACGCACCGGCTTCGGTTTACCTGGAACCCTAAACTATTGCCAGAGCAGAACTACAACAACAACATCCTGGAGATTCCATTCACGGTAAGCCAGGTGGCGGGCATGCCACCAGTATTGGATGTAGTGTTTGACGGGACGCATATTCTGGACCAGGACATTGTTTCGCCTAACCCGGTGATCAACATGATGCTGAAGGACAACAACCGCAAGATCCTGATCACGGACCCAAGCTCCATGGAGGTATTCTTGAAACGGCCCACCGGCCCTAACTTTGAGGAGATTGCCATCAACAATAATCCAGAGGTGAAGTGGTTCCCGGCAGATGAGAAGAACGATTTTAGAGTTGAATTCCAGCCGAAGGACTTGGAGGATGGTATGTACACCTTGGAGGTTCAAGGCAAAGACGCTACGGGGCAGAAGGCGGCAAGCGAGCGCTACCGCATCAACTTCCTGGTGGTGAATGAGTCTTCCATCTCCAACTTCTTCCCGTACCCTAACCCATTCTCTTCTAAGACGAGGTTTGTGTTCACGTTGACGGGAAACTTCATTCCGGAGCGTTTCAAGATTCAAATTATGACCGTGACGGGTAAAGTGGTGAAAGAGATTCAACGGGACGAGTTAGGGCCTTTAAAGATTGGTAACAACATGACCGAATACGCCTGGGACGGCACCGATGAATACGGAGACCGCCTGGCCAACGGCGTGTACCTCTACCGCGTCATCATGGACCAGGGACCCGAAGAGATGAAGAAGCGCTCTGTTAACGGTGACCGGGCTTTCAAAAACGGCTACGGGAAAATCTACATTCTGCGCTAATCCGTTTTTGGGCTATTTTCTGGAAAACAGCCCAAAAACGCTTAAAAAAGAAGGAGCCCCTGAAATGTTCAGGGGCTCCTTCTTTTTTGCGTATCCTCACCAACCAAGGCAAAGTCTTCAAAAGGAAGTTGTTCTAATCTTTTTCATCTTTGGCCAAACCTTTTAGTGATTTGCTTTACTGAGTTATGGTTTAAGCTAACTATAACCGTTTTTGGCTTGTTTTCTGTAAAAGAGGCCAAAAACGGATATTTAACTAAAAAGGAACGGCCCTTGAATTGTTCAAGGGCCGTTCCTTTTTAGTTGGCACTGAAGCCTGCTATTCGCCGGAAGGTGAAGAACGAGAAGGGATAGGCGTGCTTCTCGTCTGCCTCATGTTCCTGTTGGTTGGTGATGTCCCATTCCTCAGGGCTCAGTTCCGGGAAAAAGGCGTCTCCGTCAAAAGATTCATGTACCAAGGTTAGATGGACCACCTCCGCCAGAGGCAGGGTTTGGTTGTAAATGTCGGCGCCGCCCACTACCATCACTTGCTCGTCTAAGGTCATGGCTTCTTGCAACGCTTCTTCCAGGGAGTGCGAGACTATGCAGCCTTCTGGTGCCTGCAAGTCTTTCTGGCGGGTAACGATGATGGAGGTGCGGCCTGGCAAAGGTTTTCCAATGGCTTCAAACGTCTTACGGCCCATGATCATGGGGTGGCCCATGGTCAGGAGTTTGAAGTGCTTTAAGTCTTCGGGCAGGTGCCAGATGAGTTGGTTGTCTTTGCCAATGACGCGGTTCTCAGAAATGGCTACTACTAAATGAATCATGCGGTGGCTTGAAAGTTGAAACCTCTTAAAAAGTCCTGGACAGACATGCGCTTTTTCCCTTCCATCTGTAATTCAAGAATAGAATAAGCAGTACCGTCTGCACATTGAAGGTGAATGTATTTCTTGTTGTCTGTTTGTAAAGTGCCTGCCGGTAGAGTGGTCTCTGCAGAAATGGCCTCGCCCTTAAGAATTTTGAACTGCTTTCCTTCCAAGATTGCCCAAGCAGCCGGGTAGGGAGACAAACCCCTGACAAAATTATGCACTTTCTCAGCAGGCTGGTTCCAGTTGATCTGGCAGGTTTCCTTGAAAATTTTAGGGGCCATGCGCGGCTCCTTTAACTGCGGTTGCGGATAGGGCTGGGTGTTTTCTTGCACAATGGCCGTGACGGTGTCTAACAGCAATTTGGCACCGGCGTGTTTCAGTTTCTCATAGAGAGAACCAAAATCATCTTCTGGGGCAATGGCTACCTTTTCTTGCAGGATGATGTCACCAGTGTCAATCTCATGGCGCAGAAAGAATGAAGTGACGCCGGTTTCCTGGTCGCCGTTGATGATGGCCCAGTTGATGGGCGCGGCACCGCGGTAATGCGGCAGCAAGGACGCGTGAATGTTGAGCGAGCCCAAGGGCGGCATGTTCCAGACAACCTCGGGCAGCATTCTGAAGGCTACAATCACCTGCAGGCTGGCCTTAAAGCTCCTGAGTTCTTCTTGAAAAGCTGGGTCCTTTAAATTAGTAGGCTGCAGCACCGGAATACCGTGCTGCAAGGCCACTTCTTTCACCGGCGAATAGGTGAGTTTAAGGCCTCGGCCGGCGGGTTTGTCTGGCGCTGTGATGACTGCCACCACGTTCCAGTTATTTTCTATGAGAGCCTGTAGTCCGGGTACGGCAAAATCTGGGGTACCCATGAAAATGATGCGCAAGTCTTCTTTCTGCATGTTACTGGGCATCTGGGTAAAGTAAATACTGCTGGCGCATTTTCTTGTATTGATCTAAACCAGGCTTCCAACTGGCTCTAATATCTTTTTCAGAAAGTCCGGCCATTATCTGTTTCTGCAACTCTTCTGTACCGGCCAGGTTCTTGAAGAAGTTGTTGAAGAACTTCTCCTTCTGTCCAGAAGCCTGGTAAAAGTCCAACAGGTAGCTCAGTGTGAAGTTTTCTCTGAGCTGTACGTTTCTCAAATCCTTTCCATAGCAGACCTGGTTTTTGTATGGCGGGTCCATGGACATGCCTTGGATAGGCACCGGCTTGAACGAGAAAGATTTGTCAGGATAATATGGCGCGCCAATCACCTGAAACGGCATTTGCGTGCCGCGTCCCATGCTCACCGTGGTTCCTTCAAACAGACACAGGAACGGGTACAGTTTAATGGACTGGTCATTGGGCAGGTTAGGCGATGGCTTGACAGGCAAAGAATAAAACTGCTTGCGGTCATAGTTCTTGACGGGAATAATCTTCACCTGCGCCTGTAAGCCGTTCTTCAGCCATTTCTGGCCGTTGATCATCTGGGCATATTCGCCCAAAGTCAAACCATGCGCGATGGGAATGGTGTTCATGCCCACGAACGACTTGCGCTCAGGTACCAGCACCGGACCGTCAATCAGGTAGCCAATGGGGTTGGGGCGGTCCAGCAAAAGCATGGGTTTGTTCAGTTCGGCGCAAGCTTCCATCACGTAATGCATGGTGCTGCTGTAGGTGTAGAACCGCACGCCCACGTCTTGGATGTCAAACAACACCACGTCTACGTCTTTCAGCTGTTCTGCCGTGGGCTTTTTGTTGTTGCCATACAAAGACAGAATGGGCAGGCCGGTCTTGGCGTCTTTGGTATTGCTGATGTGCGCGCCGGCGTCTGCGTCTCCTCTAAAACCATGCTCAGGTGCGAAAATCACAGAGATGTTCACGCCTCGGCTTAAAAGGCTGTCTACCAAGTGTGCCTTGCCAATGATGGACGTTTGGTTGACCACCATGGCTACGCGCTTGCCTTGCAGGTAGGGCAGGTATAACTCTGTCTGCTCAGCGCCCGTTAGGAGGGGAGCCTGCAACTGCTCTATCACCGTGGGCGCAGCGCCGGTGGTTTGACCGGCAGAGGTGTTCACGGCAGTATTGCTGCTACTGGTGGTGGAGGCAGTGGGCTGGCAGCTTGCCAACAGGAGGCCTAAAGCGGCACAGCGTATGGTGGAGTATATCATCAGCATTAGTTTAACAAAAACAGATAGCTATCTTTAGAGCGTGTTTACATTTTTATTTTGCGCTACAAAACGGTATCAAAAGAACCTGACTTCGCCATTTTCTCTCACCGTAGCGCTGCTAGGCTGCTCAAAAATCGATTCGCCAGAACCTTTTGCTCCCATTTTTCGCTTGCAAAACAAAATGTAAACAAGCTCTTAATCTCAATTTAGAAACAGTGAACCTCTCCCGCTACATAGCCGGTCGTTTGTCCGGAGCCCGTTCTGACTCTTTTACCGCGTCTGTCACAAAAATAGCAAAGTTCAGCGTAGGGCTGGGCATTGCCATCATGATTGTTTCATACGCCATCCTGCAGGGCTTTCGGCACGAGATCCAAGCCAAGATTTTCAGCTTTGGCGGACACCTGCAAGTAAGCAAATTTGACACCAACAATTCCTTTGAAGGCTACCCCATGAGCACGAAAACAGGATTGGAGGACTACAAGAACATACCAGGCGTGGAGAAATTGCAGCCCTTCGCGCGCAAGACGGCCATCATTAAAACGGAGGACGAGGTGCTGGGCGTGGTCTTGAAAGGCGTAGATTCTACCTATGATTTCAGGAGCATGCGGCAAAACATGGTGTCTGGCTCCGTGATGGAGTTCACAGATACGGCCGCCTCTGAACAGATCATGATGAGCCAGATCATGGCCGACAAGCTGAGACTCAAAGTAGGCGACCGCGTGCTGTTTTACTTCATCCAGAATCCGCCTCGGGTCCGCAAGTTTGAGGTGAAAGGCATATTTAAAACCGGGCTAGAGGAATTTGACAACGTGTACGTGCTGGGAGATTTGCAACAGATACGCGATCTTAACCAATGGCCAGATTCTTTGGTGGGCGGTTATGAGATTCTCTTGAAGGACTTCACGCAGATTGACACGGTGGCCAGCCAGGTCTTTGACAAGATGAACTATGACCTGCAACTGGAGAAGATCACCGATACCTACGCTCAGTTGTTTGATTGGCTGGAACTGCTCAAGCGCAACGTTATCATTTTTCTGGTGCTCATTATTTTCGTGGCCACGTTCAACATGGTCTCTACGCTGTTCATCATGATTCTGGAACGCACCAACATGATTGGCGCGCTAAAAGCCATGGGAGCCACCAACGGACAAATCCGCGGCATTTTCCTGCACCGAGGCCTCAAGCTCACCATCTCTGGTTTGATTGGCGGTAACCTGCTGGCGCTAGCTTTCTGCTTTGTTCAGGACTATTTCAAAATCATCCCCCTTGATCCTGAAAACTACTACATGGACACCGTGCCTATTTTCTGGGATTGGCGCATTTGGGTAGTGGTGAATGGCATTACCTTCCTGCTCACCATGCTGTCCATCTTGCTGCCAACTTTATTAATTGCCAGAATACATCCCGTAAAAGCCATCAAGTTTGATTAAGCTGCAAAACAAAGAAGCCCGCTTTACAGAGCGGGCTTCTTTGTTTTGCAGCAAGTGCCGTTTTTAGCCTTTTTCCCAGAAAGTAGCCCAAAAACGAAACACACTCAATTTTCATGGCGAAAGCGGATGCTTGTGCCATGGTAAATTACATTAGCCGTTTTTACTTCTACCTGGCTTTGGCTTCTGTTCTATCGTTTTTGGCCTCTTTTTCAGAAAATAGCCCAAAAACGAAGGCTACTTCAAGGGGATTTCTTCTTTCTCAAAAGCGTCTTTTATTTGTTCGGTGAGGGAGTCAAACACGTTGGAACGGGAGCGCCCGCGTTCGCCAAGCACCCACGCGTGCACAAACAACGTTACCGTTTGCGCAGAAAGCTTCTCTACGCCGATAGTTGGGGCAGGCTCCTGTAAAACCAGCGGCTCAGCGTCAATCACCTGGTGTAACACGGCCTTAACTTTTGACAAGGGTACCGAGGCATCCACCACCAATTGAATCTCCAAGCGGCGGTTTTTCTCCACGTCATAGTTCACAATCACGGCCGAGGCCAAGGGGCCGTTGGGTAGAAAAACGGTTTTGTTGTCCTCGGTGATGATGACCGTATTGAAGATGTTGATGATGCAGACTCTGCCTTTCTGACCTTGGGCTTCAATGAAATCTCCTACCTTAAACGGTTTAACGGTGAGCAACAGCACGCCGCCGGCAAAGTTAGACAGACTCCCCTGCAAAGCAAGACCCACGGCCAGACCCGCCGAACCCAGTACCGCCACAAAAGACGTAATCTCCAGCCCAACCTGCGCCACTACCACCATGAACAGCAAGACCAAAAGGGCAATGCGCAACACGTTCCGTAAGAAAGGCCGCAAGGAAGGATCCACGTTGCGTTGCTTCATGACGCGGTAGGCAAAATTGGTGACGCGCCCAATGATCCACAGGCCTACAATTAAGATGAAGATGGCAATCAATAACTTTATGCCATACAGCACGGCAAAGTCTTGAATGCTAAGTACTAATCGGTCTAGGTCAAACATAAGGTAAAGGCAAAGAAGGAAGGCGTCTTCCTGTTAAGTTAAAGGTTATTGCAAATGTACAGAGTTGAGGAGCAGGTTGGGGTTGAGGCAGATGTTTTGGTAATAGGCCACTTCTGACGGCGCGCACACCCCAGGGAAATCACCCGTCTTGCCCAGCATGTCTGTCATCACCTGGAAATGCACATGCGGCGGCCAGTCGCCGTTTTCTGGGTACGGGCCCATGGTGGCAATTTGCTCTCCGGCGGCAAACTCCTGGCCTATGAACTTGCCCGCCAGACTGGCTCGGCTGAGATGTCCATACAAGGTGTAAAAGACCAGTCCGTTTAGTTCATGCTCCAGAATAAGGGTGGGGCCATAATCCCCGAAGTTGTTGTTGTCCTGAAAGCTGTGCATTCTGCCGGCCACGGGTGTGTAAATGGGAATGTGCGCCGGTGCCCAGATGTCTACGCCCAGGTGAATGTTCCTGGATTCTTCAGGGCCACTGAAATGGTTGCTTCGGCGGTAAATGACCCGGTTCTCAAAATATCCGCCCACGCCCACGGTAGCGTTCTTCTCGCGAAGCATGTGAGCCACAACCTGTTCAAATTCTGCCGTGTCTCGTAAATTAGAGTGCAGCAGGGCCGGGTTGGACGCAGAAAAATCTAGGAGCGCCACGTCTGGCCCGTTTAAATCATGGTCTAACACCGGTGCAAACGTGCCGGCGCGCGACTGCAGGCTCTCTATCAAGTGGGCAGGATGGTTCATGGCACGGCTGGGTAGGTAAATCTGTAGGCTGGTAAAAAACGTAAACTTACTGTTGCCGGCGCATTCCTGCTACTACCCAACCCAATAAATTGCCCAAACCGTGTAGAAAGAAGATTGCAGTAGAATTTTGGACAGGCGTTCGGGCAGGATGCTGAAATATCGTAACTTTCGGGCTGTAAACCAGTTTAGCAAACGTAAGCGTTTGTTTTCCATTCCTAGAACTATGAGCAATACTCACTACCACATGAAGGTGGCGGACATCACCCAAGAAACCTCCGACGCTGTAACCCTTCATTTAGAGCATCCCCAGAAAAATAGCATCACCTTTATTCCGGGTCAGTTTTTAACCCTGATCATTCCGGTGAATGGTACCAAGGTGCGCCGCTCTTACTCGTTGTGCAGCACCCCAGATGATCCAAGGTTCTCTGTGACCGTGAAACGCGTAGATGGCGGTTTGATGTCTAATTACATCCTGGATAACGTCAAAGTAGGACAGGAAATTGAAGTGATGGCCCCGCTCGGGAATTTCAACCTGCAAGCCGATGCCTCTAAAAAGCGCCACATCTACCTGTTTGGTGGTGGTAGCGGTATCACGCCATTGATGTCCATGACCAGAACTATCTTAAAGGATGAGCCTCAGAGCCGGGTGACCTTGATTTACGGGAACCGCAATGAGAACTCTGTCATCTTCAAAAGCGAGTTTGACCGTCTGGAGCAGGAAAATCCTGAGCGTCTGAAAGTGGTCTACGTGTACAATGAGTCCCTGAAAGACGCCACGGAGCAACAAGAGGAGAATATTGGCCTGTTGGACCGCATGATGGTCATCAAATTGATGGACAAGTGCAAGGCGCCGGGCTTTACAGAGGAAAGCTTCTACATGTGCGGACCAGAAGGCATGATGAACGAGGTGCGCGACGCCCTGCAGTTCCTGCGTGTGCCTTCGGACCGCGTGTTCAAGGAAAGCTTTGTGGCACCAACCACGCCCGAAGACAAGAACGTGACCGGCGCCAACGAGACAGATGAGATTGTGACCCAAACGGTGACCATCATCTATGAAGGCAAAGAGTACAAAGTAGAAGTAGAACCCAACGAGACCATCCTGGAAGCCGGTCTGCGGGATGATATTGATTTGCCGTATTCTTGCCAGGCCGGTCTGTGTACCGCCTGCCGTGGCAAATGCCTAACCGGGCGCGTGCATTTAGATGAGCGCGAAGGCCTCTCTGACTCTGAGATTGCCCAAGGGTATGTACTAAACTGTGTAGGCCATCCGCTCACCTCAGACGTGGTGATTGAGATTGGATAATCGTTTTTGACCTGTTTTATGGAAAATACCCCCAAAACGCTCGCTCTGCCCCAGCGTAAACCCCGCGTTTACATGCCCGAAGAGTTTGAGGTTTCTGATTGGGCTTCTTTGGAGCCTATCTTTGAGGAACTGAAGAACCGTCCCGTCAATTCTCTGGCCGAGCTGGAGAAGTGGATTTCTGACCGCAGTGAGCTGGAAAGTGTGCTGTCAGAGAATCTGGCATGGCGCTACATCAAGATGACCTGCAACACTCAGGATGAGGCCCTCACCGAAGCGTTTCAGTTCTTTGTAACGGAGATTGAGCCGAAGGCCTCGCCGTATGACGATGCCTTCAACCGTAAGTTGGTGGAATCTCCGTACGCTGACCAGCTGGACCAGAAGCAATACTTCATCTACCTGCGCGGTGTTCGTAGAGCCATTGAGCTGTTTAGGGAGGAGAACATTCCATTACAGACAGAAATAAGCACCAAATCACAGCAGTACGGCGCCATTGCCGGCGCCATGATGGTGACTTTGGACGGCGAAGAAATGACCCTGCAACGCGCCTCTGACCGCCTTAAGCAAACCGACCGCGCCGTGCGTGAGGAAGCCTATAGAGCCATTCAGGAACGCCGTCTGCAAGACAAAGACAAACTGGATGACCTGTTCACCGAACTGGTGGGCCTGCGCAATCAAGTTGCTAAGAATGCTGGGTTTGACAATTTCAGGGATTATATGTTCGCGGCCCTCGGCCGGTTTGACTACCGTCCAGAAGACACGTACGCCTTCCATAAAGCCATTCAAGAGCAGGTGGTACCAGTAACGCGTCAGATTGACAAGGAGCACAAAGACAAGCTGAAGCTAGATACTTTGCGCCCTTGGGACATGGACGTGGACCCGAGCCTGTTGCCACCGCTGGAGCCGTTCAAAACCGGCGAGGAACTGCTGGAGAAAACCATTGACTGTTTCTATCGCTTAGACACCTTCTTAGGCGATTGCCTGGTGACTATGCGCGAGATGGGACACTTGGATTTAGAATCACGCAAAGGAAAAGCCCCAGGCGGGTACAACTACCCACTGGATGAAATTGGCGTACCCTTCATCTTCATGAACGCTACCTCGTCTTTACGTGATGTGGTGACTTTGCTCCATGAAGGCGGCCACGCCGTACATTCTTTCCTGACCCGTGACTTGCCTTTGAACAGCGCCAAACACCCACCTTCTGAGGTGGCGGAGCTGGCTTCTATGTCCATGGAGCTGATTACGCTGGACCACTGGGACATCTTCTTCCCTAACCGGGAGGATTTGGTGCGCGCCAAGCGCCAGCACTTAGAAGGCGTGTTGGAGACCTTCCCGTGGGTAGCTACCATTGACAAATTCCAGCATTGGATTTACGAGAACCCTAACCATACCGTAGAAGAACGCCACGATAATTGGGTGCGTATTTTTGAGCAGTTCAACCTGCATGAAGTAGACTGGACTGGCCTGGAGCACGTGAAGCCTTACATCTGGCAGAAGCAGTTGCACCTCTATGAAGTACCATTCTACTACATAGAGTACGCCATGGCCCAACTAGGCGCCGTCGCCGTCTGGAAACGCTATAAAGAAGAACCAACTGCTGCCCTGGAAGGCTACAAAAAAGCCTTGAGTTTGGGTTATACCGCCACCATCGGGGAGATTTATGCTGCAGCGGGTATTCGGTTTGACTTCTCCAGTGAGTACATCCAAACGCTGGTTGACTTCGTAAAGGACGAAATGAAAAAATTGGGATAGGCGTTTTTAGCCTGATTTCCTGAAAATAGCCCAAAAACGGAAGAGGCCTCCTTATATCAGGAGGCCTCTTCGTTTTATAGATAATAAGTTTATTCTTCTTCGGGGGTTTCTGTATTGGGCTTGCTGTTATCTACCCATTGGAACAAAGGCGCCGGTTGTAAGGTATCATAGGGCTTGCCCAAACGCGGAAGACGCTTTCTGTATCTTCTAATAAGCGTATTCATTTCCTTGGCGGTCACATCATAGCGGCTACGGTACATGACTACTTCGTTGTGGTGGGCCTGTATCTCGTTCTTCAAAGAATCAACTCTGGGAATGCCGGTAGAGCCGCTGTCTGGCAGAAAGGCAAATAAGGCTTTGTACACAGAGTCATGGGCCATGTCATACGCATCAATCATGTCTGAGTTGCTCATGGTCTTGCGGTCGTAGCGCAAAGTAGAAAGTCGCTTGATGGACTTCTGCAAATCGGCGCGTTGGTCAGGCGGAAGGACGGCTGGCGGAAGAGCGGCTAGCATTTCTTCCATATCTTCAATCTTGGTGCTGTCACTGGCCGCCATCACGGTCCATTTACCCGACAGCGTGTCTGACAAGGTAATCAATTGGGTTCTCAGCTGCTCAACTGAGATAGGACGGGCCAAAGGACCACTCTTTCCCGAGTCTTTAGAACAACTCGCGGCACCTAACAAAACTCCGAAGGCACACAGGTGTAAGTATTTTTTCATAGTTGGGGTTACAATGGCTTAAACTGCTCAAACATCTGTCGGCAATCATTACAGTAATGCATGGACCGGCAAAGGGTAGGGCCGAACGGCGTGCGCATCTCAGTGTTTTGGCTTTGACAGTTGGGACACGTGGCGTACTCCAGAATCTCCAAATCCAGAATGCCCTGGTACGGTTGCGGCGGCGCCAACCCGAAATCCTTCAATGCCTGTCTTCCTTTCTCTGAGAGCTTGTTGGAGTTCCAGGGCTCGTCAAAACTCATCACCACTTCAAAGGCCTTAATGCCATGCTTGCGCAACGACTGCTCTACTTCTGCCCGCATGTAGTCCATGGCCGGACACCCTGCAAACGTAGGAGTCATGCGAACCGTTACAAAACCGTCTGGGTTGAGCTCAATCCCGGTAATCACGCCCAAGTCGTTCAAAGACAACACAGGAATCTCAGGGTCTTTCACCTCCTCTAAAAACTCACGGATTTGCTCAACGGTCTGCATATGATTGTGGATTGTTAATTCTTGATTGTTGTTCTTGATTCTCAGGATACTTGAATAACAATAATGAGGCTGAAATGATGCTGAAGAAATGGAGTTTTTGAACCTAAATTCTGAATGTCAGAATAGAAATCTTTAAAAGTGATTCCAATTTTTACAGAATTAGCGCCCTGTTGATTTTTTTATAATCCTTTAAGTTCGTCGAAGAGTCTGGGGATACTGTTATGCAAAGTTTTATTTAAACAGTCTTTGTGCGCAAACAAACCTTGAGCTTCTCTCACGTTGGTAGGTAAACTTAATGATACCAGAATGGAAACCTCATATGGCATCGCATTGCCACATATACAACATTCTACAATCAGGTTTTCCATTTTAATTTTTCCAAACAACACCTAGGTCTATTATCCCAAGCAATTAATCAAATAAATACAGTGCAAGGTGATTGACTGTTTTAATAATAAGCAAAAAGTCGTTTTTGGCTTGTTTTCACAAAAGTAGGCCAAAAACGACTTCTCAATATTTCATGATGTGTGCTGTGTGAACATTCAACAATCAGCAACTAACAATAAAATCTACCACTCAGCGGTTGGGTCTAGTTTGAAGACTTCGGCCATTTCATCTAAGAGAGGTTGAAGATGTTCTGTGTGCTGTCCGTAACGGCCACCGTACACGGGCGTGAGGCTAGCCAAGTCAGGTAGTTTTAGGCTTGTTTTGGCCAAAACAGCCGAAATTCGGTTTTCCCATTCTGCTTGGATAGAAGTTTCGCCTACATACACGCCGGCGTCAATCAGTTCCTGCTCATACTTGGACGGCTCAAAGATGCCTAGTGCATAAGGCAAAGCGTAGTCTAAAGCCTGTTGTAAGCGTGAGATGCTTTCCTCGGTGGCGGAGCCTAGTTGCTTGACCATGGTATTGCCGTGCAACACGTGGTACTTTACTTCGCCTTTGAGCTTGGTGGCAATTCTGGCGATGCCCTCATGGCTGGATTGGCTCAAGGACTCAAAGCGCAAGGACTCAGCGTTGTCAAACAAGAAGTGTCTAATCAAGCTGAAATCATACTCACCAATGGGCAGTTCTGTGAGTTGGCAGTTGTGGAACTGGTCTGCGTTGCGCATGAAGGCGACGGTGTCTGGTTCGCCTTCGCCTAGTTCATGTAATAGAGAATAGAAGGCCAGGCTGTGGCCAAGTTTGTCCTGGGCCATGGAGGAAAAGGCGATGTCTTCTTCCAGCATGGGCCCCATGCCGGTCCACTCAGAATTGCGGTGTCCCAGAATCAACTGGTCATCGGCTAGCTTGTATAAAAGGTCTTTGATGGCTAGGTCCTGCATGGCTTATTGGGCTTGTCTTTCGGCTTTGAAACGGTCAATCTTATCTTGCACGCGGTACGCAGTGGCTTCGCGGTACTTCTTCTCTGGCGTAGTGAGCCAGATGTCTTTCTCTTGCTCTTCGCGCAGAACATCCTGGCTGGCCACCACCCACACGTTCACCACCGGTGGCGTATTCAAGGTCTGCTTAGCCACTTGCAAGGCCTGCTCATAAGAACGGGCAGTCACGGTGCCAGCATGCACGTGCGCTTTGCCACGCTTCTTCAAATGGAAAATTTCATAGGTCTGCTCAGTTTCTTCTGGCGTAACGGCCAGTTCCTGCAAGGTGTCATAGAAAGACGTGTTGTCATCTACGTAAGGTGTCACAAACACGCGTTGGGTTTTCACAATCCACATGCCGGTGCAGGCCGCGCGACGGCTGTATTGCTCTTTCCCGAACAAGAAGGCAATCTCTTCATTGGCACCGTGTACCGGACCGACATAGGAAAAAGCTTTGCCTTCTTTCTGCTGATGGAAGACCTCATAGGTTTCCAGTTGGTCTAGTTGCGGTTTCTGCTCTTGTTCAGCCTCGGCCTCAATGTGCAGGCGAGTGACGCGTGGGTCAAGCGAGTGGATGTGTTCTGTGTCTTGAGACATATTCTTTGGTGCTAAGCCTCAGGTCTGGAGGCTAAGTTAGGATGTCCTCTATTAGGAGGACTTGGTTATGAGAAAGGTGCTAGCCTTTTGGGCTAGCACCTTGTGGTTTATGCTAATGGTCTAACGTAAGAAGCCTTCGGCGACAAAAGCGCGCGTCTTACCCAGGCACCGCGTTCTTCGGCGGAACGGCGTACGGCAAGTCGCTCTGCGTTGCAAGGGCCGTCTCCGTTAATCACGCGTTTGAATTCGTCCCAGTCTGGCTCAGTGTATTCCCAAACACCTTCTTCGTTTTTACGCAATTTGGCATCTGGAACCGTTAAGCCCAATTCCCAAATCTTAGGCACATACATGTCCAGGAACTGCTGACGGCAGGCATCATTAGAAGCCATTTTTACTTTCCAGCGCATCAAAGTCTCGGTGTGGGTACTCATCTTGTCACTCGGCCCGAAGAACGTCATGATTGGCGGCCACCAGCGGTTCAAAGCTTCCTGAATCATCTGGCGCTGTACCGGTGAGCCTGTGGCCATATGCACTACGGCATCATGACCGTATTTCAAGTGGAAGGCTTCCTCGGCGCAGATTCTGTCCAGGGCACGGCAATACGGTCCGTAGCTTCCTTTGGCGTTGGCCATCTGGTTGACAATGGCACCCGCGTCAATCAGCCAGGAAATGATATTGGAGTCTGCCCAAGTAAAGGCAGGGTAGTTGAACACGTTGGAGTATTTGCTTTTGCCGTTGATAAGGTCGGTTAGCATCTGCTCACGGGTCTTGCCAAGGGTTTCAGCGGCGCTGTAAAGTAATTGAGCGTGGCCTACTTCGTCCTGCACCTTGGCCATCTGGGCCAGCTTGCGTCTGAAGCCCGGGGCACGGGTAATCCAGGTACCTTCTGGCAAAGCGCCGATAATCTCAGAGTGGGCGTGCTGTTCAATCATACGCACTAATTGCTTGCGGTATAATTGGGGCATCCAGTCGTTGGGCTCAATTTTCTCTCCACGGGCTATGCGGGCTTCAAACTCTGCCAACAACACCGGGTCTTCCTGCTGAAGGTCATCAAACTTGGTGGCCTCAAAAACGTTTCCTCCTCCGTACATAATATTCTTATTTAGAGTATTGCCTTATGCGTTTTGCGCGTGTAATTCTGTGTTCAGTAATCCGTTTAAGAGCAGATTAGACAAGTAATCGGCTATCTGGTCGGGGTTCATTTTTCCTTCTGGCTTGTACCAGGTGTGGAGCCAGTTCAAACTAGAGAGCAAAGTCAGTACCACAAATTTCTCATCGGTGACTCTGAACTCGCCATTGGCGATGCCCTCTCTCACAATCTCCCTGAAGCCTTCTTCATAGCGGTGGCGCATCTGGCTGAATTTGCTCAAAGTAGGCTCGCTCAGGTGCTTCCACTCATTTAAGAACACGCCCGCCGCCTCTGGGTTTTGGGTCAGGACCCGCACGTGGGCGGCTACGGCCAGCTGTAATTTCTCAGAAGCCGGCACTGCCTTGTTCTGTACCTGTTCAAACGCGGCTACAAACGCATCTGCCATTTTAAAGCACACGCGTTGCAGGATATCTTCTTTAGACTTGATGTGCGAATACAAACTACCGGCTTCAATGCCCAGTTCCAGCGCCAGGTCACGCATGGTGGTGGCGGCAAAACCTCTGCTTCTGAAAAGCGATGTGGCAACTTGGTCTATTTGTTCTTTACGCGACATAGTACTGGTGGTGATGAGCATCAAATCTATAAAAGCTAACGCTCGTTAGCAAATAAAAGTTTAATATACAGCCTTTACCTGTGAAATGGCAAGCCCCAACAAAAAAGCTATCTTTGCGTTTTCGGGCTGTTTCTATTAAAATAGCCTAAAAACGCCTCAAAGCCAGATTTGGCGAGCGGGCGCGAATCGTATAAATACCTAGAAAATACACACTATGTCTGAATATACCTCCTTAGATAGCCTCGGCGAGTTCGGCCTGATTAGAAGACTGCAAGAGCACGTTGAGTTGCAAAACCCATCTACCGTTTTAGGCATTGGCGATGATGCCGCCATCATTGAGCCCGGCCAAAAGCAAATGGTAGTGACCACTGATATGCTCATTGAGAACGTGCACTTTGACCTGACCTTCTGCCCGCTCAAGCACTTGGGGTACAAAGCCGTAGCCGTAAACGTCTCTGATATAGCCGCCATGAACGCCATTCCTACCCAAATTGTGGTGAGTCTGGCCATTAGCGCGCGCTATACGGTAGAGGCTATGGAAGAACTGTATGAAGGCATGCGCTTGGCCTGCGAAAACTACAAAGTAGACCTGGTAGGCGGAGACACTACCTCGTCCCGTTCTGGTCTGGTGATAAGCGTAACGGCCCTAGGCGAAGTAGAAAAAGGCAAAGCCGTTCTGCGCAGTACTGCCCAAGTAAATGACCTTATCTGCGTAACCGGCGACTTAGGCGGCGCTTACTTAGGCCTGCAACTACTGGAGCGCGAGAAACAAGCGTTTTTAGCCGACCCAGAAACTCAACCAGAACTGGAAGGCAAAGACTATGTGGTAGGTCGTCAATTGCGCCCCGAGGCTCGTATGGACGTGATTCATGAGCTGAAGGAACTGGGCGTGCACCCAACTTCTATGATTGACATTTCTGACGGATTGGGTTCTGAGTTATTACACATCTGTTCGCAGAGTAGGGTAGGAGCTGCCGTTTTCCAGGACAAACTTCCGGTAGACCAACAAACCCTAGACACCGCCGAGGAATTCAAGATTGACCCGGTGACCTGTATCATGAACGGAGGCGAAGACTATGAACTACTCTTCACGGCCAAACTCTCTGACTACGATAAGCTCAAAAATCACCCAGACATCACCATCATCGGTAAAATCACAGACGCCGCTGAAGGGGTGAACCTGGTGACGCCAAGCGGCAACGCCCATGCCATTAAAGCTCAAGGCTGGAATCATTTTGCCTAAAAAGTGAAGCTACTTTTTCAACTCTTAGGCCTGGTAGGCACCGTTGTTTTGCTGGGCTTGGCTACGTTGCTGTTTCAATTGATTAACCATTCCTGGATACTCATCCTTCTGTTGGTAAGTGCGTATGTGATAGGCAAACTGTTGCAAAAGCGAGCCACCAGTGAATATATGAAGGCGCTGGGCTGGGGAATAAGATGGGGCGGGGTAGCTTCGTTTCTGTTGTTTATGGGAGTGATTAGCTACCTGTACATTAGATAGGTTCAGTTATTATGAACGAGGAAGGTTTAGAGAAAATACATATTGACCTGCCTAATCATTGGGTTGTTGGTGGAGAATCAATGTGGGCTGAACCGCTTGGGAATGACTTGTTTCAAATTGAGAATGTCCCTTTTTATGCATATGGTTTAAACTTTAAAGATATTGTTAGGGCTACTTCTGACTCTGAGGAGCTTAAACCAGAAATCAGGGAGTTGATAAAGCCAAGCGGACGTAGAACATTTAGGATATGTTTCAAGAGCCAAGTAAGCAGGGAACAACAAGAAGTAATACTTGAATCTTTCTTTGAACATCATGTTTCTTATGAACGGGCAGATGATATATATGTGGCACTGGACATGAAACCCGAAGGTGATTATCAAGCTGTTTTTGATAAGTTGGAGTCCTACCAAGAACAGTATTTTATAGGATTTGAAACTTGCGAAGCAAGAGTAGAGGGAAGCTTTGATGACGTGCCAGAAGATGACGAAGATATAATGGAGGCCTAATAAAACCAAAGTAACTAAAAACAAGAAGGGCGAATCTTTTAAGATTCGCCCTTCTTGTTTTATGAATTGAAGTAATCCTTAATCCTCTGGATACGGCACAAACACGAAGTTCATGAACTCGCGGTCTACCACAAACAGACAACAATATTCGTCTGCATCGCGGTAGGCTTGCTGGAAGTCCTCAATCATGTCTTCGGCTACCAGTTTACGGTTGATAAAGTCCTCCAAATAGGAGGCATTCACGTTCCACTGCAAATTGCGTTCAGAAGCTTCAATCAGCAAGCCGCCAATCTTTGTCACCTCTCTGGAGAACACAAAGATGGGGTACTTGGAGATGTCGCGCTTTCTAATCTGGTAAGAAGCTTCCTTCAAGGTATCAGACACCTGCACAAAGTCTTGTGTGATGGTGCCTAAGTATTTGCCGTTTAATTCTGGGTCGTTCTGCATGATAGTAATAACGTATATCAAGTAGCACGATGCTTGTGCCAAATGGTTTACAAAGTATTTCCGTTTTCGGCCTGTTTTGGTCAAACTAAGCCGAAAACGAATAATTGATTTTTAGCTCTTCAAAGACAGCAAGGCCACGCTCTCAACGTGGTAGGTCTGCGGGAACATATCTACGGGTTGCACCTTTACCACGTCATAGGCCTCTGACAGCATCTCCAAGTCGCGAGCCTGGGTAGACGGGTTACAGCTCACGTAGACAATGCGGTTGGCTTTCACCTCTATCAACTTGGCTACCACGTCTGGGTGCATACCGGCACGCGGCGGGTCAGTGATGATGACGTCAGGACGGCCGTGCTTGGCAAACAGGTCGTGGTTCAAGACGTCCTTCATGTCACCGGCATAGAAATGCGTGTTGGTGATGTCGTTTATCTGCGAGTTGATTTTGGCGTCTTCAATAGCGCTGGCCACATACTCAATGCCTATCACCTGCGCCGCAGAACGGGCCACGAAGTTCGCGATGGTACCTGCGCCCGTGTACAAGTCATACACCGTCTCAGTGCCACTTAAAAGGGCAAACTCTCGGGTCAGTTTATACAAGTTATAAGCCTGCTCAGAGTTGGTCTGGTAAAAAGACTTCGGCCCGACTCTGAAGCGCAAGCCTTCCATCTGCTCATGAATGTACGGGTCGCCGTGGTAGCAAATCACGTCCAGGTCATGAAACGTCTCATTGCCCTTGTTGTTGACCACGTACTGCAAAGACGTAATCTGCGGAAAAGCCTGCAACAAGAAGTCCAACAGCGGTTGCAACCATTCCATCTTGTCCTGGAAGACCTGCACAATCACCATCAAGTCACCGGTGTTGGCCGTCCTGATGATGAGGTTCCGCAGGAAGCCTTCCTGCTTGACCAAATCAAAAAACGGCAGGTCGTTCTCTAGCGCATACTGCTTCACGGCCAGTCTAATCTCATTAGACGGCGCCGGTTGCAGATAGCAGTGCTGAATGTCTACAATCTTGTCAAAGCGCAACGGCACGTGGAAACCCAGCGCTCTCCGCTCAAACTCCTGGCCGCTGTTAATCTGCTCTTGGGTCAGCCAGGAATTGCCTGAGAAGGTAAACTCCAACTTATTACGGTAGAAGCTCACGCGGTCCGAAGGCAGAATAGGCAACATCTCATAGCCGGTAATCTTGCCGATGCGCTCAATGTTGTCATTCACCTGCTTCTGCTTGTAGAACAGCTGGGTGTCATAGGCAATGTGTTGCCATTTACAGCCGCCGCACACCCCAAAATGCTCACAGAACGGCTCAATACGCTGTTCTGAGTAAGCATGGAAATGAATAGGGGTGGCCTCCAGGTAATTCTTGCGTTCCTTGGTCACGCGCACGTCCACCACATCTCCAGGTGCAACGCCCGAAATGAACACCACCATGTTGTCATGCCGGGCCAGACACTTGCCTTCGGCGGCCATCTCTTCCACGCGCAACTCTGGAATGATGTTATACTTATGTTTTTTCTTCTTGAATTTTCTCACGATGCCGCAAAAATACGAAGAAATGTGGGGATGGCCTTCTCAATTTCAAAAGTCCGTTTTTAGGCTGTTTTCTGGAGATCAGGCCAAAAACAAACAAGCGCAGACCTTTCCCCCTAGAGGGAGAAGGTTAAGATGAGGGAGTTGACTATATTGAAAATGGCATAACAGGAATGTAGAGACAATGTCACTGCCTTGTCTCCTGCGCATTGCTTTCTTTAGGAGGGGTTCTAACACTGATGTAAACACCCCTCTTCGCTCCCCTCAAGGGGAGTATTTGCAATTAGAGACGCCTTTAGCTCAAGGCCTTGTAAAAAGGCAATATTCGTTCTTAGGTTATTTTCTGGAAAACAGGCAAAAAGCGGCTCTTTTTACAATTTACTGACTTCGGCCATTGCCAAAAGTTCTTGTAGTTTTGTAGAGGCGCTTATCGCCAACTTAGCAAAAGCATGAAAAACAAAGTCATCATCATCACCGGCGGATCTTCGGGCATTGGACGGGCTTGCGCGCTGGCCTTTGGAAGAGCCGGCGGAAAAATAGTCATCAACGGCAGAAACGCCCAGAAACTAAACGAGGTAGGGCAGGAACTGGCCGCAGCCAATATTGAGTACTTGGCCGTTCCCGGCGATGTAAGCCAGGAAGAAGACTGCTGCCTTTTGATTGAGCAGACGGTGGCTAAGTTTGGGAGGATTGACGTGATGCTCAACAACGCTGGTATTAGCATGCGGGCCTTGCTCCAGGATGTGGAGCTGGACGTGATTCGGCAACTCATGGACATCAACTTCTGGGGGACCGTTTACTGTACCAAGTTCGCGCTGCCGTACATTCTGGAAAGCAAAGGCTCTATCATAGGTGTTTCGTCCATTGCGGGCTACCAAGGTTTGCCGGGCCGCACGGGTTATTCTGCGTCTAAGTTTGCCATGCAGGGCTTCCTGGGTGCCCTGCGCACCGAAACCTTGCACCAAGGCATTCACGTGATGGTGGCCTGCCCCGGCTTCACGGCGTCTAACATTAGAAACACCGCCCTAGCCGCCGATGGTAGTCAGCAGGGAGAATCACCGCGGGATGAGGGAAAGATGATGACCTCTGAGGAAGTAGCCGACCGTATTCTGTACGCCACCCGTAAACGCCTGCGCGACATTGTCATGACTACGCAAGGCAGGCTGGCCGTACTGTTAAGTAAATTCTTACCGGGTTTGACAGACAAGTTGGTGTACAACCAAATGAAGAAAGAGCCCAACTCGCCATTTAAATAGTAGGCTCGGCAAAAAGATTTAAATCCGTTTTTGGCCTGTTTTCCAGGAAGCAGGCCAAAAACGGATTTTTTATTTATATCAATACCAATCCGATAGTCACTTTCCTTTTTAGCACCATTTCCCATTTGTCATCCTGAAAGGATCTTGGTGGCAAGCTGTAATGGCGCCTACTTAGTGTAACGCGATTGCAGCCAAGGCAGAAGATTGCCGATGAATGGGAGTTTGTTTTATAGCTAAGGCCTGTCTATTTTGCCCACGAGATCCTTTCAGGATGACAAAAAGGGGGAAGAGAAGCCTGGCAGTGAGTGAGTGAGTGAGTGAGTGAGTGAGTGAGTGAGTGAGTGAGTATCGTTTTTGGGATGTTTTCCAGAAATCAGACCAAAAATGGCAATTCAAACTTTAGAACAACTTCTGCACGCTCAATGGCTGCGGCAATAAGAGCAGGTTGTTTTTTCTGATGTACGCCGTCTGGTCTTTCCACTCAATGCGGTACCAGATGTCCTGCTCGCCTACAATGTTCACGCGGTGACCCACGCCGGCCGTGGTCACCAAACCAGCCCCCGCCGAAGGTGCCGTCATGATGGGGACGTTGGCATTCAGGATGAGGCCCTGTTGTCCAAGGGTGAGGAAATTGGCGTAAAAGAAGAGAAAGGCCACATATACCAGAAAGGTGCCTTGGGTTTGCTTGGCAATGGGTTTCTTCTTCACCCAGCGCCGCACCAGAATGGTCAGGAAAACCACAGCGCCAATGAGCAGCAGTTCCAGGATCTTGTCATAGTATTTGTGAAACTGGGTTTTGAAGAAGTCCCAGTCGGTGTACTCGTAGCCTTGCAGGTGCTGTTGCAGGCCCACTTCTTCCATCTTTTTTAAAATGGAGCGGCTGGGGTGCTTGCTGTAGTAAAGCTGCAGGTAGTACATAGACTGCGTGTAGCGTTGCAGGCCCTCCTGGACGTAGGCCATTTTCAAGAGCATCTGCGGCGTGTACACCCGCTGCTTGGTGAGCAATTGCTCGTAAATGGTGAACGCCTGGGTATATTGGTGCTGGTTGTATAAAGAATCTGCCCGGGTTAGTTTTTCTGTAGTAGATTGAGCCATAACCAATTGAGAAAGGCACAGCCACGCCACACAAAAAACACTATAGAATTTACGGGAAAAGTTTGGCATTTTGAGAAAGGGCTTTTACTTTTGCATCGCAATACGGGGGAACGCCCTGGTAAGCAAAGGTAGTAAAAGATTCTGTAGCTCAGCTGGTAGAGCAATACACTTTTAATGTATGGGTCCTGGGTTCGAATCCCAGCGGGATCACATGATTACACAAAGCCTTTCCGGTTTTAAACCCGGAAAGGTTTTTTTACCACCTTTTATTTTTTCTGATTCTGTAGCTCAGCTGGTAGAGCAATACACTTTTAATGTATGGGTCCTGGGTTCGAATCCCAGCGGGATCACGGTTAGTTGGAAAAAGCCTCTCTTCGGAAACGTGGAGAGGCTTTTTTGTTTTATTCCCATGCCCGGCTGGTCTCACCTCACGCATTTGCTTCTCCCAGTTCCTTTCGGTTAATTTAAGGCAATGGGCACTTTCAGGACCTTTCTTAATCCATTGTACTCGCTTATTAGAGCAGCTCTAGGCCTTGCCGCATTTGTTGGAGCATTTTACATAGGGTACAGGATTGCCAGAGACTTGCACGCGGGAGAGATGGCGCCTTCCCCCGCTAGCGTATTCCTCTCAGTGGCCTATTTGTTGATGGGTGGCACCATGGCGGGCATATTGCTTTCTAAGGCAGTAAGCGAGTTTAAAACATACACCATTGGTGAGCAGGGCATTACGGTGTATAATTACCTGACCTTTACAGAGAAAACGTATTATAGCCGCCAGGTAAGAGGATTCAGCATATCACACTTTCCATCGGGTGGCTGGCGGTTTTTGGTAGTCATTCTGTACCTGGAGAACGGCAAGAAATTAGAGCTAAGGCAGTTTAATTTCTTAAACTTCAAGAAGATTGCGCCTGCGCTACAGGCAGCCGGTTATCATAGTTTTGGGTTTGAGCCTTATAGGTGGAAATTCCTCAACTCCCGTCATTTTCTGTTTGAAGGCAAGGTAGCCTAAGGCATTCCCGGTGTCTTGTGCCAATTCATAATTCCAATTTGGTGATGATCTCTTAGAGGCGCGCATGTTCCGTTTTTGGCCTCTTTTCAAGAATTCAGGCCAAAAACGCTTTGAGGTAAACTACTCGTATACCCAAGACTGGTGGCAAAGGTCAATGCTTCTTGATACCTTGCCGCATAGTTTCTACATTTATAGAAATTGATCGCTTTGGAAGAAACGCATTTGACTCCCTCTCATAACCCTGATGACCAGGCCCGGTTGCAGGCCATCATAGACGCCGCCATTGACGGCATCATCACCATAGACACCCGTGGTCGCATTGAATCTGTGAACCCCGCGGTGTCTGCCATCTTCGGGTACCAGCCAGAGGAGATGATTGGCAACAACATCAGCATGCTCATGCCTGAGCCAGACCACAGCGCCCATGATCAGTACATAGAGAACTACCAGCGCACGGGTCAACGCAAGATCATAGGCATTGGCAGAGAGGTGAAGGGCCTGAAGAAGGACGGTACCGTTTTTCCGTTTCTGCTCAGCATTAGTGAGGTCAAGTTGCAGGATAGCGTCATTTATACCGGCATCATCCATGACATCTCCCGGCAGAAGAAAGCCGAAGTTGCCCAGCTGGAAAGTGAGCATAAGATCCAATCCATCATTCAGACGGCGGTAGACGGCATCATCACCATAGACACGCGCGGCATCATTGAAATGGTAAACCCTGCGGCGGCCCGTCTGTTTGGCTACCATGAATCAGAAATTCTGGGGCATAACATAAGCCTGCTCATGCCAGAGCCAGACCATAGCGCCCATGACGGCTACATGGACAATTACCAAAGAACCGGTAAGCGCAAGATTATTGGCATTGGCCGTGAAGTGTCTGGTTTGAAGAAGGACGGCACCGTGTTTCCGCTGTTTTTGAGCATCAGTGAGGTGCAACTGGCAGACCGCAAGGTGTACACCGGTTTTATCCATGACATTACGCAGCAGAAGATAAGCGAAGAGCGCCTGCGCCGCTATGCCGCAGAACTGGAGCGCAGCAATCGGGAGCTACAGGACTTTGCGTATGTATCGTCGCATGACCTGCAGGAGCCGTTGCGCAAGATTCAGGCCTTCGGTGACAGGCTCAAGTCTAAGGAGAAAGGCAACCTGAGTGAGCAAGGCCAGGACTATGTAGACCGTATGCTCAATGCGGCGGTACGCATGCAGAACCTCATCAATGACCTGCTCACCTTCTCCAGGGTGACCACCAAGTCCAAAGGATTTGAGAAAGTAAGCCTGGATGCCATCCTCACCGAAGTGCTCTCTGACCTGGAAATCACCATTGAACGCACGGGTGCCGAGATTGAGCGCTATCCTTTGCCCATCATTGAGGCAGAACCTACGCAAATGCGCCAGCTCTTCCAGAACCTCATCAGCAATGCCATCAAGTTTAGGAAGGACAATGAGAGACCTCACATCAGAATCTCATCAACTGACTTTCAGCGCTGGGCGCATTTAACGGCCACCCCGGGTGACGAAGTGGTGAAGATTGTAGTGGAAGACAACGGCATTGGCTTTGAAGAGAAGTACCTTGACCGGATTTTTAATATCTTTCAGCGTTTGGAGGGCCAGAAATACGAAGGCTCCGGCGTGGGACTTGCCATTTGCCGCAAGATTGCCATCAAGCACGGTGGTGACATTACGGCCCGCAGCCAGCCCGGCAAAGGAACCCAGTTTATTATCACGCTGGCCAAAAAGAACTTACAGGAATAAACCCGCATAGTATGTCGCATAGTAAAAGACCCATAGTTATTCTAATTGCCGAAGATGACGCCGAAGACCGCATGCTGGTCAAAGAGGCCCTGGAGGAGAGCCGCCTCATGAACAACATCCAGTTTGTGGAGAACGGCGAAGAACTGATGGAGTATCTGCACAACCGCGGTAGGTTCTCAGATAAATCTGAATATCCCACTCCGGGCCTCATTCTGCTGGACCTTAACATGCCTAAGAAAGACGGCCGCGAGGCCCTCAAGGAAATCAAAACCGATGACCATTTACGCGTGATCCCGGTGGTGGTGCTGACTACCTCTAAGGCCGAGGAAGACGTGCTGCGCACCTATGACCTGGGCGTGAGTTCCTTCATCACCAAACCCGTGACCTTTGCCGGCCTGGTAGACGTCATGCAGACCTTAAGCAAATACTGGTTCCAGATTGTAGAACTGCCCAAAGCCTAACCTGCCATTTGCGGATGCAAGACAAAATCAGAATTCTGTTGGTAGATGATGATGAGGATGATTACATCATCACCCGTGACATCATAGAAGACATTCCGGGCCGTCATTTCTCCCTGGACTGGACGGCGTCTTTTCAAGAGGCGCTGGCCCTGGTCAAGCAGGGCAAGTATGATGTCTATCTGGTAGACTTCTTTCTGGGAGCGCATGACGGGCTGGAACTCATCACCAAAGCGGTGGAGGAAGGCTGTACCGCGCCGTTTATTCTGCTCACCGGGCAGACAGACCGCGAGACTGATGAGAAAGCCATGCGCGCAGGCGCCTCTGATTATCTGGTAAAAGGCACCTTCAACCCCTTTGATCTGGAACGTTCCATCAGGTACAGCCTGGAACACGCCAAAAACCTGGAGGAAATCCAAAAGCTCAACTCTGAATTAGAGGCAAGGGTAGAGGCGCGCACGCAGGAACTGGCCGAGGCCATCCAGAAACTGGAAAACACCAACCGTATCTTGCATGAGGCCCAAACAGACATCCAGAAGGCGTTACAGAAAGAGAAGGAATTGAACGAGCTTAAGTCACGGTTTGTGACCACGGCCTCACATGAGTTCAGGACGCCCTTGAGTACGGTTTTGTCTTCTGCGTCTCTGATTGGTAAATACAAATCCACTGAGGACGATGACAAGCGCCAGAAACACGTGGCACGCATCAAGTCTGCGGTAGAAAACCTCACCACCATCCTCAACGACTTCCTGTCCATGAGCCGCATTGAGGAAGGCAAAGTCCATAACCTGCCCAGCACGTTTGATCTGGTGGAGTTCTCGCAAGAGGCCGTAGAAGACATGCAGGGGCTCTTGAAAGAAGGCCAGCAGATTCAATATCAACATACAGGTGACCAAACACTGGTGCACCTGGACAAGCAATTGCTCAAGAACATTCTGCTCAACCTGCTTTCCAACGGAAGCAAATACTCTGGAGAGGACAAGCCCATTCTGTTTACCACCAGCGTTGGAGGGTCAGCCGTGACCATTACCGTAGAGGACAAGGGCATAGGCATACCCAAAGCCGATCAGGTGCATTTGTTTACGCCGTTCTTCAGGGCGCAGAATGCCACCAACATTCAAGGCACCGGACTGGGTCTGAACATTGTCAAGCGCTACGTAGAAGTGATGGACGGTACCATGCACTATGAAAGCGAACTGAACAAAGGCTCCCGTTTTTCGCTTATTTTCCCCAAATCTGCCTAAAAATGAAAAAGATACTGCTCATAGAAGACAATCAGGAAATCAGAGAAAACACCGCCGAGATTCTTTCTCTGGCCAATTACCAGGTGTTTGAGGCTGAGAACGGAAAAGTAGGCGTAGAACTGGCCCGTCAGGAGAAACCAGACCTGATCATTTGTGACATCATGATGCCACAACTAGACGGTTACGGCGTATTGCATATGCTCAGCAAGAACCCAGACACTTCCAGCATTCCCTTTGTTTTCCTGACGGCCAAGTCTGAGAAAGAGGATTTTAGAAAGGGCATGAACCTGGGTGCTGATGATTACCTTACCAAACCCTTTGACGACCTAGAACTGCTGGACGCCGTGGAAATGCGCCTTAAGAAAAGCGAAATTCTTCGCCAGGACTTTCAGAAGACCGTCCAGGGCCTGGAGCAGTTTGTAGAAGAGGCCAGAGGATTTGAAGAACTCAACCACCTCATCTCAGACAAACGCCGCGTCACGCTCTTCAAGAAGAAGAACAACCTGTTCCTGGAAGGCAGCTACCCTAACTCCTTGTTCTTTTTGAACAAAGGCAAGGTGAAGGGCTATAAGTCTAACGAGGAAGGCCGCGAATACATCACCAACCTCTACAAAGACGGCGACTTCATTGGCTACCTGGACCTGCTGGAAGACAGCACCTACCGCGAATCTGCCATGGCCCTAGAGGATTCTGAAGTGTACGTGGTACCCAAGGAAGACTTCTTTGCGCTCTTGCACCAAAACCGAGACGTGGCCAACAAGTTCATCAAGATCCTGTCAGATAACCTGGCCGACCGCGAAGACCGCCTCCTGAAACTGGCATACAACTCCGTGCGCAAACGCGTAGCCGAGGCCTTGATTCTGGTAGAGAAACAGTACCAGCAAGAAGTAGACGGCAAAACCGAAATCATCATCTCCCGTGAGGACTTAGCCAGCATTGTGGGCGCCTCCAAAGAAACCGTCATTCGCACGCTGGCAGACTTCAAAGACGAAAAGCTCATTGACACCCGCGGCAGTAAAATCATTCTCCTGAACCTTGAGAAGTTAAGCCGCATGAGGAATTAAGGTTTTAAAGACTCAAGACATAAGACACAAGATGTAGGACTTTTAATGCCTTCCATTTTGTGTCTTTTTGTTTTAAACGATTAATTGTCGCCGCCCTTGTTGGTGTTATCACCAACAAGCCAAACTACCTGACAAACGCTAACCCGGCTATCACCAAAGTACCTTTCCGTTTTTGGCCTGTTTCCCAGAAAACAAGCCAAAAATGACCTACCAGCTTTCGCTCAAAACTGAGGCATTCCTACTAAACAAGTGACCAATGTCATGTTTTCAAGTGGCGGTCTATACTAATTTTGTAGTGTAATCTGAGAGAAAGCAATGCAAAGCACCTTCAAAGTCCTGACGTTATCTTATAAGCAAGCCCCCATAGCCGTAAGAGAAGCTGTGTCTTTAAATGAGATTGCCGGCAAGAACCTGTTGGACAAAATCAAAGACTTCACGGCCATACAAGAGGCCATGGTGCTTTCTACCTGCAACCGTACCGAAGTCTACTACACCGCTGACCAGGATTTCTCCACTGAACTCATCAAGCTCATCGCCATTGAGCGCGGCTTTATTGCCACCAAAGAAGTAGCGCCGTATTTTTTGTCCATCACAGACCATGACGCCGCCGTTAAGCACTTGTTTAACGTAGGGCTGGGTTTGGAGTCACAGGTGGTGGGCGACATGCAGATCATGAACCAGGTGAAAAACGCCTACCAGTGGGCGGCAGACGCCAACATGGCTGGTCCGTTCCTGCACCGCTTGTTGCATACCATCTTCTTTACCAACAAGCGCGTGTGCAATGAGACCGCGTTTAGAGACGGTGCCGCGTCGGTGTCGTATGCCACGGTTGAACTGGTAGAGGAACTAACCCAGCATTTGGTGAACCCACGCGTGCTCATGATTGGGGTGGGAGACATTGGCGCCAACGTGTGTGACAACTTCCAGAAGTCATCGTTGCAGAACATCATCATTGTGAACCGCACGCATAGAAAAGCGCAGGACCTGGCCACCAAGTGCAATGCCACTGCCGTGTACTGGGAGAACGTTTGGCAGGAGATTGCGCTGGCAGATGTGGTCATCTCATCGGTGCCCGGCGATTGCTTCTTCATCAGCAAAGAGGTGGTAGCGCAGCAAGGCGTGTCCAATCAAAAGTTCTTCGTGGATTTGTCCATGCCCCGCAGCATTGACGCCGCCCTGGAAGAACTTTCTGGCGTAGAAGTGTACAACATTGACACCATTAAAAACCGCGCCACCGAAGCCCTGGAAACCAGGCTGGCCTCTATTCCGGAGGTAGAGCAGATTGTGCAGGAGAGCATGGACGAGTTCAAAACCTGGACCAGAGAAATGGCCATGTCGCCGGCCTTGCAGCAGTTCAAAAACCGCCTGGAAGAAATAAGACAGCGCGAGTTGGCCCGCTACGTTAAAAACCTAAACGACACGGAGAAGGAACTGGTAGAGACCATCACCAAGAACATCTTGAATAAAATTGTGAAAATGCCGGCCTTGGAACTGAAAGCCGCCTGTCAGCGCGGGGAGTCTGAGGCGTTGCTGGAAGGACTGAGCGCCTTGTTTCAATTAGAGCCGGCAAGCGTAACGGCGTAATCAGATAAAGGCTTTGGTCAATCTGAATTAAACGCCAGGTAAATACAAGTCCATCACCACATAAGGCACTCCTTCTTTAAAAAAGGGAGTGCCTTTTTCTTTGAACCCGAACTTCCGGTAAAAGCCAGCCTTTTCCTGGCGGGCGTGGCACCAAATCCTTTTCAGGCCCAGTGAAGAGGCATGCGTTAGGAGGTGCTGCAGCAGCTGAGAGCCAATTCCCCGGCCTTGCATAGCCTGCGCGGTGGCAAACTTCCTGAACTGCGCTTCTTCTCCCTTCAAAAAAACCGACATCACTGATACCAGTTCCTCGCTCAAAAAGGCCCCGAAATGCGTGCCCGTGTCATCTTCGGGCAGTTGCACAAAGGATACAGGCTTGTGTGGCCACAAAACCTGTTGGCGCAAGTCTAGCGTCTGGGCCGGTGAAATAAGGGCAATCCGGAGTGTCTCCATGCTTTTAGTCTATTCTACAATGTGGCAATCGTTTTTGGCCTGTTTTCTGAGAAATAGCCTAAAAACGGGGTAAGGTATTGGTTGTAAGTTGATTGAAGTAGAGGTCTGCAGGCCTGATCAGTATATTTTTCCTTCGGATAAAAAAAATAGTCAAATATTTAACCGTGTAGGTTGGTTTTTGGCACGGGCTTTGAATATAAGGAATCAACCAGGCGGTTGAAGATCTTACCGCTCCTGGAAAGAACTAAATTTAAGAAACTAACCCCTAAATACACCAATATGAAAAAGTTGATTCTAATGCTCTCCATGGGAGTGCTGGTTGCCGGAAGCTCGTTTGCCCAAGATGGTCCGCAGAAAGTAAGAAAAGAACGCTCTGAGCACCACGTTCGCAAAGATGGTCAGGAGAGAGTGCGCAAATCACCGGAAGAAAGAGCCGCCAAGCGCACCGAGATGATGGCCAAGAAATATGACCTCAACAAGTCTCAGCAGTCTAAACTGCAGGCGCTTTTCTTAAAGCAGTCCAATGAGATGGCCGCTCAGCGCAGCAACCGTCTGGAAGCCACTCAGAAAGACCCTGCGCAGCGCCAGGCCAGAAAAGCCCAGCACGAGCAGTATAACAATGAGCTTAAAAAAATTCTTTCTAAAAAGAAATACGCCCAGTTTGAGGCAGACCGCAAGGAGATGAAAGAAAAACAAGCTTCTAAAAGAGGACAGCGCCAAGGCAGAGGCCAAAGACAATTGGAGAAAAGCTAAGAGTTTGCATATCCCCCGGAGTGAGAAAGGCCAGCATTTGCTGGCCTTTCTTTGTGTTAGATACTTTGGGGCTTGCCGTAGAAGGACTCCTCTTCTTTGAAAAGGGGAGCGGGCATGCGCAACAAAATGGGAAGATTTCTGCTTTCCTGCGTAGAAGAGTAGCCAACATTTTTCTAGTGGAGCAGCTAAGCACAAAAAGTATAGTCAAGAAATGGTTCTGGGCCATGGTAGCGGTGGCAGCCTTATTGCTGCTAGCGGTTGTATGGGTGCGCGTGTACCTGGACCCCTGGGCAGAAAAGAAGCTAGCCGAAGAAGTAAGAAGCAAATCAAATGGGGAGTACCTGCTCAAAACAGGATCAGTGGATGTTTCTCTACTAGCCGGAACGGTGACCATAGATTCGCTGGAACTTGCCCACCAACCGGCTGTGTGGGAACGGTTGCAGAAGTCAAACCCAGCGCAGGCAAAGGCCATGGCCATAGACCTGCAGGCCACGCGCGTGAACCTCACAGGCCTGAGCTTTCTAGATTTGCTTCAGAAGAAGCCCTTGCGCCTGGGTAATTTGCAGTTAGACCATCCCAACCTGGTACTCACCCAGATGAAACCAGACACCAGCCAACCAAAACCCCTGCATGAAAAACTGACTGGACAGCTAAAAGGCATTATCCTTCAGAAAATAGTCATAAACAATGGACGGCTTCGCTATAAAAGCAGTCCCAGGCAAAAGGCAAGTGAAGTAGAACTTACCGGGTTGAAGGCCACTGCTTATCATCTGCAGGTAGACAGCGCTTCTTTTCAAGACTTGTCCCGCGCTTTTTACTGCCAAAAGATAGAGGCCTCTGCGGCCACCACCAACCTGATGCTGCCCCAGCAATATTACCGCCTCAAAACCGGAGCAGTTGCGTTGTCCACCACAACCAAGCAGGTAAAAGTGCAGCAAGCGGCTTTGGTACCGCTGCTGGGACCCAAAGCCCTGGCCAGAAAAGCCGGCCGGGCCATTGCCAGGTTCAACATTACGGTGCCGGTGCTAAGGTTTAGCAAGGTGCAGTTTGGTACCTTGTCACGTTATGGCAATGTGCAAGTGGGCGGCGTGCAAGTACTTAACCCCAGCCTAAGGGCCTACATGGACTGTAAGAACTTTCCCATCAAGGGAGTGCAGCCCTTGCCGCAAGATCTGGTACAGAAGCTTCCGTTTGGTCTCACCATTAAGCGCGTGGCCATTCGCTCCTTAGATGTACGGTATGAAGAGCTGGCACCTGAAGCCACCCAAACGGGAACGCTGTTCGTGCGCAACATCATTGCCCAAATTTCCAACCTTACCAATGACAAAAACCTCATGACCCAGAAACGCCCGGCGGTGGTAAAAGCCACAGGGTTGATCATGGGCAAGGCCTATATGGCCGCTACGGTTAAACTTAACTTGTTAGATCCGCAAGGCCGTCATACCATAGTGGGCCGCATTGGCCCAGGCAACCCGGCCGTCCTTAACCAGATGCTGGAACCTATCCTGCACATGAGCGTGAAAAGCGGCGAGATAAAGAAAGGCTCCTTTCAAGTATCCTTGAACAGGACATCGGCTAAAGGCATCATGCTGATTCAGTATGACGGGTTTAAGGTGGATTTGCTGTCCAAAGACGGGGAGAAGCGCCAATCCCTTGGGAAGAAGCTTCTTTCTTTTGCCGCCAACAAAATGGTGATAGATTCAGACAGCCCGTCTAACGGGAAGGAGCCTGCCCAGGTGCCCATTCAGGTGGCCAGGAGAAGCGATCGGTCCATTCTTACCTATTGGAAGGATTGCCTAGCCGATGGCGCGCTGCATGCCCTGGGCGTTAGCAGCATGAAATAAGGGCTGCCCCGTTTTTAGGCTGATTTCCAGAAAACAGCCTAAAAACGCCATTCAGCCACTTTTACTGCCGCCATTCCTGCTGCTTTTGGTGCGCCCTCTTCACCAGGGCCTGCCCCACCACCGATGAGACGCCCTTCAGTAAATACGTTCTTGCCCCCTGCTCCCGCGCGAAGGGCGTGGAGAGCGAGTCTATGAGCGTGACCGACTGCACAAACGGCTTCTCTTTTTCTCTGAGCGGGGCTTCGCCGGCCTCTTTCACCAGCACTATGTTCTGTACCTTGAGGGCAGTAGGATACCAGAAAATGTAGTCTGCGTTGAAGGAGTAGGCGGCGGGCACGTCCTTGGCTTTGTAGAAGTTAACCGCGCCTGTTTGCCCGTAATTGTCACAGATAATCAAGGTGTTGGCCCTCTCAGCCACAGGCACCAGAGCAAAGGCTTTTTCTACGTGTTGGGTCAGCTCGCGCCAGCCTAGCATGTCGGCAAAGTCCTGCGGCAGCTCATGGTCATGGCCGTCTTCCCACTTGAGTAAATTATACTTCTTGAAAGGAGCCGCGTTGGCGTGTATCTGGGTGGGGGACAACACCGGAAACAAGACCTTCACCAAGGGCACAAACAGCAGCAGATTCAGAGCAATCCAAAACGGGCGCGTGATTCGTTTCCAGCCCTGCCGGAACAGGTGCTCCCAGTACACGGCGCCCACGCACAGCAGCACCGGGTAGATGCCTATGGCGTAGTAGCTCTTGGCCCGCAGATAAGTGAACAGCAGCATAGTGACTACAAACGCCACACCCACAAACCGGTAAGGCCGCAAGCCAGGGTACAGCATCATTCCCAGTAAAGCCGCTCCCAGCAAATACACAGACCCGAAGAAAAACAACACCTGGTCCAGCCAGAAGGCCCCTCGGTCTACGTTGACCAATTGCGTGGCCTCCAGTTCCTGCATGTGATGGATGACCGGCCAGCCGTGGCTGTATTGCCACCAGAGATTAGGCAAGAAGATGAGCAAAGCCAATACCGCCGCCGCATACAAAGCTGGCTGGGTGAAAATTCTGCGATGTTCAGAAAAAGCCAGGGCCGGCAACAACCCAACCACCAGAAAAGCGATGTTGTATTTGTTGAGCACGCCAAATCCTACCACTACGCCCAGCCACAACAAATCTTTCGGCTGGTGCCACCTTACGTACCTGATCAAGAGATAAAAGACCAGCGTCCAGGCCAGAATATCCGCTGAATTGGGCTGAAACAGCATGTTCAGGCGCAACAGGGTAGAGAAAAGAAGCGCGCCAGCCACTAATACTTTGGCATACCAGCCGCCCTGCAACTCCTGCACTATCTTCCAGGCCGTGACCATGGTGAGCGCCCCAAACAAGGCCGGGAAGAACCGTACCCAGAAAACTCCGTTGCCCAACGCTTTAATGATCCAGGCCACCCAAGACGTAAACGGCGGCACTGATAGGTACCCCGCCGCTAAATGATTGGCCTGGTCCAGGTGCAAGTATTCATCACGGTGCAGGTCATAACTACTGTCTACCAGCGCATATTGCAGCCCTAGTTTCAAAAGCACCAGCGCGCCTAATACCAGCCATTCAGGCAGTGAAAACGATTTGGAGGGAGAGGAGTGCGTGCCAAGCGTAGCGTGTGAGATGGAGGTTTGAGTAAGCAAGGGAGAAGACGTTGGGATTATGAGTGGATTCACTTGCAATAAATGTCGTTTTTGGGCTGTTTTCTGTAAAACAGCCCAAAAACGAAGCCTGTGACTCGGGTCTAAAAATGGTTCTAAGAAGACTGTTTGGTAGCGCCCAGACCGGCCATGGGTTGGCCACTTCTGGACCATTCGCTCCAGGAGCCTACGTATAGTTTGGGAAGGTCCAGCCCGGCCTGCGCCATGCCCAGCAGCGTGTGGCAGGCGGTCACGCCAGAGCCGCAGTGCACCATCACGTGGTTGGCGGGTTTGCCTTGCAGGTCTTTGGTGTACTTGGTTTTGAGTTCTTCTTCCGGCAAGAATTTGCCCTGGCTGTCCAGGTTGTCCTGAAACGGATAATTGACTGCGCCGGGTATATGGCCGGCTACTTCGTCAATGGGTTCTACCTCGCCTCTATAGCGGGCCGGTTCACGCACGTCTATGACCATGTAGTCTGGGTGCTGGGCGGCGTGGGCCACTTCTTCTAAGTTGGCGGTGGGCAGCTGCCATTCTGAATTGGTGAAAAAATGGGGGCATTCCACTTTCTCCACCTCCTGGGTGGTGGGCACGCCGGCGGCTTTGGCGGCAGCATAGCCTCCGTCTACCACGTGCACCTGCTCATGGCCCATGGCGCGCACCATCCACCAGAACCGGGCAGCGGCGTTGGCTCCGTTTTTATCATCATACACCACCACACGACTAGAAGGCGTAATGCCCAGCCGGTTCATGATGCGACTAAATTCTTTAGGTGAGGGCAGAGGATGCCGCCCGCCCTGGGCCGCGCTGAAATTCTTATGGGCCAGGTCATTCTCCAGGTCCACGTAATGGGCACCCTGTAAATGCTCTTTCTGGAAATTATCAATGGCGTCTGGGCCGGAGCGGGCATCTACCAGTACCACCTGCGCGGGTTCTTTGAGCAGAACGGCCAAGTCTTCGGCTGAAATGATTGGTTTCATAGTCTGGAAAGGTTAGGAACGGGTCACTACTTGTTAAACGGCCTTGCACGCCGGCGGGACAATGCCGGGCGGGCTATTTTTTGGCCGCGTCGGGCAGGAGCCTGAAATAGGTGGCCTTGAATCTATTGTCGGTCACGGTGCCTTGTACCTCTGCTTTCCTGATGGCGTTGCAGAAGCCGTCTGTGGCGTGCGCGTCTCCGTGCTGGTCAATGTCTGAGCCGTCTACAAAATAGGCTTTGCCATCAATACGCACCGCCAGGTCACAGCCAGAAGCCTTGAGCCCGAACATGCATTGCCCGCAGGCGGCTTCTACCGTCTGTACCGGGGTGGCTTTGTCTGGCGTAGCCGTTGGCGGAGGGGTAGTTTGTGCCTGGGCAACACCAGCGCAACAGGAGATAAACAAGGCAAGTAAAAGTGTCTTCATATTTCTAAGGTGGTTAAGGTCTTCTGCAAGTTTCAGGGCTATCCTTCAGCCGAGCACAAGTTAATGATTTCCATCGTTTTACTGCAGTATTTTGAACGTAAATCAAATTGTCAATAGTGTACTTCGGCAAGCGAAAGGAAGGTGCGCTTTTAATCTAATTCAATAGTTATTATAACTATCCAATTCGCTAGTTCTGCCACTGTTTCCCTGGATTTTTCCTCAATATACAAGGCGAATCCTTTCCTACTACAGGAAGGTTGTAATCTTCTGAAATTGGCGAAGGCGTATCTTGCTATTTGTGGCCAACGCCAAGGTCATTGATTGCCAATTGGGAGTGCCGCAAGTGTTAGAACCGCTAAACAAAAAAGCCACCAGCCTGAGCGTGTGCACGATAGAAGCACTACCCAAGGCTGGTGGCAGAAACTGTAGACCGGCTATACTTATTTCAGCCAGTCAGGTTTGGTGGTGGTGATGTGCGCGCCTAACTGGTTCAAAAGGCTGTAGAGTCCAAAATAGGTTCTATTGATGAACAGCCCGTGCTTAGAACCCCGGGCCTGTCTTGACTGCCTAAACATCTTGTCTTTAGAGATGCGATCACCCAGGGTATAAATCTGCTGAAAGTAGTCGTTCTGGGCAAAGTCAAAGGTTTCTGCGTGGAACGGCCGGCCCAACAAGGCAATCATCTCCTTGAACACGCCCTTAAAGTAGGCTTGCTCTGCGGGGGTGTCGCGGTCACTGATGAAATCCAGGTCATAGAAGATTTGGTTCAGCTCGGTTTCATTCAACAAAGACTCCTTCTTGATAAGAGAGAAATAGCCTTGGTAGAAATCCTCAGGAATCACCTTCACGCAACCAAAGTCAATGATGCCCAGCGTCACGCCCGGCAGAATGATGAAATTGCCTGGGTGCGGGTCTGCGTGCACCTGTTTGAGGTGATGCACCTGGTGGTGGTAAAAGTCCCAAAGTGCCTGCCCAATTTGGTTCCGCTCTTCCTGCGTAGGATTGTTTTGTAGCCATTCTTTTAGGTGTGCGCCTTCCAGCCAGTCCATGGTAATGATGCGGGCCGTGCTCATCTCTGGATAATAGTTGGGGAAATGGAGGTGGGGCAGATGACGGCAGGCGGCGGCTATCTCTATAGAGCGTTGCACTTCCAGCTCGTAATCGGTTTCCTCCAGTAGTTTCTCCTCAACTTCGTCCATGTAATGGTCCATCTCCTTTTCGTTCATGTTGAGCAGGCGGTAGGCAAAGGGACGCACCATCTTAAGGTCTGAGCTCACGCTTTCGGCCACGCCGGGGTATTGCACTTTTACGGCGAATGTCTTCCCGTCCTTGGTGGCTTTGTGTACTTGGCCAATAGAGGCCGCGTTCACCGCCGAGGTGGAAAAGGTGTCAAACATGTCCTCAGGCGTGCGCCCGAACGCTTTTTGGAACGTGCGCACCACCAACGGGTAGGACAGGGGCGGCGCGCTGTACTGGGCCATGGTGAACTTGTCCTGGTACGCGCCGGGCAACATGGTCTTATCCATGGACATCATCTGGGCCACCTTGAGGGCGCTGCCTTTCAGCTGGCTCAACGAATTGTAAATGTCCTGGGCGTTGTCCTCATGTAACTCCTCTTTACTAAGCGACGGGTTCACTATTTTCTTGGCGTAGTGCTTAATATAATTGCCACCCACCTTGGCCCCGGCCCCCAAAAACTTGGTGGCCCGCTGTACTTTAGAGGTAGGAATATGGTCTTGCTCTTCGGGGGATTGGCTCATACGAATTTTTTAGACTGGTACAAGAATTTGGCGAAGTCAAAGAGGGAGTCGACGGCGTTTCTGCCTACCACGTCAAAGAACAAGCTCACTGATTTCTCAATGGCGGCATCGGTGCGTTCAAAGCCCGGCGAGGTGTCTTTCAACCAGAATTGGAAGATGAACAGGGTTTCCAGCCACAGGGCCTCGGGGTATTTGTCTGACACGTATTTGCGGTCTACAATCTGCTCGGTTTCCTTGCCTTCCTGCACCAGCGTTTTGGCGAAGGCCGTAAAATGGCGCTTAAAGCTTTGCACCTCCTGCGGCGTCACCTTCTTGAAATCTGGCTGTTTCTCATAAAGCGTCAGCAGGTAACTGCGGTTCTTCTTGAGTTCTTCTATCCAGGTGAAATAAAAGGAGAGGAGCTTCTCTTTGGGTGAGTAGTGGGCGTACGCTGGTTGCGCGTACATGTCTGCCAGGGTCTGCTCAAAGATGGAATCCCACACACCGCCTTTCACCCCCTGAAACGAGGTGTAAAACGTGTAGAACTCCTGCTCAGTCATGCCCAAGCTCTGCGCGAACTTATACACAGACACCGGCTCCTGGCCCGTCTCCAGTACATGGTGCACAAAGGCCTCCAGAATTCTAGTTCTGGTGTCTTTTAATGGGATGTTGGTCTTTTCTATATTTTCCATTTGGTTGTTTATCTTCTTGTAAGGGAAACAACCAGGGGAGGGGAGAGGTTTAAAGAAAGGGCAAAATGTAGGAGAAAGTTTTCCGTTTTCGGGCTGATTTCTGGAATACAGCCCGAAAACGGATGATGGGGTTAGCTACTTCGCTTAAATCACTTTCTATAACGGATTTGCAACATTAATTTTTGTGGATTGTTCTAATTTTGCTCTCCTGTATTGATAATAATTTTCAGGAATCAAACTACTATCTTTTCTACTGCAATATAGCTTGTCTTGTACTTGTCTTAACTGATTCATTGAAGGAGTGCCACCAGCGTTACGAAGCTTTCTTACAGCTTTCCTTACTTCTTCCAATGACCTGACGGCTTTTTTATTGTCTAATACCAATTTTAGTAAAATTACAATAAGAGGTAAAGTAGGTGCAATGAAATTGGTTAAATAACCTTGTAAGGAGGTATTTATAATTGTTGCTACAACAAAAGAAATTATAACAATAGACAAGCAAATAATCAGACAGTCGTTTTTAAAATGATACCTTAATTTCCGGTCATATTCCAAATTTGTTTCTTGGCACCGTAGTATTGCTTCCTGTTGATTTAGACCATCAAGTTCAATGTGATACCAATTTGATAATGGAGCCTTGGGGTTGTGAACGTATTTATTCTCAGCTTCCTCAATAATCCAGTTTTCTGGTTTATCGCCGCTGTTTGTTTCATTCCATTCCATGTTATACACATTGCAGTCAAATAATTCTTGGACTTTAGCTCCGTTAGTTTTAAATTTTGATAAATAACCCGAGAGGAACAGTAAGTCAAATAAAGTCACTGATACAGAGACTAAGGCTATATAGGGTGTTAAGTCAATAGTTGTAAAGTTTTTTTGGGTAAGTTTAATGATGTTAAGTGTTACCACAACAACAATACTTATAGTAAGTTGCCATCTATATATTTTCTTGGCATTTGCATAAATAACCCTCTGCGCTTTTAGGAATTTAAGATTTTGTGGTAGTTCCTGATTTATTTTAATATTATTCATTAGTATGCTGAATAGATTGGAAACTCAGAGCCGAATATTTCGCCCCATTTTTCTATAGATTCTTTTTGCTTGCCTTTTGTTTCATATTCGCGAGCTTGGATTGAGCGATTGTAATCTAGTTTCGCCCTTTCTTGTATAGAATTTCTTTCATCCCATGTAAGTTTATTTAAATCTCCCTGGAATCCCTTTGGGTCATTTAAAGTCTGATGAATTTGATGATATATGTAGGCGAATAAATTTGGTAATTCAATGTGAATATATGTGCTACTATTGACGGTATTAGAATCATAGTACTGTAAAATCAAACATTCTAGAAAATATGAACCCATTGTAGATGCGGTCCTTCGCTTTGTCCAGAATTTCATTATTCGAATCATGTCCAATACTGAAATTTGTTGTTTTCCGTTAATACTATTAGTTCTGTTTTTATCAATTCTTGGGTCAGTAGGTTTCCAATTTCCTTTTCCATCAGGGATTAAGAAAAAAGTTTTTCCAAGGTAATCGGGAGCCGTCTCGAAACAAGGCACAATATCAAATACCCATTCATATGAGTTGAGTTCTAAAGTTACAGCTTCTTGATTTCTCTTTATTTCAGCTTTCTTATAAGAAGATATATTGGATAAGTATTCTTTAAATTTATTGATAACTTTTATCGAATTTAATGCGTCCGTTCCTGAGTTACATAATGCTATTTGCTTACTTGCTTCTGGTCTAACTCGAATCCTATAGCCATCATCAATTGGTTCCCTCCAATTACCCTGGGCATGCAAAACTACCATTAAATCAATATCGTCTAGTGGTCTTATTTTTGTCTTACGTGAATATGAACCATAATCAATGCTCATGTAATCGGTATAGTAGTCAAGGAATTTTCCGTCACTAGGAAACTTTTCTATTTCAATAAGTAAATTGTTTTTACTTTTTTTTGCTATGATGTTTCTGTCACTATTTAAACGAATACTATCTTTCATAAAAGTGTCGAATGCACTATTTACCGTTGATGCCATAAATTTTAGTTATTTGAATCTTTAGTTATCTGCTATTTTGTTTTACTATCTGTATGACTTGCTACTAAAATTCTATTCATTACAGTTAAATCTATATAAGGTGTACTTATTTTTAAAAATAAAGAATAACTGTAATTAAATTTTAGTTATATAGTGTTTTATTAATACAAGATATGGATTTTATTTCTGTTCTTAGCTTTTTTTTCCAAACTAGTCCAAAACGCAAATCCCCCGCCTCCCTCTGCAAATGCCAGAAAGAAATCGCACCTTTGCAGAAGTTTCTGCTGGTGTTTCGTACAAGGAGAAACGCTTTCACCCTCGGCTCCCGCCGAAACCCGTGTACCCATGAAATTTGACGATTACTCTATAAATCCCGCCATCAAGAAAGCTCTGGACAAACTGGACTTCAAGAAGCCCACCGACATCCAGTTCAAAGCCATTCCGCCCATCTTAAAAGGGGAGGACGTGCTGGCCATTGCCCAGACCGGCACGGGCAAGACAGCGGCGTTTGCCATACCGGTCTTGCACAAACTGCATGAGCGCAAACAATACGCCCGCGAGGATGGCATCAAGTGCCTGGTCATGGTACCAACCCGTGAATTGGCTATCCAGATCACGGAGGTGTTCCAGACTTTGGGCAAGCACACGCGTGTGAAGACATTCTCAGTGTTTGGCGGCGTGGAGCAGGGACCGCAAATTGCCAAACTAGAGGACGGCATAGACATTCTGGTAGCCACGCCCGGGCGTATGTTTGACCTGGTAAGCCAAGGCTACATTAGACTAGAACGCGTAGAGATTCTCATCCTGGATGAGGCTGACCACATGCTGGACCTGGGCTTTATCAGAGACATCAGGGATTTAATGAAATTCTTGCCTCGCAAGCGGCAGACGCTGTTCTTCTCGGCTACTATCAATGAGCACATCAAAGATTTGGCCTACTCGCTGGTGTCCAAACCTATCCGTATTCAGGTATCGCCTAAAGATCCGGTAGCCAAGAACGTGGACCACTCGGTGGCCTATGTGGGCATGGATGACAAGCGTTTCTTCTTGGAGCGCGTTGTGCAGGAGAATGCCGGAAGCAAGATTCTGGTCTTCGTGCGGACCAAGGTACGGGCAGAGCGCGTGCACGAAGCCATGAAGCGCGTGGGCATCGTCACCGAAACCCTGCACGGCGACAAAGACCAGAAAGAGCGCCTCACTTCACTTAACCGCTTCAAGAAAGGCGATGTGAAAGTGTTAGTGGCCACGGATGTGAGTTCACGAGGCATTGACATCCCCAGCGTAGAATACGTGGTCAACTATGACCTGCCTGAAGTCCCTGAAAATTATGTGCACCGCGTAGGCCGTACGGGTAGAGGCACGCATAAAGGAAAGTCGGTGTCTTTCTGCAGCCCAGAGGAGAAACCAATTCTGGACGAGATTGAGAAGTTCCTGGGCAAGCCCATCAAAGTGCTGGAAATTGCCAAGGACGACTACTCGGCCACCATTGACTTCTCCTCTGAGGCCAAACCAGATGTGATGGCCCTGATGCGCGAGCATGAGGCGAAGTTGGATTCTATGAAAAAGGCACCTAAGGTGTCTAACGCCAACAAGAAAAAGAAGAAGAAGTAAGATTGTCTTGTTCCTATTAGCCGTTTTTGGCTTGTTTTCCAGAAAACAGGCTGAAAACGGTTTTTTTGTTGCCTTTCTTAACTGACGTTGTTGCTTTCGTCCTCCTTTGGAGGGATAGGAAGATGACAAGGGAGTTCTGAGTTTAGAGTTCTGAGTCGCTATTAAAGAGCCAATTACCATTGCTAACCAAGGATTCCCCCTTTGAGGGGGGCGAAGGGGGGTGTTTACATCAGTAGGTCATGCCTCACGCCGTCGTTGATGTTATCACCAACAACCATGACTGCCCTTCAAGCCTCTACCTTTCAACACCTACTTACCAACCTTCTTATTCCTTACTTTCTGCCCGCGTTTGTCACTTTTCTCCTTGATGAGAAAAGTAACCAAAAGAATCAAGAAGAAAAGAAACTCGCTGCCGCTCGGACAGTCTTTTCTTCGGAGAAGTGCACCTGGCTCAGGTGATCTGCTCTTAGCCAGCTTACGTCACTGCTCTTTGACCAGCTACTACCTGCTCTCTCCCATGCTCCGGGCGCACAGCCAGGGCTGCCCTGCGCAAGGTCGCTCGGCCGGTGCTATTGGCGGTGGAGAGGTTGCAATGCCTGCATCGCTGGCGCGGATGGATGTTGTAAGTGATCGTTTCGGTGGTAGAGACAATGGCACCGCCATGTCTCTTGCGCATTACTTTCTTCTGCCAGCCATCCTTTCATAAGCTCTTCCGGATTTGCAATCCGGAGGCACTGAAAAGGGGATTTGCAATCCCCAATGCCTTACAAGACGTGTTCCCCGGCGGATTGCAAATCCAGACAAGCATTTAATCTAGGGTCAAGTGTCTCGGGATCGTGCTCAGGTACTATGGTTTCATTGGTAGTTGTATATAAACCGGTATTGAATTGCTTGTAGGGGCTGTTTCTTGGTTTGGCTGAATGGGTTTTGATGCAACTCGAAAGGTAAATTGTAAACCTTTCTGGCGAGGAACGCGGTAAAAGTAAATCCACCATTTGTCAATATATATGCCCCTTCTGCCCGAAAATCCTGTTCTGCTGTATGTCACGGATCCTATGTGCGCTTGGTGCTATGGCTTCACGCCCGTAGTGAGGCGTCTGCAGGCGCTGTGGTATGGGAGGCTGACGGTGAAGGTATTGGTGGGTGGATTCAGGCCGTATGCGCATGAACCTTTAACCAGTGAGGAACGGGATAAATTGGCGGTGGGCTGGCATCGGGCGCAGTCTAAATCACAGCTTCCCTTTGACTACCATATCTTTCTGCAACCCGAGCTCTCCTATGACACAGAGCCTGCCTGTAGGGCGTTGCTCACGGTGCGCCATTTACGCCCCGCGCTTACCTTAGAGGTGCTCAGAGCCTTACACTCCAGCTTTTACGCCGATGGCCGGGACTTAAGCAAAACAGAGGTGTTGGTGGAGGTGCTGCGGCTCTTCGGGATATCTGAAAACCTGTTTCTGGCCGTCTTTGAGACCGAGGAAATCTTCAGGCAAACCGAGCAGGAGTTCCAGTATGTGCAAGGCCTGGGCGTAGACACCCTGCCCACCCTTTTTCTGGACCATCCCCAAGGCCCGCGCCTCATCTCCAAAGGCTACTGCCAACTACCAGAACTAGAAGAAAGACTCCTGCAAGCCATGAGCATTCCTTTTTAATTAAGAATTAAGAATTAAGAATTAAGAATTAAGAATTAAGAATTAAGAATTAAGAATTAAGAATTAAGAATTAAGAATTAAGAATTAAGAATTTCTGACTGTCCATTATCTTCTTGGCTTTAGGGTTTCTTAGGATAGTAAGCTCTCCCATCTCCTTGGTCTGTCCCCTGACAGACAAAATCTTGTATAAATAATCCTTAGAGGTGTTGGTCTGTCAGGGGAAGGACCAAGGCAAGCGGACGCAAGCGTCCGCTCGTGCCATGGTACCCGTTTGTGCCATCTTCAAATCTTCACATCGCCACATTTTCAAATTTTCACATCTCTACATCTAAGTTGTCATCGTGAAAGGATCTTGTGGGCAAGCTAGAAAGGCGGTGGCTAAGCTCTTTGCTGCATGTTTTTAACTTAAAACCACCATTGCCGCAAGTTTCCAACTGCTTAATTGCTAAAGCCATTCATCAATTGTAATTTACCATCCTACTAACCACAAATTGCCAACTTTAGGCGAGGGCGTTTTTAGCCTCTTTCCCAGAAAACAGCCCAAAAACGACTATACCACTCTTCGTCATTATTAATTCTTAATTATCAATTACTAATTAAACGATAGTGTTTCTTAAAGAGCCTTTCTAGCTGCGGGGCTTGTGGTAAACCAGCGGCGTATGCGGCTTGGGTCAGGTTCTGGAGGCCGTATAAGTTGAGTTGGCGTTCACGGTCAAAATAGGCGGGTTGGGTGCTGTAATAGATGAGCTGCTGGTCAAATCTATGGCTGAGCAAATTGGTCAGTTGCTGCGCTTGTTTGGTCATCCCTGCCTTAGCTAGGGGCAACACCAGAGAGGCGCTTTCAAAATTGTGCGGGGCGCCTTGGTCTGGTAAGTCGGCAAGGCATTTTTGCAAGACGGCGCGGGCTTTTTCTGTCTGACCGTTCTGTAGATAGGCAGTGGCCAGGTCTACAAAGGCGGTTCGGTACATGGGTGCTAGCTGGGTAGTGAAGTTTTCTTCATACGCATGGTCTGTGTTTTGCAGGCCCGTGAACCTGAACTGCTGCATTAGCCGCAGATACGTGCGTTCCCGGTCTACATACGCTGTTGCCTGGGTGTCTGGGTTACGGGCAGGCACTACGCGCAGGGCCAGACCTTCTAACTGTAAGAACGGCTGCAAACCCATTTCTGTGGTCTCTGAACCCGCGGTAGAAAAGTAGATGGGCCGCTGCCAATTATTGGAAGCCAGAATGTCTAGGATGACCAGGTGCTTCTTCTCTAGAGCCTCGGTCTGAAGGCTCCAATTCATACTAGGTGCCACCTGGCTGGCTCTTTCCGGGGAGATGGTTTGATTTTTCAGGACCTCTGCGGGGTTCACAGACAGTAGCAGTTTTTTGGTGGGCAGTACGTTTAAGGTCCGGCCGTCCTGGGTTTGCACTTGCAAGGCGGGATGTTGGGACTGCAGCAGATTCAGATATTGGCGTACGTCCATGCCACTGTCCTGCACGCTGGGATTGGGCACGTAGGGCAGGTAGTTGTTGTTGCTGAAGGCATACTGGGCCATTTGCAGCGTAGTGCTAACCGGCGCAGAGGCGTTCATGGGCTTCTTCAACTGTTCAATGTACCAGTCGGTGTTGAGGTAGGGGAGCACCAGCACGCGCACATCGGTTCTAAAGCCTTCCACCTCCTGGGCGTACCACAGCGGGAAGGTGTCATTGTCGCCGTTGGTGAACAGGATGGCGTTGGGTGCCACGGAGCTTAACAGGTTCTTTGCCGAATCTAGGGCGTGCGACCGGCCAGAGCGGTCATGGTCGTTCCAGCCCTGGGCCAGGAGAATGCCCGGCACTGACAAAGCTACCAAAGTGGCCAGTCCGGCGGTGGCCGTTTCTGATTTAATGAACCTCTTGACTATATCTGCCAAAGCCAGCACGCCCAGGCCCATCCAGATACTGAAGGCGTAGTAAGAGCCCGCAAAGGTGTAGTCGCGCTCGCGGGGTTCTACGGGCGGCTGGTTCAGGTACAGCACAATAGCCACGCCGGTGAAAAAGAACAACAGGAGCACCACCCAGGCATCGGTGTTTTTGCGCTTAAACTGGAAAAACAGGCCAAAAACGCCCAACAACAAAGGGAGCAGGAAAAACTGGTTTCGGGCTTTGCTGGTAGAGAGCGGGGCGGGCACGTCATGCTGCTGCTCCCAGGGCCAGAGCACCCCGGCATGTTGCGTGTCATGCTCGCGGCCCACAAAATTCCACCCGAAGTACCGCCAATACATATGTCCTAACTGGTAGTTCCAGAGAAAACTCAGGTTCTGGCCAAAAGTGGGTTTCTGGCCTTCCTTCACGTTCACCCAGTGCTGGTAGGCCCGCAGGTGCGCCGGCTCTGGCGAATACAACCTCGGCAGAAGCGTCTTGTCCTGGGCGTCATACACCTGCTCAAATTTGGAGTCTACCACGGCATACTTTCCGTTCTGGGGTGCATAGATGGGGCCGGTTTTGTCATAGCTCTGCGCCTGCGCGTTGAACTGCGGGCCGTACAGCAACGGCCGGGAGCCGTACTGTTCCCGCTTGAGGTAGCTGACAAAACTGAGCAGGTTCTCGGGGTTGTTCTCGTCAATGGGCGTGTTGAAGCCCGACCTGATGGGCACCATCAAATAAGAAGAATAGCCTATCAAGACCAACACCAGGGCCACCAGCGAGGTGTGTAAGACCGGTTTCTGATGTTGTTTGGCCCAGCGCAAGCCATAGATAATACCCGCCACCAGCAAACAAAGAAACAGCACCGCGCCGCTGCCATAGGGCAACCCCAGATTATTGACCAGAAACACCTCAAAGCTACCGGCTACGCTGGGCAGACCGGTAATCATGCCTTCCATCACCAGCAAAACTATGGCAGCCCCAATCAACAGCGTAAAGGCAATTCCTTTTTTAGTGGGCGAATACAAATGCAGATAGACCAGCAGGGCAATGGCCGGAATAGCCACCAGGTTGAGCAAGTGCACGCCAATGGACAAGCCCACCAAATACGCCAGAAACAGCAGCCAGCGGTTGGCAGCGGGGGCCGGGGCCTCGGCTTGCCATTTAAGGGCGGCCCATACCACAATGGCTGTGAAGAAGGAGGACATGGCGTACACCTCGGCCTCTACCGCCGAGAACCAGAACGAGTCTGTGAACGCAAACCCCAGTGCGCCCACCGTCCCGCTGGCCAGGAGCAAGATGCGTTGCGCCCGGCTGGGGCCTTGGAAAGAAAGGGAAGGCAGGCGCTGACCCAACAAAGTGATGCTCCAGAACAGAAATAACACGGTGCCGGCACTACAAAGCGCCGAAAGCAGGTTCATGCACCAGGCCACCCGCGTAACATCGCCCAAACTCAAAAGCGTAAACAACCTACCCAGCAGCAGAAACAGAGGCGCCCCGGGCGGATGCGGGACTTGCAACTTGTAGGCGGCGGCAATGAATTCGCCGGTGTCCCAGAAAGAGGTGCTGGGCTCTAGCGTAAGCACATACACCGTAAGCGCTGCCAAGGCCACAACCCAACCCAGTATTGTATTCCACCGGATGAAAGACTGCCAGGCCGGCGATGCAGGAATCTCCGTTTTTGGGCTGTTTTCCCTAAAAATACCGAAAAACGGCAAGCCCAATCCTACCATCACCAGCAAGGGGCCCAGCGTCAAACCCAGAAAGCCATAGCCCTGCGGCGAGGTGTCCAGAGCCATGCAGGCAAAGCCCAGCGCCACCACGGCCAAACCCAGAAGCACCGGCAGGAACTGCCGCCTCCCGAAGAGGATTCCTGATGATTTGGAACTGGTCACTGAAGAGAGCGGGTTGAAAATTTTGGTGTTCGGCATGGCGGTATTGATTACTTTAAATGTGGGCGAGTAGTGGGCAACCTGTTGTTTGTCAGGATTCTGTAAGAAAACTGGCAGGAGTAGCGTTGATCATTAAGAAGATAATCGGTGTAATGCGCGCATCTTCCTTTCCCTTGCTTACAAAAGTAGCCCGCCTACCAACGCACCCAGGTTAATGGAATGTAAAATCATGTTAACGATATGTTAATGGCATGAAAGGCAGTGAGAAATTGGTTACTTTTAGACCATGAGCAGGCAAAAGATTCAAATCATACTGGTGTTGGCTAGCTTAGCCCTGGTGGCTTTGCTGAGCGCCCAGCTGGTGTGGCTGACCAAGGCGTACAGCGTGGAGGAGAAAGCCTTTAACCACCGCGTGCAGGTGGCGCTCACCAGCGTGTCTGACCAGTTGCTGACCGGTCTGGGAAGGGCAGAGGCCAAACCCATCCAACAGATTGCCTCCAATTATTACCTCGCCGAACTGAACGCGCCCGTAGACCCCAGCCAGGTAGAACACCTGCTGGAACAGGAGCTGGGCAAACGCAACTTGCACGAAGCCTATGAGTTTGGCGTCTATAACAGCCTGGATGATACGCTCATGTTCGGGAAATACGTGCCGGCCACGCACCGCCAACTGGCAGAAAAGGGCGATGCCATCCTGAAGCATGAACAAACCGGCACACCTTTGCTCTACAACGTGGCGGTGGTGTTCCCTGGCAAGACGGCCGTGATTCTGGGGGAGATGGAGTTCTGGTGGTATTCTACCGGCGCCCTGCTGCTGGTGGTTTTGTTCTTCGCCTATACCATGTTCCAGATTCTGCGCGAAAAGCGGCTCACCGAACTCAAGACCGATTTCATCAACAACCTCACCCACGAACTGCAGACACCCATCACCAACATTGGCCTGGCCAGCGAGGTGCTGCGCAAACGCCCCGAAACGCTGTCCCCGGAAAGGCTCACCCGCTACCATGACCTCATCTACTCTGAGAATGAGCGCCTGCGGGCCCAGGTGGAGCGCGTCCTGCAGATGGCCACCATGGAAAGTGGTGAACTCGCCCTCAAAAAAGAACCCGTAGACGTGCATGCACTTCTGCAGCAGACCAGCCAGAACGTGGCCCCGCGGCTGCAGCAACGGTCCGGACATCTTCGGTTAGATTTGCAGGCCACGCGGTCCCTGGTGCACGCAGACAGCCTGCATGTGGCTAACGCCCTGTACAGCCTCCTGGACAACGCTGAAAAATACTCTACCCAGGCTCCCGCCATTGAAATACAAACCCGTGACGTAGAACAGGGCCTGCTCATCAGCATCCGGGACCACGGCATCGGGATCAAGCAGGAATTCCAGAAGTTTTTGTTTGACAAGTTCTACCGCGTACCCACCGGCAACGTGCACAACGTGAAAGGCTTCGGGCTGGGATTGAGCTACGTGAAAGCCATCATGGACGCCCACCACGGCCAGGTAACGGTAGAAAGCGCCGAACAAGGCGGCACGCGCTTTACCTTGGTATTGCCTGTTTGATTGTTTGAGATAGTATGTCTAGAAAGTTTAGAATGCTCTACCTGATCATCTTTCTATCTACTTTGATAGGAGGGGTTTATGGCATTCTTCATGACCAGATTACCTTTACCATTTCCAATGAGTATTACACCAAGTTGAAGTTTTATCAATTTGGTCTAGAGTATTTTATAGCAAACTCGCCTCGGGTAGGAGTGGCCATTGTTGGTTTCCTGGCCACCTGGTATTTAGGCTTGGCGGCGGGTATTATCCTCGGGCTAATCTTCTTCTTATTCCCATCTCCTAAGCTGATGCTCTCTGTTACCCTCAAGGCATTAGGAATTGCTTTGGCCATCGCTTTTTTCACCCCCATCATTGGCGTGCCAGCCTATTTTTTAGAAGACTACCTGGATTCAACCTCCATGGAAAGTTACAGCTTTGTAGATACAGGTTTTGTCCCCGCAGACGTAAAAATTACGGAAGGCTTCAGTTACATTCTTGTCGGGTTTGTGCACGGATTCAGTTATTTGGGTGGACTGTTGGGCGTATTGGCAGGAATTATGTTCCAGATATGGACCTATAGAAAACACGTGAGGCTTGTGCCTGTATAGCGTTTTAACCTGTTTTGCAGGAAATAGCCTAAAAACGGAAAGTCTTTTATCTTACATCATGATACTTGAGTCTAAAAAAATAACATGCCGCACCTCCTTCTGGTAGAAGATGATCCCAATCTGGGCTTTTTGCTACAGGACAGCCTGGAAAGTTCGGGGTATGCCGTTACGCTGTGTGCAGACGGTGAGGCTGGCTGGGAGGCTTTCAAAAAACAAACGTTTGACCTCTGCGTGCTGGACGTGATGCTGCCCAAGATGGATGGTTTTACCCTGGCGCGGCAAATACGGCAGCAGCGGCAAGAGGTGCCCTTCATGTTTCTGACCGCCAAAGCGTTAAAAGAAGACAGGCTGCAGGGGTTTGAGCTGGGTTGTGATGATTACCTGACCAAGCCCTTCGGGTTGGAGGAACTGGTTTACCGCGTGAAGGCCATTTTGAGAAGGACCAGCCAGCAGCCAGAAGCCAGCCCAGCCGACAAAACCCAACCGGCCAACGAACTGCTTACGTTTGGCGCTTCCTCCCTGGAATTCAAGAACCTGCTCTTGCACGTGAAAGGAGAGACGCACCTGCTCACTGATCGCGAGGCCGAACTGCTGAGATTGTTTGCGCAACATCCGCAGCAACTGTTGAGAAGAGAGGAAATCTTGCAGCGCCTCTGGCAGGACGACGGCTATTTTGTGGGCCGAAGCCTAGACGTGTTCATTTCGCGCCTGCGCAAATACCTGCAACCAGACTCCACCTTGAAAATCACCACGGTACACGGCAGAGGCTACAAGCTGGAAGTGGCAGAGTAAGTCGTTTTTGGCCTGTTTTCCAGAAAACAAGCAAAAAACGGCTGCCGCTGGAAAACCTCCCAATCACTTATTTAATCAAGACCATTTTAAAGTCTGTGAGCGCTTTTAAAGCGTGCGGCACCTTGGCCGGAATCTGGATGACTTGGCCCACCGTTAGGGTTTTGGTGATATCTTCTTCGGGGAAGGAGAAGGAACATTCTCCCTCCAGCACCAACAGAATGGCATCAATGGGCGTGGTGTGCGTCTTCAATTCCTGACCTGCCGCAAAGGCAAACAAAATCACCTTCTGGAAACCTTGGTCAGAGAGTATCTTGCTTTGGAACTTCTCTGTTGAATAGCCCAGTTGGCCCGCTAAGTCTGGTAATTGCAACTGATTTGCTAAATGCATGGGTGCCATAGTTTTGGTGGTAAGGTGGGTACTTAGATGGAGGGATTTGCTGAAGTTGGAACCAGTTCTCATTCAGTGTAAAAAATGCCTGAGAGCTCGGCTGGCAAGAAGCATAAAAGCCTTAGTCAACGGAGAAGCAGCTTTCTTTTATTCGCCCAACGGGCAACCACCGGAAGGACGGGCGTTTTTGGCCAATTTCCCCCAAAAGTGGCCAAAAACGCTCTCATTCTGTAAATGCGTCCCAGGTAAGCTTTTATGGAAACAACCGGGCGCGGCAAACAGAACTTCCTGTGTTCTTTCAACATGACAAATGTCTGGTCTGGGGCAGGCAAAGCAGATGAGCAAAGTCAAAGGGTAAGATGACTTTCATCATGTCTGGAGCGGCCCGCACCCGGTAGTTTTGTAGTGTACATTAACTGAGGAAACTTATGCTCCAGACCGCACATCTAGAGACCGCCCTCCACACCTGCTACCATTGCGGCGATGAATGCCAGGGAGCCCCCATTGTCCATGAAGACAAGGACTTCTGCTGCGAAGGATGCAAAGTGGTCTATACCCTTTTAGCCGAAAACAATCTCTGCACTTATTACACCCTGGACGAACGCCCTGGTATTTCGGTGAAAGACCCGGTTCTGTCAGCGCGATTTGCGTATTTGAATGACGCCAAAGTGCAGCAACAGTTGTTGGACTTCCAGAACGGCACCGTCAGCAAAATCACTTTCCATATTCCGCAGATGCACTGCAGCTCCTGCATCTGGCTCCTGGAAAACCTGAACCGCCTGAACACGGGCGTTACGGACGTGCACGTGAACTTCCTGCGCAAGGAGGCCGCCATCACGTTTGAGCACGGCGTGACCACGCTGGCGCAGGTGGTGGAACTCATGGCCCACATTGGCTATGAACCGCAAATCACGTTGGCAGACATGGAGGCCCCGGCCCCCAAGAAAGACAAGTCCATTTACTACAAGCTGGGCCTGGCGGGCTTCTGCTTTGGCAACGTGATGATGCTGAGCTTTCCGGAGTATTTTGGCGGCCTGCAGAAGGAGTATGGCCAGTTCTTCGGGTGGATCAACATTGCCCTGGCCTTGCCGGTGTTTTTATACAGCGCCCGCGGCTTTTTCACCAGTGCCTGGCAGGGTTTGCAGCAGCGCATGATTAACCTGGACCTGCCCATCGCCATTGGGTTGTTGTCTTTGTTCTGCGTGAGTTTGTATGACATTCTTACGCACCGCGGCCCCGGCTTTTTAGACTCTTTCACCGGCCTGGTATTTTTCATGCTCATTGGCAAGTACGTGCAGCGCCGCACCTATGACTCCCTGGCCTTTGACCGCGACTATACTTCTTACTTTCCTATTGCCGTGACGGTGTTGGAGGAAGGAAAAGAGAAGCCCATTTCTGTCAAAGAACTTCAGAAAGGCCAGCGCATTCTGGTGCGCAACCAAGAATTGATTCCGGCAGACGCGGTGCTCTTGCGCGGTTCTGCCAACATTGACTACAGCTTTGTGACCGGTGAGTCTGTGCCGGTGGTGAGAAACGCTGGCGAAGTCATTTATGCCGGTGGTCGGCAGTTGGGCGAAGGTCTGGAACTGGAAGTCATCAAGGAAGTATCACAGGGCTATTTAACCCAACTCTGGAACAACGCCAACTACAAGAAAGAAGAAACCCAGACCGTAGAGAATTACGCCAACGCGGTGGGCAAGTACTTCCTATCTGTAACGTTGCTGATTGCGGCGGGTGCGCTATGGTACTGGGTGCCCAGAGACACAGACATGGCCGTGAAGGCGTTCACCTCTGTGCTGGTGATTGCCTGCCCGTGCGCGCTGTCTCTGGCCACGCCGTTCACGCTGGGCGCAACGCTGCGCATCTTTGGAAGGCATAAGTTCTACCTCAAAAACAGCGCCGTGGTAGAGGCCCTGGCCAAGGCAGACACCATTGTGTTTGACAAAACCGGCACGCTTACAGAGCCCAGCGCTTCGCAGATCACTTATCACGGCGATGCGCTTTCTCAAGAAGAAACCCGGCAGATCAAATCCCTGCTCAAGCACTCTACACACCCGCTCAGCCAGCGCCTCTACCAACACGTAGACGCCAAGCCGCTGCCGGTTCTGGACTTCCTGGAAAAAACCGGGGCCGGGCTTTCTGGCCGCGTGGCCGACAACCTGGTGGAAATAGGTTCTGCCGCGTGGGTGGGCGCCCCCGTAGACACCCAGGATGCCTCTGCCAAGCAAACCAAAGTGTATGTGGCCTTCAACAAGAAAGCACGCGGCTATTATGTGTTTGAGAACGTGTACCGCAACGGCTTGCCGCAATTAATCCAGGAACTGGGCAAGACCAGAAAACTGGCCGTCCTTTCCGGTGACAATGACAGCGAGCGGGAAAGGTTGCAAGCCATCTTCGGGCCGGACGCCGACATGCGCTTCAACCAAAGCCCCATGCAAAAGCTGGAGTACATCCAGGAACTGAAGCAGAAAGGCCAGTCGCCTATTATGGTGGGTGACGGTCTGAATGATGCCGGGGCGCTGCGCCAGAGTGACGTGGGCTTAGCCTTAACTGACCAGGTAAACGGTTTCTCGCCATCTTGTGACGGTATTCTGGAGGCCAACCATCTGGCCCGGCTGGGGCATTTCCTGAAGTTCTCCAAAACCAGCCGCCGCCTGATTCTGGCCGCCTTCGGGGTGTCCTTTGTCTACAACATCATTGGCTTGACGCTGGCCGTGATGGGTGAGTTTTCGCCTATCGTGTCTGCCATTCTCATGCCGGTGAGCACCTTGAGCGTGATTTCTTTTGCCGTACTGTCTGTGAAGGTAGCCGCCAGAAGAGCCGGTCTGTAACCCATAGAAAGCCCTCTTGCTTGACCCGCCGTTTTTAGCCTGTTTTCCAGAAATCAGGCTAAAAACGGCGGGTTTGCTTATGAGCCCAACTGGCGGTAAAATAACATTGGGCAAAATGCTGCGTACTAACAGCGTTCTTCAGAAATTGTTTAGCAGGATAGGCTGCACTGGAAAGAAATTTCTGAGGGAAGGCCCACTCTTAACCTGTGTACGTGATGCAAAAAGTCTGGAAAATACCCCTTCTCCTCTGTCTCTGCTGGCTGCTGGCCGGTTGTGAGAATTATCCCAAAGACCCCAATGACACCCTGGCCCAGGTAACGGGAGGCACGCTGGTGGTGGGTTACTCAGAAAACCCGCCCTGGGTCACGCTGGGCCCCAACGGCCATCCTGGCGGGGTGGAGGCAGACCTGGTAAGAGGCTTCGCCAAGACCATACAAGCCCAGATCACCTGGAAACGAGACACCGAGCAGAACCTCCTGGAGGAACTGGAGGAAAAGAAGTTGCATTTGGTACTGGCCGGCCTCACAGATGACTCTCCCTGGAAAAGTAAAATCTCCTTTACCCGTCCTTACCTGGAACAGGGCAAGAAAAAGCATGTATTTGGGGTGGTGATGGGTGAAAACGCCTTTGTCACCAAACTAGAGAAATACCTGCACCAAAAAGAAGACTCACTTAAAACCCGCTACGGCCATGCAACCCCTCAATAGCTTTGAATATCCGGAGGAGTTGAAGCCCGCCTTTGAGAAAGCTAAACGCCTGGAGTGGATCACCATCTTCTACCTCATCTCGGCGGCGGCCCTTATGTTCTTTACCATGGGCAACTCACAGGCCATGAAAACCGCCTGGTTTGAAGACGCGCTCAGCCTCACGCCCTCCATTTCGTTTTTGATCGCCTCCCGGGTGTTTCATAAGAAGCCCAACAAGGATTTTCCGTACGGGTACCACCGGGTGGTGAGCATTGCCTACCTGTGCAGTTCCCTGGCCCTGTTTGCGGTGGGAGCCTTCTTAATCATCGACTCCTCCATGACCTTGATCAAACAGGAGCACCCCACCATCGGCATAGCCGTTATCTTCGGTCATGAGATCTGGCTGGGCTACGTGATGATGGCGGCCCTGGTGTATGGCTCCGTGCCGCCCGTCATTCTGGGTCACATGAAACTGCCGCTGGCCAAACAGCTGCATGAAAAGAACCTGTTCACTGACGCCGAAATGAACAAAGCCGACTGGATGACCGGCCTGGCCGCCATTCTGGGCATTGCAGGCATTGGCTTAGGCTTTTGGTGGGCAGATGCCGTAGCGGCCCTCATCATCTCCCTGGACATTATCAAAGACGGGTTCACCAACCTCAAGCAGGCCGTTTTTGACTTGATGGACGAGCAACCCAAAACCGTGGAAGAGCAGAAAAAAGATCCCCTGCTGGATAAGATTGACGCATTACTTAAGAAACAAGATTGGGTAAAAGAACATGTCTTTAGAATGCGCGAAGAAGGTCACGTGTATTTGGGGGAAGCCTACGTGGTGCCTACCTCAGATGAGGACCTGGTAGAGAACTTAAACCAGTTAGGGGAGGAGGTAGAAGACCTGTCCTGGCGCATTGAAGAGTTTGTGATAATGCCGGTACGGGAGATTCCGGAGACCACCGGCGAAAAATAAAGCACGGTTGCTTGCCTTTAAAAGGAGAGGGCGCCCGCATCTATTCTGCGGGCGCCCTCTCCTTTTAAAGGGGAAAATTTAATCTACTTTGTCAACGCCTTTTTTAACGGTCTTCTTTACGGCTTTACCGGCTTTCTTGGCACCCTTGCCGGTGGCTTTGGCGCCGGCCACCACCACGTTTTTAGTGCCTTTGCCTACCTCTTTGGTGCCATGGCCTACCTGGTGCGTTCCGGTCTTGGCACGCTCTTTATTGGTTTTCTTTACATGAGTGGTGTCTTGCGCGGCCAGGGGAGCGGCCCCCATGCTCAAGGCAAATCCAATTGCTAACCCTATGCTTGTGAGCTTTTTCATATGCGTTCAGTTTAGTGGTCTATCTGTTTTAAAACGAGGCCGTAAAAGGAGAGTTTCCTATATAGACCGGCATATTCATCTATTGGATGCCAGCAATGGGGAGACATCGTTTTTAGCCTGTTGTCCAGGAATTGCGCATAAAACGAAACATGAAAGTAACGCGCGTGTTGTGGCTATGAGGCGGGTTTGCCAAACGGTCATTTATTGTTCCTTGTTTCCGCCGCAGAGAGGCTAGAGCAAATTGGCTGTTTAAAACTGGCGCATTGTTGGCGTTATTGTATATTTTTGCCTGTAAATAGTAATATCTCGCAAAGGGTGATTGTTGTGCCTTTTGCCTGCGTTTTCTTTCAAACTCTACTACCGCTATGCAGCCTTCTGACCGTGAGAACGCCATTAAATTCCTGAGGCAGATGTCTATAGTGACGCAGACCTTGAAAGGATTTATGCGGCAGAAATTCAAAGCCCACAACATCAATATCACGTTTGAGATGCTGCAGGTGCTCAGGTTTCTGTGGGAAAAGGAAAGTGGGAACCAGCAGGAGATTGCAGACGCCATCATTAAAGACAAAGCCAGCCTCACGTACCTCATTGACAACCTGGTGGGCCGCAACCTGGTGCAGCGCACCGAGGACAGCCAGGACCGCCGAAACAAGCTCATCACCCTAACGCCCGCCGGCAAAGACCTTTCTGCCATGATTCAGCCGTGGTTGGAAGAGATGTACCAGATGGTGGCCCTGAGCGGTACATCAGAAGAACTGCAATCCAGCCTGGACGTGTTCAAGAACATACAGGAGAACGTAAAACAACAGATTGCTTAAAAGCCTCTTGTCTGTTAAAAGCTGAATTAGCTGCTGGAAATACCACTGTTTTATCTTACCTGGACCGAGGTCGTTTTTAGCCTCTTTTCCAGAAAACAAGCCAAAAACGACTTGCTTAAACTCTTTGGTCTTTTTTAGGTTATACCCCTTATGAGTATGCGAAAGAAAATAATGAAGTTGCTGTACCCGCTCATCATGAAACTGAGCAAGAGCACCAAGAACGGAACGGTGTTGCAGAATGAGAAGAATGCGGCGCCCGTGCAGCCCTTCTACAGCTTAGGCACGGTGCTCAACAACGGCCAGCCAATGGATTTCAGTGCCCTCAAAGGCAAGAAGGTGCTGCTGGTGAACACGGCCTCCAACTGCGGCTACACCGGGCAGTATGAAGAACTGCAGAAGTTGCAGGAAGAAAAGAAGGACGATCTGGTGATCATCGGGTTTCCGGCCAATGATTTCAAGGAGCAGGAGAAAGACGATGACCAAACCATTTCGCAGTTCTGCCAGGTAAACTACGGCGTCACGTTCCCACTTTCCAAGAAGAGCGTAGTGGTGAAAAACCCAGGCCAGCACCCCGTGTACCAATGGCTCTCAGACCCCGGCCAGAACGGCTGGAACCAACACCAACCCGACTGGAACTTCAGCAAGTACCTGCTGGATGAAAACGGCGTCCTGACACATTACTTCGGGCCGGCCATTTCACCGCTGGGACCCGAAGTGCAACAGGCTTTGCAGGGTAGAAAATAGAAAGTTAGCCATACCTCAAACCGCATCAGCCGTTTTTGGCCTGTTTCCTGGAAAACAAGCCAAAAACGGCATTTTTTGTTGAGGTCAATCTGGGCAGAAGAAGGATATCAGGTATATTAAAGGGTATCATGTAGTATGCATGTAGACAATTATTTAGGGCGTATTTTTGCATCGTCAAACAACGGGTAGATTCTGTCCTGCAACTACCAAGGTTTGCGCTTATCCTTTACCCCTAATCTATACGAGTATGGACTCCTATACCAACAGACTGCGCTATGATGTTGCCTGTCTGATCAGTGACCTCAAAAACCTGGAAACCTTTCAATTACTCCGCCAGCCCCATCTGGAAAAGCACGGCCTGGAACTGCTGGACGTGGTAGACATCATTCTGGAAGTGGAGAAGAAATACGGCGTGGAGATCACAGATGATCTGCCGGTGTTCACGCTGGATGATTTTGCCCACATCATAGAGATGCAGCAGTACCGTCAGGCCAGCTAGGCCCTTCAAAAAGACTTCATTTTCTCTCCCTTCGGGGCATTGGGTAGGGGTACCTTTCCTTCCGGTTGTCCTTCTTCTACAGGATACACACTATCCTTTGATCACTACGTACCAACCGCCCGCGCAGAAGTCTCACCTTTCTGCCCGGGCGTCACCTGACCAAAAGAAAAGAAGCGGGCAACCGGGCTTCTTTCCGTTTGGCGCATTCCGTGAGACCCGCTATGAAACGCTTACCCCTTTTAGTACCCTTCCTGCTGCTGCTTTTCTCTTCCTGTGAGAACCTGTTTGAGTACCATCCGCACCAGATCATCTTAGACGATGATGAAAAAAACCTCACTGCCCTAAACCTGCAAAAACTGCAATCGCGTGTGCCCCAGGACACCCTGCGGCTGTTGGTCATGGGTGATACCCAGCGCTTTTATGATGCCACCGTTGATTTTGTGCAGAAGGCCAACTCGTTTCAAGACATTGACTTTGTTGTGCACCTGGGAGACATCTCAGACTTTGGCATGACCCAGGAGTTCAAGTGGGTGCATGACATCATGCAAGACCTCCAATGGCCGTACCTCACCGTCATTGGCAACCATGACATGCTGGGCAACGGCCGGAAACTCTACCGCCGCATGTACGGAGACCTGAACTACTCCTTCGTGTATGGCCATACCAAATTCGTGTTCCTGGACACCAACGGCCGCGAAGACGGGTTTCAAGGCCGCGTGCCTGACCTAGACTGGCTTTCTAGGGAACTGATGCATTCTCCGGCAGATACCTGGCAGCAGGCGGTGGTCGTCTCCCATGCGCCGCCCTTTGACGGCGACTTTGACGCCCAACTAGAACTGCCCTATCACCAGACGCTGGTCAACAGCCAGAAAGTGCCTTTGAGCTTGCACGGGCACCGCCACGGCTGGGAAACCGAGAAGAAATACGACGGCGAAATCTTGTATCACGTGACCACCAGCGCCAAGGGCCGTGGCTTTACGTATCTTAAAATCTGGCCAGGCGGCTACCGCCTGGAAAGGGTGGAGTTTTAACCATGCAGCGCTACTTCCTTCTTGCCCTGGTTTTGTTGTGCACAGACTTAACTTCTTCTGTATGGGCGCAGACGCCCCATGACAGTCTGCACGTGCCTCCGTCTCCGTATTATGCCAAGGCGCAGTTTGCCGGTGACATTGGGTTTTTGTCTGTGGGCGTGGGTCGGGAGTCCTTTAATCGAAGACTCAACACTGATCTTTCCGTTGGCTACCTACCCGAAAGCATTGGCGGTGACGCCATTTTCACCGTGGCCCTCAAATCTACCATGCTTCCTTTAAAGCCCGTCCGCCTCAAATCCCTGGACTGGTATTTCATCACGGCGGGAGCGCAGGTGAGTTATACGTTTGGCGACGAGTATTTTGCCTGGGAAGGATACCTGAGCCGTTACCCCAATTCGTACTACCGTTTCTCCACTGCCTTGAGTGTGTATGTGTTTGCCGGCGGTCAGGTGGATTTTGCGCGCGTTCCCAAACTCCAGAAGTTTAGTGCCTATTATGAGGTGGGCGCCCCCGGCGAATACGTAATCTCCTATATCCAGAACCCCCGTTACCTCAGCCTGCCTAAGATTTTCCATCTGGCCCTGGGCTTGAAGATGGCTCTCCGCTAACCGGTTGGTTTTCGTATACAGGTAGTGAACATCAGCTAGTAAACCGCTATGGAAAAAGACCTTCCTTTGTTAGATGCCGTGCAAGAGGCGGTGGCCCACCGTAAGTCGGTGCGGGTACAGTACGTCACAGATATTCACGAGTACCTTACGGTGACGGCGTTCATCAAAGACCTGCACGAAGAAGAAACCGGATTGGTGCTGGAATTGGCCACGGGTGAACAGCTTCGGTTTGACCAACTGGTGCGGGTGGGGAACGTGAATTCTTCTAACTACGATGCCCGGGATTTTACTTGTGATTGCTAAGCTTGCCTTCGTTTTTAGGCTTTTTTCTGGGAAGTAGCCTTCTATCCAAGGAGATCTTCGTCCCTTTTGAAGAGGGTGGGGATGGCTTTCGAGTCCTTAGATTTAAACCAACTACCTTGGCCTAACATGGATTCTCCCCTTGAGGGGAGCGAAGAGGGGTGTTTACACTAGCAGATGGGCAAAAGCTGATTAATCCTACCTGCCTCTCCTAAATCCCTGCCCCCGCCGTTGTTGGTGTTATCACCAACGACCTAGACTGCCTTTTCCTTCCGTCGTCATCCTGAGCACCGCCGAAGGATCTAACTAGGACATACTACCAACCTCTGCCTCCCAGTTCTTTCCTTACCAACTCTTTCTTTCATACTTTCTACTCAAGTCTGTCACTTTTCTCCTTGATGAGAAAAGTAACCAAAAGAATCAAGAAGAACAGAAACTCGCTGACGCTCAGACAGTCTGTTCTTCCTTCAACATGCACCTGGCTGAGGTGATTCGTTTTATAGTAAACTTAAGCCACTGAAAATTGACAGGCCACTGCTTTCTCCCTCCTGAAAAGGGACCTAAATTGACCGGTCCTTTTTCCCTCGGTCAAGGGCAGGCGGGTTTGTGCTTGAGAAGCAGCAATGCCTTCCTGCGCTGTCGCGTGGATAATAATGTAGAGGAAACGGCACTGCCTTGTCTCCCGCGCATTTCCATCTTCTGCCTGCATTCCTTGTAGGGCAATCCCTTGTGGTTGCATTGACGCATATGGATGGCTTGCCTGCAACTCTCCAAAGAAAAAGGCAAGCACCAGTGATTGCCACTACCTTCTTGTTTTTGGCCTTTTTTCTCCAAAACAGCCTAAAAACAGAAAAGCCGCTTCCATAAGAAGCGGCTTTTCTCAAGCTCTAAATAAAACACATTCATTAATAAGGTTTAGCGGAATGAGAGACTTCTTTGGCTTCTTGTACGCCGGCCTCTGGCGAGGTGGCGCCAATAGGGCCTTTGTCATCTTGAGACTTCTTGGTCTTGGCCAGGCCTTCAGCCACGCGTCTGCCGTAGTCTGCGTCTGCCAGCGTGAAATGCTCAATCATCTTATCCTGTATCCGTTTATCGGCAGTAGCTAAAGTAGACACCAGGTTGCTGATCAACTCATCGCGCTCCCAGTCCTCAAAGTTGCGGTAGGTGTCACCGGCCTGCTTAAAGTCATTGGCGCGGTCAATCTTGGCCCGTACCAGGTTGGCTTCATAGCGCGGGGTGTAGTCCTTGCCGGCTTTGGGTGCTTCTTTTACGCCAGCCAAGATGGATGGCTCATAGTTCACATGCGGGTTCTGGCCGCTGGTGTCTACGTGATAGGCCATCTGGCCGTCTCGCTGGTTGGTGGCCACATGCGTTTTAGGCGCATTGATAGGCAGTTGCAGGTAGTTGGCACCCACGCGGTAACGTTGCGTGTCTGAGTAAGAGAAGGTACGTCCCTGGAGCATCTTGTCATCTGAGAAATCAAGACCGTCTACCAAAACCCCGGTACCAAAGGCAGACTGCTCCACCTCCGCGAAGTAGTTTTCAGGGTTCCTGTTCAAGGTCATTTTGCCCACTGGCAGGAACGGAAACTGGTCTACCGGCCACAGCTTGGTGTCATCCAGTGGGTCGAAGTCCAGTTCTGGGTGGTCGTCATCAGACATGATTTGCACGCACAGTTCCCACTCTGGGAAGTTACCTTCCTTGATGGCCTCAAACAGGTCTTGGGTGGCGTGGTTGAAGTTCTTGGCCTGAATGGCTTCGGCTTCTTTCTGGGTCAGGTTCTTAATGCCCTGCAACGGTTCCCAGTGGTATTTCACCAAAACAGCCTGCCCATCGGCGTTCACCCACTTGTAGGTGTTCACGCCGGAGCCTTGCATCTGGCGGTAGTTGGCCGGAATACCCCACGGCGAGAACAGGAACGTGGCCATGTGCGTGGCCTCTGGCGTGCTAGCGATAAAGTCAAAAATACGCTCACCGCTCTGGATGTTGGTCACCGGGTCTGGCTTCTGGGAGTGGATCAGGTCCGGGAACTTCATGGCGTCTCTAATGAAGAAGATCTTCAGGTTGTTGCCCACCAGATCCCAGTTCCCGTCCTCGGTGTAGAACTTCACCGCAAAACCACGCGGGTCACGCAGGGTCTCCGGCGAGTGGCCGCCATGGCCAACCGTAGAGAAGCGCACGAACACCGGCGTCTGCTTGCCTTTCTCCTGGAACAAACGGGCGCGGGTGTACTTGGCAATTGGTTCATCACCCACTTTTCCGTAGGCGGTAAAGACCCCGTGGGCACCAGCACCGCGGGCGTGCACTACACGCTCCGGCACGCGCTCCCGGTCAAAATGAGAAATCTTCTCAATGAAGTGGTAGTTCTCCAAAGTGGCCGGACCACGGTTCCCGATGGTGCGCAGGTTCTGGTTATCAGTGACCGGATGACCTTGCCGCGTGGTGAGGGTAGGACGGCCTTCCTGGTCTTTGCCAGACTGGCCGTTGGTCTTGTTTTGGTCTTTTTCCATAGGATGATGAATGGTTAAGGTGATAGTTCATTAACGCTTGCGTAGGAGAGAGGTTCTGCGTACCAGGCACGTTATCAAAACCTTAGAAGATTTATTTCAGCCGAACAGGCTTTTAAAGCACTTCTTCTCTCTTGAGGTAGAGTAAAGGTGCCAGCTTTATGGTTATCTATCAAATTGATAAAGTTGATGCGTTTATCAATTCAGTTTATAAGGTTATGGCTGCAGGGAGTTAGGAAGGAGAAAGGCAGTCAAAGGTTGGCAGCGATTGTTATTTTTTGAAGACGATTTTGAAGAACACACCTAAACGCATTACACCGCAGTGAGCGAGCCTGGAAAAAAATTCCGTTTTTGGCCAGTTTTCCAGGAAACTGGCCAAAAACGGATGTAAGGCAAGAAGAGTTTGCTGGCTTAAAACAGTGATTTTACCGGATTGGTAGCCAGGTCCAAAGCGTCTTCGGTTTGGGGCATCAATTCCAGAAGCTCATCAAAAGTGGCTACCAGGTCTTGGTAGGTGTCCTGCTCCAGGGCTTCTTCGCATTTTTTCAGGAAGACGTCTTTGGGTTTCAGGTCTGCCAAGTCTTGTTCTGGGGCTACTTGCTGGTCCAGGCTTTGCTGAGCAATGGTCCGCAGGGGGCGGTGAATGAGTAGTTGCACCTGGTCTTGCAGGGCAAAAGCCTCGTGCAGGCGCGCAGTATGGTCGTGCAGGTTGTGTTCGTATTGCAGTTGCACCTCGGCCCAGGCGGGAAGGGCGGTGTCGCCGTTGTCAAAGGCCAGAATCTTGGGAAAGACCTCGTCAATGGTGCCCTTGAACCTGACCAACTGCCGCCAGCACGGAATGGGCAATTCTAGGATATTGGTGAGCGAGGCGCCTTCAAACTCTAGCACCAGAATTTGTTTTTTGTCTGTGACCTCAGAGAAGCTCAAGGGAATAGGCGAACCGCTGTACCGGATGTGCGGCATTTTGTTCACCACCTGCGGTCTGTGCAAATGGCCCAGGGCTACGTAATCAAACTCCGCCGGGAACTGATCGCCGCAAATCTGGCCCAGGTTGCCCACATGGATTTCTTTCTCAGAATCTGAACCGCTACCGCCGGCGGCAAACAGATGGCCGGTAGCCAGCACCGGAATACCCTGCTGCTTGAACTCCTGGATTAAAGGCACAAGTTGGTGATAATGGTCACAAATGCCTTGCTTTAAGCGGGCTTCGCGCTCTTCAGAAGTTTCACCGGGCACCGAGAGGCGCACGTCTTTGTCCCGCAGAAACGGCACGGCGCAGACCACGGCCTTGGGCTGATCGTTCTCGTCTGTGAGGACGATCACCTGGTCTTCACAGTTGACCGGCGCGCCGCCTACCACGTGCACATTATAGTGGCGCAGCAGTTCGGCGGGGGCGTTGAGCGTAGAAACGGAGTCATGGTTGCCGCCAATGATGACCAGGTCGCGGCAGCAGGTATTTTTTACTTCGCGCAGGAAATCATAGTAGAGCTTGAGGGCGGCGTTGCTGGGGAAACCGGTGTCAAAGATGTCGCCGGCAATGAGCAGGAGGTCAATCTTCTGGTCGCAGATGGTCTGGCAGAGCCAGGTGAGGAAAGCCCGGTGCTCTTCCAGGCGCTCATGGTTGGCCAGGCGCTGCCCCAAATGCCAGTCTGCTGTGTGTAGTACCCGTATCATGCCGCTGCTGTCTTTCTGTGTGGAGTATAGGAGCCCCGAAGATACAAAAGCGACATCAATCCTGAAGCAATCGTGGAGGTCCTGGGAAAATCTTTTGATAAAGAGGTCATGGTGAATGGGCAATTTTCTATGACCAAAATTAAATGTAAATTACTCGGTATAAGGCCAGATATGAATTATACTATGAAATATCCCATCTTCTTTACATGTGTTTTGGCTACAATTTTGTCCTTCATGAGGCCTGCATCCTTGATGGCGCAGGAAAAGCCACGTGAGCCGAGGCATTCCTTTGAAATGGGGTATGGCTTTCATCCTGTCCTGGAAATCAGCAGAAAAGTGGCTGGTTTAGGAGGGTGGGGATCCTCTTGGAGTAGAGAAACCTTCAGGCCTATTGGCGCATTTACTATGGGGTACTCTCTGGATGTGTCTAAGCGCCTACAACTAGGGGTGACCTGTTCTTATTTAAGCATCAAGGAAGAGTACGAATCTCGGAATCCAGGTTCCAGCGCTGACTACAGGGTAGAACGAACAAAATCATGGGCCCTTATGCCTAAGGTTTCTTACAAATGGTATGACAAGGAAGACGGTTCTATTTATTCAAGTTTACTGATGGGAGTGGATGTTAGGGAAGGGACCGTCAAAGAGAATTCCCGCACTGATCTGGATGAAACGAAAACACTTTATGAGTTGGCCTATCAAGTAACAGTTTTAGGGGCAAGACTTGGTAACAAAAAAGGGATCTTTGCTGAACTAGGGTTTGGCTACTCCGGCCTTAATACCGTTGGCTTTTTTCTAAAGTTATGAGCTGCCGCCTTTTCCTTGTTTTGGTACAAGTGGCGCCTCCGTTTTTGGTCTTTTTTCTGGAAAACAGGCCAAAAACGTCCCGAAAAAATACGGATGCCCAGTTGCAAAAACCAGCCTCTCTGCGTTGCATCTATTAATTTGTCCTTATATTAGCCTCCTCAATCCCCTTGATTAACTAACCAAACTAAACACTTCTTTAATTTTTAAGCTTTTATGGCAAACCAACTTTTCGCTAGGAAGTCAATTGACAAGCTTAGCGCAGACGCCTTTAGTGAGGGCGCCCACAGTCTAAAACGTACCTTAGGGCCGGTCAATCTGGTAGCCCTGGGCGTAGGGGCCATCATTGGGACGGGTATTTTTGTTCTTACCGGGAGCGCCGCCGCTGAGTACACCGGTCCGGCTATTGTTCTGGCGTTTATTTTAGCAGGTATTGGCTGTGCGTTTGCCGGTCTTTGCTACGCTGAGTTTGCATCTATGATTCCTATTGCCGGGTCTGCCTATACGTACGGCTACGCCACCCTAGGCGAGTTCGTGGCCTGGATCATTGGTTGGGATTTGATTTTGGAATATCTTTTTGGCGCTGCTACCGTGGCCGTGGGATGGTCTGGGTACGTGGTTTCCTTCCTGCGTGACTTTGGCGTGAACATTCCACCAGAATGGTCCAACGCAGTGGGTATTGAAATGGTCTACGTGGCCAAAACCGGTGCCTGGACGCCTATCACAGACCAATTGACGGCTTCTTTGGCCGCCGATGGCGTCAACATTGCCACCTTGCCGCACGCTACGGGTATTTTCAACCTAGTAGCTGCTATTGCTATTGCCTTGGTAACCATCTTATTGGTGATTGGTATGAGCGAGTCTGCCAAGTTCAACAACGTGGCCGTAATCATTAAAGTAGGCGTGGTGATCTTGTTCATCATGGCTGGTGCCAACTGGTTGTTTGGTCACCCAGATGAGGCTGCCGCTAACTGGACGCCGTTCATTCCTGAAAACAAAGGAGGGTTTGGCGAGTACGGTTGGTCTGGCATTGTACGGGCCGCGGGGGTTATCTTCTTCGCCTACATTGGGTTTGACGCCGTTTCTACCACTGCCCAGGAAGCCAAGAACCCACAAAGAGACATGCCAATTGGTATCTTGGGTTCTTTGGTGATCTGTACCATTCTGTACATTCTGGTGTCTGGTATCTTGACGGCCATGGTGCATTACAGCCAGCTGAACGTAGCCGAGCCTATTGCCGTGGGTATTGAGAAAACAGGTTACAGATTCTTGCGCGACCTGATCAAGATTGGTGCCATTGCCGGTCTTTCTTCTGTAATGTTGGTGATGTTGATGTCACAGCCGCGTATTTTCTACACCATGTCTAAAGATGGTTTGCTGCCTCCGGTATTCGGTCGTTTGCACCCACGTTTCAAGACGCCTCACGTAAGCACTATCTTGACTGGTTCAATCTGTGCGGTAGTGGCAGGTGCCTTCTCTGTTACAGAACTGGGTCACCTGGTGTCCATTGGTACGTTGCTGGCCTTCGTGATTGTGTGTGCCGGAGTTTGGTACCTGCGCGTGAAAGAGCCAGACCGTGTACGTCCGTTCAGAACGCCGTTGGTGCCGTTGGTGCCAATCCTGGGTATTCTGGTGTGCGTGGGCATGATGGCTGGTCTGCCTATTGAAACCTGGTACCGACTGTTAGGCTGGATGGCCATTGGTATTGCCATCTACTTCTTCTACGGTAAAAAGCACAGCGTTATCCGGAAGGAAAACAACCTGGAATAGCCTCTTTTACATCACTTATAAAAAAGCCCGTTGCGCTCCTGCGTGACGGGCTTTTTGTTTCGCTTCGGTTGGGTGCTTGCCTGGCATTTTTAGCCTGTTTTCTAGGAAATACGCTAAAAACAATTGTCATTCCTCAGAACCAGCTTCCTTGCTCAGGGCATTGATCTCTACTCTTCTCCAGCGTGTTTTATTCTTCGACATGACCTATCAGGAGTAAGCTTTGTTTTCCTTAAAGTTCTTTTAAGGAATAGTAGAACGTGGTTATGCAATTGCCGATTTTGGCTTCTTTTTAGGAAAAAGGTGAAAAACCAATGTTTCTTGGTAGACTGCTTTTTTGCCCATTGTATATTTAGTAGATTCCCTGCTACAAAACATTCACACCTAACCACATACCACACAGACTCTACCCATGAAAAAAGTAATTCTCTCCGTGCTGGCGGTAGCGGCCTTGTCGCTCCAGAGCCGGGCGCAGGAGACGTTTCCGCGCAATGGGGTGTATGATGAGCGCAGCGGTCTACGCGCCTTCACCAATGCCACCATTTATGTAGACTACCAAACCAAGCTGGAAAATGCCACATTAGTCATCAAGGACGGCAAAGTTGCCGCCGTGGGCACCAAAGTGGCCGTGCCGCAGGGCGCACTGGTGGTAGACATGAAAGGCAAGACCATTTATCCCGGTTTTGTGGATCCGTTCTCCAACTATGGTCTGCCCGCCGTGGCCCGCACCGGGGGCGGTTGGAACAGCCCGCCGCAGGCAGAGTCTAAAAAGGCCGGAGCCTTTAACTGGAACCAGGCCATTCGCCCAGAAACCCACGCGGTAGAACTGTTCAAGGTAGATGACAAAGCCGCCGATGAACTGAGAAAGCTAGGCTATGGCGCCGTGCTGACCATTCACCAGGACGGCATTGCCCGCGGCACCGGATCTCTGGTATCTCTAGCCGACAAGCGTGAAAACCAGGTGGTGCTTCTGGATAGAGCCGCCGCCGCCCTGTCTCTGGACAAAGGTTCTTCTACCCAGGAGTATCCGCAGTCTTTAATGGGCTCCATTGCGCTGCTGCGCCAGACGTACCTGGACGCCCAGTGGAACGCCAAAAACCCAGACAAAGAGCAGAACATCTCGTTAAAAGCCTTCACAGAATCCAACAGCCTGCCCCAGATCTTTGAGGTGAGCAACAAGCTGAACGCCGTGCGCGCTGACAAGGTAGGCGATGAGTTTGGCTACCAATATATCTTCAAAGGCACCGGTGACGAATACCAGATGTTGCCAGAGATCAAGGCCACCAAGGCACCGTTTATTGTAAGCCTCAACTTCCCGGATGCCTACAATGTAGAAGACCCGTATGAGGCCCGTCGCTTGAACCTAAGTGATTTGAAGCACTGGGAAATGGCACCGGCCAACCCGGCCATGCTGGCCAAAGAAGGAGTGATCATTGCGTTCACGGCTTCAGATATGAAAGACAAATCCCGTTTCTTGCCCAACTTGCGCAAAGCCGTGCAGTATGGTTTGTCTGAACAGGAAGCCTTGAAAGCCTTGACGGCTACCCCGGCCAAACTCATAAAGGGAGAGAAATACGTAGGCAGCCTGCGCGAAGGCATGCAAGCCAACTTTGTAATCGCCTCGGCTAGTCTGTTTGACAACAGCGCCGTGCTTCTAGAAAACTACGTGCAGGGCGAATCTTACAAAATCAGTGAGACGCCCAATGACTACCGCGGCATCTACTCCTTGCGTATTGGCAGTCAGCCGGAGCGTAAAATGATCATTGGCGGCTCCGCTGAGAAACCAGACGTGAAGATTGTGGCCACAGACACCTTGAAAGGCACGCTTCTGTTCTCTGGCGACCAGTTGACATTGGCGTTTGCCCCAGTGAAGAACGGCAAGGAAAGCATTAGGCTAAGCGGCTGGAGCACGGGCAAAGGATTCCAGGGCGAAGGTCAGAACACAGACGCCCAGATGGTGAAATGGTCTGCCCAATTGTCTGAAGCCTCTACCGCCCAAGCCAAAAAAGCCGCCGCTGCCAAAGCTGCTGAAAAAGTAGAGATGGGGGCCATGGTGTATCCATTCGCAGATTTCGGTAGGACGGCCATGCCCGGCTCAGAGACCGTGTTAATCAAGAACGCCACCGTTTGGACCAATGAGAAAGAAGGCAAGCTGGAAAACACAGACGTGTTGTTGAAAGACGGCAAAATAGCCCAGATAGGCAAGAACCTGTCCGCCAACGGCGCCAAAGTGATTGACGGGACTGGCAAGCACGTAACCCCGGGTATTATTGACGAGCACTCGCATATTGCCCTGGACGGCGTAAACGAAGGCACCCAGTCCGTGACTTCTGAGGTACGCATGGCAGATGTAGTGAACCATGAGCAGGTGAACATCTACCGTCAATTGGCGGGTGGAGTAACTACCTCGCAATTGCTGCATGGCTCGGCTAACCCCATTGGTGGGCAGAGCGCCATCATCAAACTACGCTGGGGACAGGCTCCTGAGAAGCTCATGTTCCAGGGCGCCGATCCGTTCATCAAATTCGCCCTGGGTGAAAACGTGAAGCAATCCAACCGCTCGCCGGTATACAACATCCGGTTCCCGCAGACCCGTATGGGTGTGGAGCAGGTCATGATTGACGCCTTCCAGCGCGCCAAAGAGTATGAGAAGTCCTGGACCGCCTACAACAAACTGTCTAAATCTGCCCAGAAGAAAACCGCCGCCCCGCGCCGCGACCTGGAACTGGACGCCTTGGTAGAAATCCTGAACGACAAGCGCTTCATCACTTGCCATTCTTACGTGCAGTCTGAGATCAACATGCTCATGAAAGTGGCAGACCAGATGGGCTTTAGAGTCAACACCTTTACTCACATTCTGGAAGGCTACAAAGTAGCAGACAAGATGAAGGAACATGGTGCGGGTGCCTCTACCTTCTCTGACTGGTGGGCTTATAAGGTGGAGGTGAAAGACGCCATTCCGTACAATGCTGCCATCATGCACAACGTGGGCGTAACCACGGCCATCAACTCAGATGACGCCGAGATGGCCCGCCGTCTGAACCAGGAAGCCGCCAAAACCATAAAATACGGTGGCGTGTCTGAAGAAGACGCCCTGAAAATGGTGACCTTGAACCCAGCCAAACTTCTGCACATTGATGACAAGGTGGGTAGCTTGAAAGTCGGGAAAGACGCCGATGTGGTGCTTTGGAACGAACACCCGCTGTCCATCTACGCGCGTCCAGAGAAGACCTTTGTAGACGGTATCGCTTACTTTGACCTGGAGCAGGACAAGGCCATGCAAGACAACCAGGAGAAGGAGCGTCTGCGCCTGATCCAGAAAATGCTGGCCGCCAAAGCCCGCGGTGAGAAAACCCAGTCTGCAGTAGTGGGCAGACGCGGGGCGCAGGAAGTGTTGCATTGTGAAGATGTAGACAACGGTGCCCAAGAGACTTTGTATGAATCTGAATACCACAAAAACTAAGGAGGACCCAACCATGCACCTAAATCCAACCTCTGTGGTAGTCTCAAAAACCAAAAACATGAAAAAGACAGCTTTGCTACTGGCATCGCTCCTGATAGGCGGTACCGCCTGGGCGCAAGTGCCCGTGCCCGCTGCCAAGCAAACCACCCCAACGCTCCTGACAGGTGCCACCTTACACGTAGGCAACGGCCAGGTTATTGAGAAAGCGGCCGTGGCCTTTGACAACGGAAAAATTACCTACGCCGGCCCCGCCGCTGGTTTCAACGCCGGTGCTACGGCCTATGACAAAGTAGACGTCTCTGGTAAGCACATTTATCCGGGCCTGATCCTCCCTAACTCCCAACTGGGCTTAACCGAGATTGAGTCTGTGCGGGCTACGCTGGACCAGCAGGAAGTAGGCATCTTCAACCCTAACGTGCGCTCTGTGGTAGCCTACAATACCGACTCAGACATTACGCCCACCTTGCGGTCTAACGGCGTCTTGCTGGCGCAGGTGACTCCCGTGGGAGGCATGATCTCCGGGTCATCTTCGGTGGTGCAATTGGATGCCTGGAACTGGGAAGATGCCCTAATCAAGGCAGATGGTGGCATTCACCTGAGATGGCCGGGTCTGGTGCAGATGGGAGACAACTCGCCGCAGGCCCAGCAGCGCAAACAACAGCGCGATGCTGGTTTGCAGCAGCTTTCTGCTCTCTTGGCTGAAGCCTCTGTGTACAAAAACCAGAAAAATGACAAGCAGAACCTTCGTATGAGCTCCATGACGGGCTTGTTTGACGGCAGCAAAAAGCTATTCATTCACGCTGACTATGGCAAGGAAATCATTGAAGCCGTACGCTTCGCACAGAAAGCCGGCGTAAAGAACGTGGTGATTGTGGGGGGTGGAGACGCTCTCATGGTGGCTGACTTCCTGAAGGAACATCAGATTCCGGTTATTTATTCTGGCGTGCACGCCCTACCTGCCAGAGCCGGTGATGACGTGTACCTGCCGTATAAAATGCCGGGTTACCTGCAGAAGGCGGGCATCTTGTTCTGCCTGGACTATGACGCCAGTTTGCACGGCACTCGCAACCTGCCGTTTATTGCCGGTACTGCCGTAGCCTTCGGTCTAGACAAGGAAGCAGCGCTTTCTGCCGTAACGTTGAACGCCGCCAAGATTCTGGGGGTAGACAACCGGGTGGGTTCTCTGGAAGCAGGCAAAGATGCCACCCTGATAGTTTCTGAAGGCGATTTACTGGATATGCGAACTAACAAGGTGGCCCTTTCTTTCATTGAAGGCCGTAAACTCAACCTCAATGACAAGCAGAAATATCTGTATGAGAAGTTCAACCACAAGTATGAGGTAGGGAAATAACCTTCTTTCTACCTTACCAAAAGAGCAGCCTCAACAGCTGCTCTTTTTTTTTGGCGTTTTTGGCCTATTTCTCAGAAAACAGCTTAAAAACGATGGTTCCTTTTTTTAATACAGGGGGTAAGTAGGCAGCAAAAAAGCAGGTTGATGTATGTTGCCGGTGCTGACAAATTTCTTAGGTAGGCCGCTAAGCAGGAGCAAGCGCGGGAGCAGTTTTAATTTTATGAATTATTGAAGAACTTAAATCGTCAGAATTGCCTTTGAAGATTACCAGTAGTACCTATGAAGTAGCAGGATTATTGTTTTTAATCAGAAGATTTAAAGTATTTTATCCTTCTTCAATTTATTGTTTCTGTTTGCAAGGTAGTTATTGGTTAGCGTGCTTATTTTGTATAATACAGGACTTTACAGAAAGGAAGTGCTCAGCTGGCAAAGGAGCGAACCAGATATCAATACCATGGAGAAGGGGGAAATTGAAGTAGAAATGACAGTACAGCAAGAAGTACAGGTGCCCGTGGTGGGGGTTGAAGTTCTCTATGCCCTGGTAGACCTTAACCCAGAACCAATGGCCCTAACCCATCAAGGCGGTACCCTGTTGAGCGTGAACGAAGCCTTGGAACAGTTGTTAGGCCATGAGAAGAGCACCTTGCTTTTATTGGGCTTGGAGCCCCTCAGCGATCTGGGAGAAGGGGAGTGGAGGCTAATACGGCAGGAGAGCCAGTTACAAGGGATCTGCCAAAGAGAGCTCCATTTACGGCACCAGGACGGTGCCATGATTCCGGTACAGCTGTTGGCCAAAACCGTTCAAACGCTGGAAGGCGATACACTGGTAAGCCTGCATGTGCGGGATCAACGAGAGATCAAAGCGCTTGAAGAGAAACTGGAACAGCAGCAGATAGCCACCACAGAATCCCTCCATGACATGGGCATGGTGCTCAAACATTCTGCGGACCTTATCTGCACCTTTGATCTGGAAGGACGGTTCCTGCGCGTGAACCAAGCCTGTGAAACCATTCTGGGTTACAAGGCAGAAGAACTGGTGAACCGTCATTATACTGAGTTTATATATGAAGACGACATTGCCAGCACCCTGCAGGACACAGAAAAGGTAAAACACGTTAAAACCACCACCAATTTTAAGAACAGATATCGGCATAAAAACGGAAACCTGGTCCACCTTTCCTGGTCTTCTTCGCGCTCTGAGACGGTGGGCAAAGCCTATTGCATTGCGCGTGACATCACAGAGTTGATTAAGGTAGACCAGATTCAAAAGGAAAGCGAGGAACGCCTGCAGGCTCTTTTACAGCAAGGTTCTGACATGATCGGTATCCTGGATATCCAGGGTGGCTATCTGTTTGCCAGCAGCAACGTCGCCAGAATTCTGGGTATTTCACCAGAAGACTTCATTGGCAGGAACGCCTTTGAATACATCCACCCAGATTTTCATGAAGAAGTTATTGCCTGCCTTACCAAGGTCCTGAACGGGGAGGAAGTGAACACCATGCCGTATCAGTTCAAAGACGGGCGCGGGGAATGGCGTTGGCTGGAGTCTCATGCCACCAACTGTCTGGACCAGCCCAGCATCAACGGCATCATAGTAAACACCAGGGACATAACAGACCGCCGCAAGGCAGAATTGCAACTGGAAGAAAACAACCAGCGTTTCAAGGCCCTCTTTGACTATAATCCAGATGCGGTGTATTCCTTAGACACCGAAGGAAATTATACCTCTGCCAACAGCGTAGCCCTTAAGTTCTTTGGTTTGAGCCCAGAAGAGTTGCAGAAGAAGCATTTGTTTGAGTTTGCCAGCCAGGACAATCTAGAGGAGACCAAAAGAGACTTCGCCAAGGTGCTAAGCGGGGAGCCCATCTCTTCAGAGGCGGCTATGAAGGGACCTAATAATGAAGACCTGTATTTCAGTTTCACAGAAATTCCTATCATCATTCATGGAAAGGTGGTGGGCGTACACGGCATTGCCAAAGACATCTCGGTAGCCAAAAGACAGCAGTTATTGCAAGAAGCCACCGCCAACAGACTGAACACAATTCTGGAAAGCATCAGAGATGCCTTTTTTACCATAGACAAGGATTGGCGTTTCACCTACATCAACCAGGAATTTGACAAGGTGCTCGGCGTAAATTCCAAGGGTTGGCTGGGCTTAGACATGCGGGAGATTTTCCCTGTGACGGAATTTGAAGGTTTCTACCAGCATTACCAACAGGCCCTTGCCACAGGAGAAGCCGTTCATTTTGAAATGTTCTCGCCTAATATAAAGCTGTGGCTAGATGTGAATGCGTACCCATCTGAAGAGGGGCTTTCCATTTATTTCAAAGAGATTACCAGCCGCAAGACCGCCGAGGCAGAACTTAAGAAACTGTCTTGGGTGGCCAGTAAAACCGTGAACTCTGTGTATATCACAGATGATCAATCACGCATTGAATGGGTGAACGACGGATTTATCCGCGTCACAGGTTATACCCTGCAAGAGATGAAGGGCCAGCGCCCCGGCGACCTGCTGGCAGGCCCAGAGACCGCGCTGGACGAGGTGCGCCAGATAAGAGACAAACTGAAGTTTGAGGAGCCTTTTGTGCAGGAGGTACAAAACAGGAATAAAAACGGAGAACTTTATTGGTCTAAGCTGGACGTAACGCCCATTTTTGATGAACAATCTGGTGGCAAGAAGTTCATTGTCATTGAGACGGTCATCACAGAACAGAAGAAAGCAGAACAGGAACGCATGCTCCTCACAGAAGAACTCCTGCGCCGCAACCGCCACTTAGAGCAGTTTACCTACATTGTCTCGCATAACCTTCGCTCACCGGTGGCCAACATTCTGGGTCTTACGGCGCTGTTCAACTACCAGCAGGACATGGAAAATCAAAAGCTCATCCTGGACCGGCTAAAACAAACCGCTCAGAACCTGGACACCATTCTCCGGGACTTGAATGATTTGCTTAGCATGCAAGGCGAGGTGAACGACGCCCGCGAGAAGATTGACCTGCGGGAGTTGGTGGAACAGGTTCTCCAGATTCTGCCAGACACCACCAAGCCTCGGGTACAGATAGAATTGAATGGTCTGGAGAAGATACATTCTGCCAGAAGTTACGTGAGCAGCATCTTGAGCAACCTGGTGTCTAACGCTGTAAAATACAAGGCGCCCCAGCGGGAACTGCAGATTAAAATCTCGGCGGAGCAAGTGGAAGACCTTTTCTGCTTTACCGTAGAAGACAACGGCCTGGGCATTGACCTTAAAAAGGAACAGGGAAATCTATTTGGCCTATACAAACGGTTCCATTTCCATGTCACGGGCAAGGGGCTGGGCCTGTACCTGGTAAAAACCCAGGCTGAGGCGCTGGGTGGCTATGTGACCGTTGAAAGCCAGGTGGGCAAAGGATCTTCGTTCAAGGTGTACATCAAGAACTTGGCGTAGACCATGGCTAGAAATACAATAGAGAGGGGCAGACGTTACAGTCGCCCCTCTTTTTTTTGCCCTCCCCCACAAAGGACAGATGCCCACTCTCTATTTTGAAGTCCCAACTTCTTGTCAAATCCGTAAAAATGATATCTTTCTACCCAGAACCATCACGCATTCCCCCAATGTCCACTGGGCTGTACACCAGGCCAGGTTGCTGATAGATTCCCGTCCCTGCATTTTTCAGGTAAATTTTTTTTTAAGCCGTGGCAACCCTTTTGTAAATCCTTCCGTGATGGGAGCGCTAAATCTGAAACAGTGAGCGAAACGGTAAGCAAGGAGATAGAAGCAGTACTTCAAGGGTGCCTGGCACAAAACCGAGAAGCACAGAGAGAGCTTTACAAGCTCTTCTATGGCTATGCCATGAGCATTTGCGTGCGCTACTCCAAAGATGCAGAAGAGGCGAAAGAGGTGTTGAATGATGGGTTTATGAAAGTGTTTACCAGGTTAAAGCAGTATGATCCGGCCAAGCCTTTTAAAGGATGGTTGAGGAGGATCATGATCAACACGGCCCTGGACAACTACCGCCACAACCTCAAGCATTACCACTCCATGGACCTGGAGTCCGCGGCCCCCACCGCCGATGCCTATGACGTCCTGCAGCAGATCAACTATGAGTACCTCATTGGCCTGGTGCAGCAACTGTCGCCGGCCTATAGAACGGTGTTCAACATGTACGTGATTGACGGTTACACCCATGAGGAAATAGCTGAGATTCTGGGAATTTCTGCGGGAGCGTCCAAATCCAATCTGTTCAAGGCAAGGGCCAATTTACGGGAGATGTTAAAAAAAAACAGGGTAGATGAGTACAAACAATATGTCTGACGAAGAACTAGATCAGCTGTTCCGGGAGTCGGCAGAAGGGTATGAACCTCCCTTTAACCCGGCCGCCTGGGCAGACATGGACCAACGGCTAGATACGCTCCAGGGGGGCAAGGGAAGAGGTGCGTGGTATTATTCGGCACTCATCTTGCTGCTCTTTCTGGGTCTGCTCAGCGTGCCCACACTCTTTACCAGCCATCAGGAAAAGTCTGCTGCATTGGTACAGAGCCAGTCAGAGAATGAGGCTACCGCGCCAGAAAAAGCAACTTCGGTTGCCAGCCGCACCCGGCCAGAGGCTACAACCATGACTAGCCTGTCAACTAAAAAAGCCCAGGTCTCCATGGATAAGGCAGCAATACCTGAGAATACCCAGCAGAAGGAACGTTTTTCGCCTGAAACCCAGAAAACTGCCCAAAAACGGGTTGCCCAGCAAAGAAGAGTTTTAGGAATTGTGACTTTGCTGCCCGGTAAAAAAAGAACCGTTCCATACAAGTTAGCCATCAACAGGAAAGAAAGTAACGCTGGCGCAGAAAAGGCCCCACAAGGATTGGAGGAAGAAAGCCTAAAGCAGCAAGAAACCCTTATAACCGAGCAGGAAGCTATTTCCACTAAAGAAAAAAAACTACTGGAAGCGCTGACAGTCTTGGTAGTTGATTCTGCAGACTTGCCCAAAAACCTGAAAGAAACGCCTGTAGAGTTGGTGCCGTCCCAAGACAGTCTGCCACAGAAACAAGCCCCAGTGACACAGGAAAGTAATTTTCTGCGATTTGTGCAGGTAGGTGTAGCAATAGCCCCAGATATTACCACGGTCAAATTCAAAGGCGCGGGCCGGATCTCTCCCAACGCCGGCATGCTGGTGGCCGTTCCGATCAGCAAGAGGTGGAGCCTGGTGACTGGTGCCATCTGGGCCCGCAAGATTTACTCCGCTCCGCCTGAGGAATACACTGCGCCCGCTGGTTCTGCCATCAGTAATTATAAAAATGACATTGACGCCGTCTGCCAGGTCATTGACTTGCCTTTGAATTTGAAATACACGCTCTGGCAGAAAGGAGGCAATACGCTAGCACTGCAGGCCGGACTATCCAGCTACCTCATGCTAAGCGAGAAGTATACATATAGTTACACCGCTGCGTATGGCTATGGCAATCCGGCCAAAACCTACACCAAAACCTGGGAAGTGGACAATGAGAACCGGCATTGGTTCCAGGTCCAGAATCTTTCCGTGAGCTACGCGCGCACGTTTGCCTCCGGCCTTTCTCTGGGGGTGGAGCCGTTCGTGAAAATACCGCTGTCTGGCATAGGCGAAGGAAAGGTTAACCTGACCAGTGCCGGGGTCTTTTTCTCTACCAGTTATACGTTTCACCTAAAACCCTAAACAACTTTCAACTCACTGTTTCATCTTCCAAAAAATGGGAGACTGGCTCCTTGTTGCCCAAATTTCAGGACGATTAATTGCTTAAAAGGAAAAAACGAAGGCTATAAATATTTGATGTATAGCTACTTGTGATAAGGATGTATTCAATTCAATCTCAAAAAGTAAAAAGTATCACTATGAAAACCTCAAAATATATTTTCCACTTGGTATTCAGTCTACTGGTAGTAGGCGCCTTCACCATGAACAGCTGCAGTGATGATGATGATGATGATGGTATGACAAAGGAGAACAAGGTAGAGATGCAGATGGCCACTTTGACCGGGGCACAGGAAGTTCCCGCAAATGCCTCTGGAGGTACTGGTACCATCACGGGCTCTTACAACAAAGACACCAACGTACTGTCCTACACCCTCACCTTTTCTGGCTTGTCTTCCGCCACCACCATGGCGCACTTTCACAAGGGAGCCGTGGGCGTGTCTGGCCCGCCGGTGGTCAACATACGTGAAACCACCTTCAGTAGCCCAGTAACGGCAGAGGCAGTTCTCACCGACGCCCAGGAGGCAGATTTGATGGCGGGCCTATGGTATGTGAACGTGCACACCACCAATTACCCGGCCGGAGAAATACGCGCCCAGATTGCCATGCAAGGGGCCACTGGTTCTACTACAGGAAATGCAGGTACCACCACCGGCTCTACCACGGGCAGCACTACAGGCGGCACCACCGGCTATTAATCTCAACTGATGAAAGGGGGAGGCTCCAGGACTCCCCCTTTTTCAAAACGCTTTTTTGTTCCACTAATCCTTCTCCACTATGAAGTATTTTACCCCATCACGTACCGTTTTTGTATTACTGGCGCTTGCGGCCAGCATGGTTTCTGCCTGTTCCAGTGACTCAGCTGATGATCCAGACCCACAACCAACCCCCACGCCCAATCCGCAGGACCAGCAATGCGTGACCACCGGCGTTACCTACACCAACACCGTGGTGAGCATTTTGAGCACTAACTGTTACAGCTGTCATAGCACGGCCATTGCCACCGACGGCGTGGTGCTGGATACGTACGCCGGCGTAAAGGCCCAGGCCAGTACGGGCAAGCTCATGGGCGTGATTACACACTCTCCGGGGTTTCCAGCCATGCCCAGCGGGGGCGCTAAGCTTTCTGACTGTAACATTGCCAAGATTAAGAAATGGGTAGATGACGGTGCCCCTAACAACTAAGACTATGACCAGGGTGATGAAAAAGAGGGGAAGGATGTTGCTGCTGGCGGGAGCTTTAGCACTGCTAGGCCCCCCCGGGGTGCAGGCACAGGGCAAGTACATGACCAGGACCGGGTACATTTCCTTCTTCTCCAAGGCCCCCCTGGAAGACATTGAAGCCCATAACCGTCAAGTGGTTTCTATACTGGACACCAAGACCGGAGAATTGGTTTTCTCAGTGCCCATGAAGGCGTTCCAGTTCAAGAAGGCGCTCATGCAGGAGCACTTCAATGAGAATTACGTGGAGTCAGACAAGTACCCCAAGGCTACCTTTAAAGGCAAAATCCTCAATCTGCAGGAAATCGACTTCGGGCAGGACCGGCTCTATAACCTGCAGTTGGAGGGCGTTCTGACCATTCACGGGGTAGAGAGGCTCCTGAAGACCAATGCCACGCTAGACGTGAAAGGAAGGCAGTTGCAGGGCAGGGCCAACTTCTCTGTTACGCCCCAGGAATTCAACATTGAGATACCCGCCCTGGTGAGAGAGCACATAGCCAAACGCATTGACATAAGCGTGCAGATGCTGTATGCTCCGTTCCAGGAAAAACCTCTACGGCCATGATAAAACGTGTTGCATTTTTTTGCTTTTTCTGCCTAGTGATGGTGACCAAAAGCCAGGCCCAGGACGATTTGCTAAAGCTAGCGGAAACCCAGGACAGCGCCCGGACAGGCCATACCACGGGCACCTTCAAAGCCACGCGCCTGCTAAACGGGCACACCGTGCAAACCAACGGAGCCGGCGCTCTGCTATTTTTAATCTCCCATAGATTTGGGACTCTTAACAGCGGCGCCTATGAGTTCTGGGGGCTGGACCAGGCCACTATTCGGTTGGGTTTGGAATACGGTCTCACAGATCAGCTGACCGTGGGCGTGGGCAGAAGCTCCCTGGAAAAAACCTATGACGGGTTCCTGAAATACAAACTACTTCAGCAGCAGGAAGCAGGCATGCCCATTACCCTCACGCTTTTCACCAGCACCGCCATTAAAACCTTGGAGTGGTTTGAGCCCAACGTAGAAGAACAGTTCAAGTACCGGCTCACCTACACGTTTCAGGCTTTGGTAGCCCGCAAGCTCACAGATAGGGTCTCTTTGCAGGTGGCCCCAACCCTGGTGCACAGAAACCTGGTGCCTCTTTCTACGGATGAGAACAACGTGTATGCCGTGGGCGCGGGCGGAAGGTTTAAACTGACCAAACGCACTACCTTCAACGCAGAATACTTTTATCTATTACCGGGTGCTACCGCAGACCAGTTCAGGAACAGCCTTTCGTTGGGGGTAGACATTGAAACCGGCGGACACGTCTTCCAACTCATGGCCACCAACTCCCAGGGAATGATAGAGCAATTCTTCATCCCCAGTAATGCGGGCAGCTGGAGCAAAGGCGATATTTATTTCGGGTTCAACATCTCACGGGTGTTCCAACTGAAGGAAAAGTAAAACTTATGTGAATGTAGTGGACAAAGCAGGTACGGCACAGGAATATAGAAGCTGTACCTGCCTTTGTCCTACTGTAGCAACAGTAGTAACACAGCACCCCGTTTTTGGCTTGTTTTCTGGAAAACAAGCCAAAAACGGGGTGCTGTGTGATAAAATGGAAACTGCGTTATTTCTTGGGAGAGATTTTCCAGAGTTCGCCGTTGCTTTGGTCAGTGACTACGTACAGAGCGCCGTCCGGGCCTTGTTTCACGTCACGTATGCGCTGGCCTCGGTCTGTAAGAAGATGCTCCTCGCCGGTTACTTTGCCGTTCTCTATCTTCAGCCGAACCAGGCGCTTGTCTTTGAGTCCGCCTATAAACAGGTTGCCTTGCCACTCTGGGAAAGCGCTTCCGGTATAGAACTGCGCGCCAGACGGCGCAATCACGGGGTCCCAGTAATACACCGGCGACTCATATCCTTCTTTGGCCGTTACGGCATTGGGCACTGGCTGCCCAGAATATTCTTCCCCGAAGGTCACCAGCGGCCAGCCGTAGTTCTTGCCTTTTTCAATCAGGTTCAGCTCATCGCCGCCCTGTGGTCCCATCTCCACAGACCATAGTCTGCCCTGGGTGTCAAAGGCCGAGGATTGTACGTTGCGGTGGCCTACAGTCCAGATTTCGGGTAAGGCGCCGGCCTGGCCTATGAATGGATTGCCCGGAGCCGGAGCGCCGTCATTGGTGATGCGCAGAATCTTGCCCAGGTGGCTGTCCATGTGCTGGGCTTGGGGCCGGGTTTTTAAATCTGAGCGTTCGCCCATGGTCACGTACAGCATGCCGTCCTGCCCAAACGCCAGCCTACTACCGAAGTGCATGGTGTTGTTATAGGTAGGCTTGGTGCTCAGAATCACCTTCACCTGGCTCAGGCTTTTGTTGTCTTGTGACAATACGCCGCGGGCTACGGCAGTTCCGTTGCCGCCGGGACGCGGCTCAGAGAAGCTCCAGTAAATGGTTCTGTCTGTGGCAAACGTAGGACTAAGCGCCACATCTAACAGACCAGCCTGTCCGCCAGCGACTACCTCAGGCAGTCCGGTCAAAGGATCGCCCATGGCACCCATTGCTGAGATGACGCGCATTCTGCCGGGTTTTTCTGTTACCAGCAAATTGCCGTCTGGCATAGGTTCTACGGCCCAAGGTTTGTCCAGTCCTTTGGCCATTACATCTACTTGATAGGCAGAGGTAGACGTAATGCCACAGGCCCGGGTTTGGCCGGCAAAGGTTGGTTTCTGCTCTGGTACGTTGGGTTGGCGTGTTTCCAGGGGCTTACATTCATTTGCTACCGGGTCATTGGTCATGGTTTTCTGGCTACAGGCGGTGTTCATGGCCACCGCCAGCAGGCTAGAAATAATAAGTTGTTTTGAGTTTTTCATAGGTAGGTCTTGTTTATTGCCAGCTGTCCTGTATAGGTGGTTGTACTGAGTGAAACAATATTTAGTTAACAGACACAGAAAAGGTTTGTTCAGGGAGCCGGTAAAAGATGGATAAAGCAAACACAGCTTGAAGTTTTTAGACAATCATTAAAGACCTACTAACATGCCGATGATGTCTTTATTACGATTTGTAAATTTTTAATATTTAATATAATAAGAATAGAATATAGTCAGTTACTATGTTATTCAAACCCTTCTATATAACAATTAATAATACTTGCATTTAATCCTGTTCATTTCATCAGTTCACCCATTCCATAGAATCACCTATAACCAAATTATATACCATGAGAAATTCTATTTGCGCAACCCTTATCTGTTTATTATTCGCAAGCGCGGCTTCGGCGCAGACTTTAGATTCCTTGAAAACATCCCCTCCAGAAAGCAAATGGTATGTAGGGGTAGGATTAAGTAACATTAACTATTTCGTAGCATTTAAAAGCAGATCTTCTTCTGGCATAACGTATCAAGGGGGAAATTTGCGGCCATGGACTACTCCTCATTTAGGCTATAGGCTTAGTGACCGACTAAATATAGAAGTGGGAGTTGGGTATAGGAGAAGTGTTGTTACTAGTGCAGGAATATACAGGAAAGAGGAGGACGGCCCTTCATTTACTGATGAAATTAGAAATGATATAAGAGGTTGGGTGATTCCAGTGACGCTACAGTATACGCCATTTAATCCCGGGAAAAGATTCCAGTTATATGGGACCGCCAAGTTAGTGACGGTGTTTGGGTCTGTTCACAACGAATATTCAACCTCAGGTGAAGGGGCTAAGACTATAAACAGTGAGGCAAACGCTTCAGGGGTAAATACCTATTTTGTAGGAGGGCTTTTGTTGAAATACCGGATTAATAAACGAATTGATGGCTATATTGAAGGTAACCTAATTCAGAAAAACCTTTCCGTTGGCGACCAGTCTCCCTTTTTCCATCAACCCACGCTGGGGATAGGGTTGAATGTGAAACTTTAGGTTTTGAATAACTTTCAAAGTTATAAAGCAAGATGCCTTCGTTCATTAGGTGACACCTATAATATTTAAAATTAAGGAGTAAAGAAAAGGGAGGCAACGCAGGTGCCTCCCTTTTCTTTACTCCTTAAAAGTGGAACTTTCACAGATTCCTATTTTGCGTTTTTGGTCTGTTTTAAAGAAAACAGGCCAAAAACGAATGAGGCGCTAATGCAAAAAAGATAGTAATGGTTTTCTCGTGCTTTTACCTGAACTCATAGTCAACGTTTGGCAATTGGGACAGCACGGGGGAGGGCAAATCCAGGGCTTGGGCTCGGCCATCTACCTTTGGAGCCACGGTACCCTGCTTTTTTAAGTAATCCTCCAACACATCATGCACCGTGTACTTCATCACTTGAGGATCTTGGGCGTTTGGCAGGCGGCAGAGCATGTGATCTGGCTCGCCGGTTCGCCGGCAGGCGGCTAGAGTATAAAGTTTGGCTGGGTCTAACGGCTGGCCGCCCACGATTATGCTCTGTACCCGCTGGCCTTTGGGAGCGTTGGCGTTAAAGGTCATTTTCATGCCAGAAAAGCGCAAGACCCAGCCGCCAAACCGCTCCAATGGCTTCTCTGCGAAGACGTTGTGCAACTCCTGCTCCATCCAATCCTGTATCTGCTTACCCGTTGCCTTGGCGGTTTTTACGTTCTCATTCACAGGGAGCATGTTCCAAAGGTCGCTGTAGGTGATGGGGGCTGTTCCTGAGGCGCCGGGCACAATGGGTGTACTGAACCTAAAGCCGTTGGAGATGGCAATGTCCGCGCCGGTTCTTTCGCGTAGAGCGTCCGTAATCATGTTGTCCATGGGGTTCTCCACCACCAGATAGCGGTAAGGGGGCGTAGACGTGTAACCCAGCACCCGGTCCATCTTTTGCTTGTAGGGAGCCATCTGGGCATCCACTACTTTTTGGACGGCTGGGTCGGCGGGAAATTTGGCAGGGTCAACGTCAATGAGTTCATAGCGCTGGCTTACAATCTTGCCATTCTTCACGTCCAAGTCCAATCTGCCCACAAAGGACGCGAAGGCTCCCGGTTCCACCACCTGCGCGTACTTTCTTTTCAGAGGCTGTCTTATGCGCTCATGGGTGTCATTGCCCAGAATAAAGTCCACACCCTTTATCTCTTCCTGATCTGCCAGGTATATCTGCTTAGAGATGCCCAAGTGCGTTACCAGAAACAGAATGTCTACTTCCTGTACCTCCTTCAATTCCTTAATAAGCGGCTGAAGATTTTCTTCCAGTTGTTTGAAAAGTAATCCTTTACTGAAACCCGGGTTCTGGCGGATGGGCACTTCGGGGTCATTGTAAGAGATAAAGCCCAACTTCACGCCCTTCACTTCTTTGATGATGTAAGGCGGGTACAGTATGTTAGAAGAGGCTTCGTCATAAATATTGGCGCAGACTACAGGCTTGTTGTAGGATTTGAGCACCGCCTGCATTTTCTGGCTCCCGAAGATGACTTCCCAGTTTCCCGGAATCAAAAAGTCATAGGACATGGCGCTGATGACCGGCCCGAAGACTTTTCCTTCAGACAAAGCCGCCACGGCACTTCCCTGAATCAGGTCGCCGCCGTCAACAATCACAGTGCCGTTTGGGTTTTCTGTTTTTACTTGGTTGAAAATGGTCTGGATGTGGGCCACGCCGCCGCGCTCCTTAAAGACAAACTCGCCGTTTTCTATAAAGAACTCCTGGTGCGGTAGCAACTGGCCATGGATGTCAGCGGTCTGCAAGATGGTAATGGTTTCTACGCCATTATGGGCAGGTGTTGTGGCAGCGCTTTTTTGAGGCTGCGTCTGGCAAGAATAGATCACGCCCATTGTCGCCAATAAAAAGAGGCTGGTGATATAGTTTCTTATTTTGAGATGAATCATAGGTAAGGTTTAAAGAGCCTAAATAAGGAGATAGGATAGGCAAACCGGCAGAAGAGAGGAAGAAGCTATGCGCTACAAGTAAGGCATACCTTTCCCACCCTTGCCCGTTGACAAAGCCAGATTTTCTAAAAATGGAGGGTAGGTTATTTGGCCAGCTTCTGTAAAAAGTCAATCACCTCGGGCGTGTCATACTCAGCCATGCCGCTCTGCTGGGCCACAATCTGCCCGGCCGGTGAAATGATGTAGGTAGAAGGAATGGCAGGGCTGTTGAACGCCTCTGGCAACCCGCTGGCCGGCATGTACACCGGGAACGTGAAGCCCTTTTTTTCAATGAACTTCTTGACCTTCTCCCGGCTTTTCTGGTCAACAGACAGCATCACAAACGCAATCTTGTCTGAGCCTACTTTTTCATACAGGCTTTGGATGTTGGGCATCTCCGCTATGCACGGCGGGCACCAGGTAGCCCAGACGTTCAGGAAAATGACCTTGCCTTTCAAAGACTCAAATGATACCAGCTTACCGTCTAAATCTGTCATCTGGAAGCCGGCACCCACCATTGGTTGAGAGGTGGCCGTCAACGTAGCCGGCGTGGCAGGTTCCGTTTGCGTGGGTACGTCGGCGTTCTTTAGGCCGGTGGCCAGGAGCAGGCGCTGAGCCCCGCCCAGGACTTCGGTGTGTAGGCCGGTAGCGTACAACAAACCGAAAATGGCCAAGGTATAGACCCAGCCGGGTATGCTTTTGAAGGAAAATTTATCTCTGTTCATATTTTTCGTTTTTAGGGAGTTTTCTAGAAAATAAGCCAAAAACGGCTATAGTTCTACCGTGGTATAACCCTGATTCTGCAGGTCAAACATATAGGTGAGGCCGTTGGGGATGACGGTGACGCCTTCTACCAGCGTGGCCGGGTCAATGTTGAACTGCTTCAGGGACATGCCGCAGACTTTGTACTGCACGCCCGCCGCTCTGCCTTTCTCAATCTCTGAGGCCAAATCGCTGCCCTCCACAAAAGCCTCTACAGACTTGGCGCAGGCCATTACCACAAAGGTACCTCGTTTATAAGAACTGCCCGGCGTCATGGTCTGGGCGGTGTGTACGGCGGCCTTTACGTGGTTGGGCTGACTGATGAGCACTGCGTAGTTTTTAGTTGCAGCTTTTGAGGATGCTTGTGTGGCAGATTCAACAGTAGCACAAGAAGAAAGAAATGGCAGTAGGGCGATGGCAAAAAAGGCTACCAGTTTACCTGTATTGAATAGGTTCATTTTATTGGGAAGTTTAGGTTGTAGGAACTGGTCCAGGCTGAAGTAGCGGGATCCGTTCACGAAAAAGAAAAACAGCATGCCCAGCAGCGCTATGTTCTTGAACAAAGGGCCGCTGCCCTGCGGGCTGTTCACCTGCACGGTAAGCGTGATGGGAATCAGAATCAGGGCCAGAGCCAGGGCCGTCCATCTGGTCATGAAACCCAAGAGCAGCAACACGCCGCCCAGCAGCAGACCAACGCCAGACAGTATGATAAGTGTCTCTGGCGAGGCCAGTCCCGCCGTGAGGTGCCCAAAAGGCGCCTTCTGCAGTTTGGCCACCGCGTCCTGGGTCTGGAACAGGTGGTTGAAGCCGGCCATGATAAAAATGAGACTACCCATCACCCGAAGTACCAGGTAGGATAGTTTTTGCAAAGGGGTATTTTCCATTGGGTTGGTTTCTTAAAATGAATTGACAAGGCAAGGACAAGCCAAGCCTACATTTCCTGTAAGGCAAATGCGCCGTACCCTCGCTGCCAGTCTTAAAAGTTTAGACAGGATGAGGTACCGCGAAAACATCAGATTAAGAAAACCGGGGTGGGTTGGGGTCTCGCTCCAAAGGCGGAGGAAGATATGCCACGGCTATTGCGCCTGCCTTCGCTTTCGCCTCTGGGAAGAAGTGGTGTGCCGGCATCTGCAAAAGAGCGGCGGCCAAGGCAAAGATATGCGTGCCGCAGTCAGTGACGGTCCCGGACTTGTTTTCTGGACCGGAGTGAGTTTGACGACGCAGACACTTCTTTTTGCAAATGCGCTTGGTAGAATATTTCTGGTGGGTACAAGCTTTTTTGAGCACAGACGTTTCTGGGCTCTCCCACCGGCTCACCGCCTGGGGCGGCTTGGGCAGGGTGAACAGCAGAAGCAACACGCTGATGCCTAAAAGCAGGTAACTCTTCATATATTCTTTCGCCTGTGAACGCGGTCTATTTCTATTAACTCGTTTTATTCTTTTTTATTGAGCCGAAGTGCAAACTTGGCTTGGCCACAGCGTTTTCTTAGTACAGCACATGCGCACTTCAGACAGAACGCCGGCCCCAACGGTTAATGCCGCCGTGCCCAGCAGCACTGCATCTAAGCCAAACAAATCACTGAACACGCCTGCCGCCACGGCTCCGGCCACGTAGCCGAAATCTCGCCAGAACCTAAAGATGCCCAGGCTCTGCGGCCTTTGCGAAGGATGCGTGTTCTCAGCCACCACACTCAGGAAATTAGGGTACACCAAGGCCGTGCCAGCACCCAGCAAAACCAAAGCCGTCACAAGTACCGGACTGCTGCCCGCCAGCAACAATAAGCCAATGGCCACGCCCTGCAAGACCATTCCCAGCGTGAGCAACTGCTTTTTACAGTACACATCGCCTAGCTTGCCCGTCACCAACTGCCCCAATCCCCAGACCACCGGATAGATACCCGCCAAAAGTCCAGTCTGTGCCAGCGAATAGCCTTTAGACGCCAGCAATACAGGTAAAAGTCCCCAGAGAATGCCGTCGTTGAGGTTGTTGACAAAGCCGTTCAAGGTCACCGAGCCCAAGTTGCCATGCCGCCAGGTGGTGTCTTGCCAGATGTTAGAGAGCAACGGAATCTTGGTTTGCGCGGCTTCGGTTCTGGCGTGCGATTTGGTGTCTTTCACCAGAAAGATGGTGAGCAGCAACCCTAGAATAGAAAACCCGATGCCCGGTAGAAATGCGTAGGTCACGTGGCCGGTTTCTGAGGCAATGTAGCCCGCCAGAAACGCCACCAGCCCCACGGCCAGATAGCCCGCAAACTCATTGATGCCCATGGCCAACCCGCGGTTCTTTTCACCTACCAGGTCAATTTTCATGACCACCGTAGAAGACCAGGCTAAACCCTGGTTGAGGCCCAACAGCACGTTGGCGAAGATGACCCAGCTCCAACTCTCGGCGTAGAATAAGAGCCACGGCACGGGCAAGGCAAATAACCAACCCAGCGTTAATAGCTGCTTGCGGGAGTATCGCTTAGCCAAATTGCCCATCATGAGGTTGGCAAACGACTTGGCCAGCCCAAACGCCACAATAAAGGACAGCAAGGCCGTATGCCCGCTCAGGTTAAAAACGGTTTCGGCAAACTCAGGAATCACGGATCGCTCCAGGCCCACCATGGCACCCACAAACCCGTTTACCAGTACCAGCAGCCAGAACTGCAGCGCGTTTTCTTTTAAGCCAAGTCTTGTTTCAGGGAGGGCATTCATAGAAAGTGAAACGTCATAGAACCATGGTCAAAGTAAACCGTTTTTGGCCTGTTTTCATGAAAACAGGCCAAAAACGGAAAAGAGATTAGTGAGGCAGTCGGTCTTTGAGGACGCCGTACAGGTAGGTGCCCACCACGCCGCCGAAGATGGCGATCAGGATGGGCCAGTACGCGTAGCCCAGGTTCACGAACAGCGGCCCTGGACAGGCACCCACCAGCGCCCAGCCCAACCCGAAGATGATGCCCCCGTACAGGTACCTGGGAACCGACTTCTCCTTGGGCGTGAACGTGATGGGATTGCCCTGGTAGTCGCGTAGTTGGTATTTTTTGATCAGGTACACGGCAATGACGCCTAGGATGACGGCCGTCCCGATGATGCCGTACATGTGGAACGACTGGAACCGGAACATCTCCTGGATGCGGTACCAGGAGATGGCCTCAGACTTGCTCATCACAATCCCGAAGAGGATCCCCGTCACTATAAATTTAAGTCCTTTCATAAGGCTATGTCTTTCTGTCTTTAAAGAGAGTATGGGTTAAAAAATAAGCGGGAACAGCAGGAACGTCATGATAAGGCCGCCAATAAAGAAGCCAATCACCGCTACCAAAGACGGCCACTGCAGGTTTGACAAGCCGCTGATGGCGTGCCCAGACGTACAGCCTCCTGCATACCGTGAGCCGAAGCCAATCAACAGACCGCCGCCCAATAGCAGTGCAATGGTCTTGAAACTGAGCAGCGACTCCATTCCGAACAACTCCTGAGGCTGCATGCCCTGCGGCGCAGAGAAACCCAACTGTTTTAGGTCCTGGATGGTGGCCTGGGAGATTTGCACGGTCTCACCAGTAGAGAGGAAGGTAGAGGAAATCCAACCGCCCAGAATGGCACCTACCAGAAACAGCAGGTTCCAGCGCTGGTTTTTCCAGTTATAGTTGAAGAACGGCACCTTCTTGCCGGCCCCGCAGGCCGCGCAGATCACCCGCAGGTTGGAGGAAAAGCCAAAAGACTTCCCGAAGAAGAGCATGATGACCATGATCAGGGCAATCACCGCCCCAGACACGTACCAAGGCCAGGGCTGACTGAGTATTTCTAACATATTGTAAGTCTTTCTAAAGAAGTGGGTTCGCTTCTGTGGTTACTATTTTTGAATTACCGGGGCCAGGCCCCCACGCCGCCCTTTAGGTTATAGGCCTTCAGGCCCAGGGCAGCTAATTGTTTGCAGGCAGTACCGCTGCGGTTGCCGCTTCGGCAGAAGACGAAGTATTCCTTGTCCTTGTCCAGTTGGGCAATGGCGGTTGCAAACCCAGAAGACATGACGTCCAGGTTCTTAGCGCCCGGAATGGTGCCAGAGGCAAACTCTCCAGAAGTGCGCACGTCCAACAGTTCGGTTTTACCGGCTTGCGTAAAGGCTGTTTTAAAAGCTTTGCCGTCTAAGTCTTGGTAGTTCTTAGGGGCTGATTTAAATAAGTTAAACATGGCTGTCTGTCTTTTTAAGTTAGTTTGGGCCAGCCACAAGGCCGGCCCTTTTTTGTTTTGTCTGTCTTGTTCGTTTTTAGCCTGTTTCCTTAAAATCAGCCCAAAAACGACGATATTTCTTTTTGTCTCAGATGCGTATCACCTGACTGTTTCAATTTATGGTACAAAGGTCGGGGTTCTGGGTCCCTGGTTCAGTGACTTATGTCACGCTGGCAAAATTGTTGGTAAGTAGTGCCAGCACCCAAGACAATGAATGAACGTGGGCGCTGGACTTTTTACTTACTTAAGGGTAGAAGGGCACACGAAGGCGGTTCTAGGCACGCTGGTGCCCGAGATGCCCTTGAAGCCTTCCTGCACGTTCACCAGGTTGTCATAACCCCGGGCTTTCAGGATGGAGGCCGCAATCATGGAGCGGTACCCGCCGGCGCAGTGCAGGTACACTTGCTGGTCCTTCGGGATTTCTGCCAGATAGTCATTCAGGTAATCCAGGGGGGCGTTGCTGGCGGTCTCCACGTGCTCAGACTGGTACTCGCTGGGCTTGCGCACATCCACTACTTTTAAGTTGCCGTCCCGCTTGTAGCGCTGTTCAAACTCCTGCGGCGAGATGGACGCGATGGCGTCTGTCTCCTTACCCGCGGCTTGCCAGGCATTGAAACCGCCCTGCAGATACCCGATGGTGTAGTCATAGCCTACGCGCGCCAGACGGGTCACTACCTCTTCCTCACGGCCCTCTTCCGTCACTAGCAGAATCTGCTGCTTGATGTCTGGGATCAAGGTGCCTACCCACGGTGCGAAGTTTCCGTCAATGCCGATGTTGACGGCGTTGGGGATGAAGCCCTTGGCGAAGTCCTCCGGCTTTCTGGTGTCCAGCACCAAAGCGCCGGTCTCGTTGGCGGCCGCCTCAAACGCCTCGGGGTTCAGGGCCTGCAGGCCTTTCTCCAGCACGTCGGCTATGTTGGCATAGCCCTGCTTGTTCATTTGCACGTTGAGCGGGAAGTAGCTGGGCGGAGGGGTAAGGCCGTTTGTCACTTCCTTCACGAATTCCTCGCGGGTCATGTCTGCGCGCAGTGCGTAGTTGGTTTCCTTCTGGTGGCCCAGGGTGTCAAAGGTCTCCTTGCTCATATTCTTTCCGCAGGCAGAGCCCGCGCCGTGCGCGGGGTACACCAGCACGTCATCCGCCAAGGGCATGATCTTGTTTCTAAGCGAATCAAACAAGTGGCCGGCCAGTTGCTCCTGGGTTAACTCAGACTTGGCGGCCAGGTCTGGACGGCCCACGTCTCCAATGAACAGGGTGTCCCCGGAGAAGAGCGCGTAGTCTTTGCCGTTTTCGTCTTTCAGGAGATAGGTGGTAGATTCCATGGTGTGGCCGGGGGTGTGCAGCACTTGGATGGTCACATCGCCTACCTTCAACTCTTCGCCGTCTTGGGCAATGTAGGCCTCATAGCTGGTCTCGGCGTTGGGCCCAAAAACGATTTGCGCGCCCGAGGCCTTGGCCAGATCCACGTGGCCGCTCACGAAGTCGGCGTGGAAGTGGGTCTCCAGGACGTATTTGATCTTGGCGCGGCGGCTTTCGGCCTTGTCCAGGTAGGGCTGGGTTTCGCGGAGCGGGTCAATGATCACGGCCTCGCCGTTGCTTTCTACATAGTAGGCGCCTTGCGCCAGACAGCCGGTATATATTTGTTCTACTAACATGGTGTTTTGTTTTTGGTGGTTGAAATTTATAGTACAAAGGTACAGGCCAGGAAAGGTCTGGTCAGTGACTTAGGTTACACAGGGCCAGGTTCTTGAGATAAATTAAAAGAAGAGCTCTTTGGCGATGATGTACACGCCCATCGCTAGAATGAACCAGCCGAAGCCTTTCTTGAGACGTTCGCCGTCGATTCGGGTGGACAGGGCCGTGCCTATGAAAATGCCGGCGATGGAAAGGGAGGAGAAGGCCAGCAGGAAGACCCAGTCAATATGGGAATGCAGAACGTCGCCCAGGAAACCGAACAGAGAGTTGGCCGCGATGATGAACAGCGAGGTGCCCACCGCCAGCTTCATCTCCAGGCCCGTGAACAGCACCAGCGCCGGAATGATCAGGAACCCGCCCCCGGCGCCCACCAAACCAGAGATGAGGCCCACCAGCATGCCTTGCCCCATCACCGGCAGGTAGCGGATTTCTGCGGCGGTCTCCTTAGGGGATTTGGATTTCTTTTTATGAATCATGCTATAGGAGGCGGCCACCATTAAGACGGCAAAAAGAACCATGAGCATGATGTCTTTGGTGACCGTAAACGCGCCCACGGTGAAGAGCGTGTCTGGAATGGCCGGGATGACAAAGGCGCGCGTGAACAGCACGGTCAGCAGAGAGGGAATGCCAAACACCAGCGCGGTTTTAAAGCTCACCAGCTTCTTGCGGTACATCTTAAAACTCCCCACCAGGCTGGTGGACCCTACCACGAACAGGGAATAGGCGGTGGCCGTGACCGGCGTCAAGCCGATGAGGTAGACCAGAATAGGAACCGTCAGAATGGAGCCGCCGCTTCCCGTAAGTCCCAGGGAAATCCCGATTAACAATGCCGCCGCGTATCCTAGTATTTCCATTTCTTGGGGAGGTTGGTGAATGAACAATACAAAGGTAGAGCAGGAGCCAGGCGGGTACAGTGACTATTGTCACATACCTAGAATAGGTTCAGATTAATTATTTCAATGAAGTTGCGGTGCAGCACCACGGCCCCCGTCTGCTCCAGTTTTTTGAGGAGCCGGGAGATGACCTCGCGGGAGGTGTTGAGCTCCTCGGAGATCTGCTGGTGCGACAGGCGCACTTCCTTGCCCATCACCTTCTGATGGCGTTTGAGGTAGAAGACCAGACGCTCGTCCAGGCCCTTGAACACGATGCTGTCCAGGGTCTGGAGCAGTTCGTCAAAACGGGCACGGTAGGAGGCAATGATGAACGTATGCCAGCTGGGGTATTTGGCCAGCCACAACTCAGAGACGTGCGCCGGAATCATAAGCACCGCCGAGGGCGTGACGGCCTTGGCCATGACCTGGCTCTGCTCGTTGCGGGCGGTGCACATCATGGACAGGGCGCAGGCGCTGCCGCTCTCCAGGTAGTACATCAGGAACTCGTCGCCTTCCTCGTCTTCGCGGTAGACTTTCACCAGGCCATCTAGCACCAAAACATTAGACGTCAAAAACTGACCCGTGCGCAGGGCCTCGTCCTCGGGCTCCAGGTGCTTGATGACGCCCGCCTGTATCACTTCTTGCAGCAAAGCCGGTTCAAACTGCGGAAACTTCTGTTGAATGAGACTGATGGTGTCTTGGTTCATGGTCAAGAAAGTGGTTGGTCTAAAAGAGTACGTGCTTCTTTTACTTGCGGGCGTGTACCAGGGCGCAATCCTCATTGGATTGCCGCCGCAATTCTTCAACGCTTCCTGGCACGCTTGCATTGAGGGAAGGCTTGGGCAAAGGTGGCCTCTTCTAGGGACAAGGTAGGTGACAAATGTCACACAAGCGCCTCTGGCCTGCCGGCGACAAGGTTGTTTTTTAGAAATCCAAAAGAGACAACATGTACGTTTAGGGTGGTAGGTACTCTATTTTTGGAAAGAGTCTAAACGATTGCTTACTGCTTGTCCAGCGCGTCGTTTTTGGCCTATTTTCTGAAAAAGAGGCCAAAAACGACCGTCTGCCTACGCCTGGCGGGTACCTTACACCCCAAACTGGCGCAGGTGGTGGTCCAGGTGTTTAAAAAACATGTTGTTCCATTCCTGGCTGGTGAGCGGCCCGAACGAATGAGATTCTTTGCCCTGAAAATGCGCTTCGCCCAAGGCTTGCGTTTGCAAGACGTGCTGAACTAGCCTGGCTTTCTCTGCCTCAAAGTCTTTGGTTTCTTTGATGATAAACTGCGGGGCGGTGTGGCTGTTGTGTTTGTAGGGCTTCTCATTGACCACATAGTTTTTTACCAGCAGTTTCAAGAGAAACCGCATGAAGAGGTTGGGCCGAGGGTGCTTGTCTTCATAGACCATCTCATAGGTGACGTTGCAATGCGCCAGCATCTGCGCAACGGTCATGGTACCCCATTGCGGGGTAGATTCTGGCGTGAGCTGTTCTATGCGTTGGATGATTTCCTGTGAAATGGCGGGTTCAAAAATATTCTTCATAGGGTTGAGGTTGGGATGCAGTAGAAATGCCGTTGCTAGCGGTCCAATAAAGCGTTGGTAATGGAAATTTCGTTTTTGGCCTATTTTCTGGAAAACAGGCCAAAAACGGCTTTTAAGCACTTTGAGGAGACAAATAGTTAGATTGGTGCTGCTTGGTTGGCCATCAAAATTTCAAGCATTTTCTGGTGAGAAGCTAGAGGTTCTTTTCGCTTTTCTTCTTTCCGTTCTGGTAGACCGTCTCCTTGGTTTTAAGGCCTTCTGGATTGTACACCTGCCAGTTCTCATCACGCAGACCGTATTTGTAAAACCCGATGGTCTTGGGTTGGCCGTTCTCAAACCATTCTTGCCAGGTGCCGTGGAGCTTGCCCTGTAGGTAATGACTTTCCAGGCTCTTGGTGCCGTTGGGGTGCCACTCGGCATAGGGACCATCCAGCCCGTAGGCGCTGTAGAAAGACTTGATTCTGGGCTGGCCGTTCTCGTGCCATTCTTGCCATTCTCCGGTCTTGGTGCTTAGGTGGTAGAGGCCCTCGGCTTTCTTCTGGCCGTTGGCATAGTAGCTCACAGACTTGCCGGCCACGGTGCCGTTGAGGTCATAGGTTTCTTCTTTGGCGATCTGGCCGTTGGGGTGCCACTCTTGCCAGAGGCCCTGTTTATTGTCCTGAACATAGGTGCCGGCAAGTCTGAGCTGCCCGTTGGGGTGCCACTCCTGGTACTGGCCGTTGCGTTTCTTTTGCAGGATGAACTCTTTCTTCTGGGGTTTGCCATCCTCATACCATTCCTGCCACTGGCCTTCGCGGCCGCCGTTCAGGTAAAGGCCTTCCTTCATTTTTTGGCCGTTGGCGTAGTATTCCACCCATGGACCATCCACTACAATGGACCCGTTGAAGTCTACGCTGGGCTTGTATTTCTGCTGGTACCGTAACTGGCCGTTCTCATAGTATTCGGTGACGGTTCCGTTTCGGCGGCCTCTGTAAAAGGTCTCTGACCGCTTGAGCTGGCCGTTCTCATACCATTCCTTCCACTCGCGGTCTTTGTAGTGCTTGTCATCATAGTAACCTAGAACTTTGGGGTTGCCGTTGGGCCAGAAGGTTTCCTCTCTTCCCTGAGCAAGGGTTTTAAAGGAAAGAAACAACAACAGGCAGGGCAGGAGTAGCTTGGCGTTAGAAGAAAAGAAGTTCATATGGATGTGCGCTGCGCGGGACAGATGCCTGGGTCTGGTGACTGATGAAAAACAAAGGTAAATTTTAGCTTTTCTTGTAAGAAAACAAACTGAGTATCTAAAGATTAAATCAGATTGTCCTATTTTGCATTAGTAAAACTTAGAGCTTGTTTGATTTTGCCATTCGGGCGACAAAAATGGCTTGGCATGAACCCCGCGGAAGTGCTTTTCCAATCATGGCGCTGCTATGTTAGTCAACAAATACCTCGGCAAAGCTAGAATTTTCCAGTTTTCGCCTGTATCAGCAGAATTTACACCAACTCTAAGTCAACTCCTTACCAACCTTACCTTACCCTTTATTACCGTATGAGAAAACATTTACTTGCATTGGCAGCCATGCTGCTAGTGGGCGCGGCAGGCTATGCACAGCAGGCCCAGATTAGCGGCGTCCGAAAAGCCGAGTTCAGGGGCGTGGAAGCCATCAAAGACAAAGGCTACTACACGTTTTATGTGAACGAGAAGGCCAAAAACGGCATGATGGAGTTCATTTTGGAAATCTTTGACCTGGACCTGAACCTCATCAAGAAAACTCCCATCACCATTACCAGATCCTCAAAACTGATTGGCGGCGAATTCAACGGCCAGGACTTCCTGTTTGCCTTCTCTGATTTTTCTAAATCGCAGAACACGTTTGTGACCGTAGACCAGCAAGGCAACCTGATCAAGCAGGAGGTGCGCCAGAACCGAAAGTTGGCTACCGCCGGCAGCACCGCTATTTATCCCTCCATGGACGGTGACGGCTTCTTTGTGACCCAATCTGTAAAAGAAAAGAAATGGGGCTACAGCATTGAGAAGTTGGATCGCAATCTGCTGCCCATCTGGGAGAAGACAGTGACCAATGATCGTGGCATGATCGCTATTGAGGCGGTAGAAGCGGGCAACGGACAACTGGTGGCCATCACGGCTGAGCGCCCTAATGCTTTTTCAACCAAAGTGCTGGGCAAGATTGTGTCTTTTGACGGCACAGCGGGCGAAAAGAAGTTTGAGCAACCACTATTTGACGGCAAAGTAACCGGCATTCCCTCTGCGTTCCTGATTGACAAGAGCGGCAACATCACCACGGCGGGCATGTACTTTGACGGCGACAGATGGGACGCGGTGAACTCTGACGGTATCTTCTTCATGAAGCTGTCCAGCACCGGCGAGAAGCTAGCCTACAACACCATGGACTGGGACAACGGCATCCAGAATACGCTAAAAGCCACTTCGCGCAAGTTTAGCATAGGGTCTAAGCCTAAGGTTCTGTTTCATGAGATTGTAGAAGACGCCAAAGGCGATTACCAGATTGTAGCCGAGACGTTCAGGAAAACGGTGAAGGCTGGTACTGTTCTGGCCATGGCGGCCGGCGGCAACAGCGCCTCCATTCCCTGGGGATTTACCGTGATGGATTACATCATCTTTAACTATGACAAGATGGGTAAGCCCCTGGACGTGAATAAGATTGAGAAGCCGTATAAGTCTATTTACGTAGATGGCAGCATTGCTTCTTTGGGTGGTGTTTCTCTGGCCTACTATCTTAGAAAATACAAGATGTTTACCTTTGACTTCACCACCCGCTTGCAGGGTTCAGATGAGCAGGTGATTGTGTATAGCAATTTTGAAGATGCTACGTTGGGCAAAGGAAACCCGTACGTGGGCGTTTCTTCCATTAAGATGGGTGAGGCTTCCAAGACCACCAAGATACCATTGACCAAAAAGCTGTCGCAGTATACCTCTATCAGCCCCGACGATGCCAAAACCGGTGCCTTGCAATCTAAGCCCGGCTATGTGTGCATGTACCATTATGACAAAAAAACGCAAACCATTAACCTGGTACTGGAAGAACTGAAGATGTAAGTGTAATTCTTCTGACCCTTTAAAAGGCGCTCTGGCATTAGCTGGAGCGCCTTTTTTTGTGCACCATTCTTTGGTTGGTGTTTTGCAGGGGTGATTTTAACGCCCTACATAAGAGGGTGAGTGTTCTCTTTTTTACAGCACCACCTACGTGTAATCAGGGTCTTTTAGGACCATGACTTGCCGCATTAAGTTCCAGCGATAGTCACATCCAGGTAGATACTTTCTGAAAGCATAAAGGTGAAGATTAAGGATTTGTAGGTCAGTAGGTTAGCAATAGATTTGATGAAGTGTAGCACTGCGCGATGTCCTTTTAAATGCTAATCTAATTATTGGTATTAAAAAAGCGTTCTTGGTATCGTTCAATATATGTTTGGGCAGGTAAGAGTTTTTTTGCTAGAAACAGCTGAATTTTGGCAACGATTTACCCTTTAAATTATTGTAACTACTTGGTCAGTAATATTTTGCTATAATTGGGCCCTAGGAAAAGGTTTTGGCTTATTTAAAGAAAGTGTTGGTTTTAATAAAGAAAATTAAGGCTTTTTTATAACATTTGAATACAATTTGGTAATTGTGGAGGGTGTTTGAAAAATATAAACATAATGTTTCTAACTTTGTAGCTACGGAATTGATAATAAGATGGTTGCAATAACCCAAAGAAAATTATTAATTGCTTAAAGAGGGTAAAATCCTAATTATGCTCACTGGGTACAGATGTTAAATCTGGGTTTTGTGCAGAAAGATAGAGAGAAGAAACTAAAAACAGATAGGCGTATATGAGGCACTTTTAGAAGGAGAGTAATGAGGTCAGGAATCCTTTCTGGCTGTTTTTTAAACGCTTAGACTACCCAATTATTTCATGGAGTCTGGGCTGCATCCCACTATCCCTAAATAAACCCCTTTATTAACTATTTCACATGAAGTTTAACACCAAATATATCGTATTGCCATTGCTAGTAGGTTTCATCTCAGCCTCTTGTGATAAGAATGAATTAGATGAAATGGCCCCAAACGCAGAAGTTTCTGCCACATCCAACCTGTCAAGCAACCTTATTTTTGAGGAGACCTTGGAAGGATCTTCGCCCTTCTCTACTGCTCATGCCAAGGAGATAGGTTCTTGGGACTATGCTTTCCAGGTGGTGAGCACGCCGGTATGGAGAGGCACCAAGGCCGCCCGCTTTGAGATTAGAAAAGACCAGCCGTTGGTGCAGGACGGGAAAAGATCTGAGGTGACTATTGTAAAAGGCTCAGAAGGTGACATCACCAAAAACACCTGGTATTCTTTTGCCGCCTATTTCCCTTCCAAGGGCTATGAGTATGACACAGAGCGCGAGATCATCAACCAGTGGTACCAGAGCGGTAGCCCGTCTACCTCACTTAGAACTGACAAAGACAGAATCACTTTTGAGGTAGGAAACACTCCGGAGACAAGAAAGCTGCATGATTTAGGTGCCATCAAGAAAGACGCCTGGACTGAGTTTGTTTTGCACTTCATCCACTCTTACGGTTCTGACGGATTAGTGGAAATCTGGATCAACGGCGCAAAGGTGAAAACCATCACCGGTGGTAACATGTACAATGACGTATTGCCGAAATGGAAAGTAGGTCTTTATAAGTCTGCCTTCAAATATGACAAGTCTATTGTAAGCAACCGCGTTCTTTACCTGGATAACATTAGAGTAGGTAACAGCAACGCCACCTTCGCTGACATGACCTCTGGTACTGCTTCAGGATCTACTTCTACTGGCTCTACCACTACCACTGGCGGTACTACTACTACTACCGGAGGAACTACCACTACTGGCGGTACAACTGGTTCCACAACCACCACCACCACTACAGACGTTCAGAAAGTGGTAAGCTTCACGCTGGTAAATGCCTCCACAAATAAAGATATCATGACCATTGCTAATGGCGGCGTGATTGATATCAGCAAAGTGGGTACCTACAAGTTCAACATCAGAGCAAATACCAGCAAGTCTACTGCAGGTGTTGTGAAATTCAACTTGTCTGGGGCAGACAGCAAGACCAGATTGGATGACGTAGTGCCTTATGCTCTGTTTGGAGATGATAGAAATGGTGACTACAATTCATGGTCAGCCAAAACCGGAAGCTATACGCTAAGTGCTACCACTTACACAGGTACTAAGGACAAAGTTGGTACAGCCACTGCGCCTGCGTACTCCATCAAGTTCACTATTCAGAAGTAACAAAAATTAATAAAGTATAACTACTAAGGAGCAGCTGTCACAGCTGCTCCTTTTTCATTTTAAGAATAACTCACAAACAAGCTTCCAGAAGTCTAACCTGTAGAATGTTTACTTAAAGTAGCGTGAGGAAATTGCCTTAGGCTCAAAGCCCTGTTTAACAGCCTTTTTTCTGTAGAAAGACAATCTTAGCTTTCTACATTGCCGCTTGAACGGGTTTCTTCTATTAGGATAACTACATACCCAATTCGTTCCGCCTTTTTATATAGTGTTCATAAAAAAGCGGCCAATCATCATCAATGGAGCGGCAGGCAACCCCCGAATGAAAAGCCCGCTTTGCAGACGCTCCCTGATAGGAGGCACGTGCCATGGCAGGAGGAAGACACTAAATTCGCTATAGGGTCGTTCTCCAGGTTAAGTACCTGCATCAAGATCTACTAACCCAGGTAGGCTGACGGCCTTACGCTCAGGACGGTGAGACCTTTCCAATTTCATCTCAAAAACGATTGATGCTGCGGCCTCTCCATCTTTAAAGGTTATCCCTCTTCGCCCTATAGTTAGACATTATGAAAAATATTGCTCCTTTTGCCATTGTTGCTTTTATGGCCTCTTCATGTGAATCAGTTACAACAGCAGCCACTGATGCCGCTACTAACGCAGCCAGGGATATAGTTAATACAGAATTTGAACGCCACACGGGCATTGACTCAGTATCTACCAAGGTGGGCTCACTGGACACGCTTAACGTTGAGGAGGCTATCAAAGGAGAAGTGGATGGATCGCGAAGTGCGGAAAAGAGCAGAGGAACTTCTGCGCTAAAGTGGTTGACTACATGGCACATTAGACGGTGCCTAGGAGAAAAGTCTTGAAATATTGGGTGTTCATCTGCCAAGTAAACCAATACTACTAGAAGTACACAGCTATATCTTAAATCTTAAAGAAATACTCAATGGTAGCTTAATGTATAGTTGATAATATAATCAGGGTTATAATTTGCTGAATCAGTGTTGAATTAAAACTGTAATCTCCCCTCAAACATCCCATCAAAACAAAAAAGCCACTGAATTTCAGTGGCTTTTTTGTTTTAGTACCCAGAGCCGTTCTTCCGTGGGTTTTTAACGGCTGTAAGTATCTAAAAATATGCGTTTATAGTGCCTTATGCAGGTTTTTAACAAGCCTTAATATACGTTAACTGATTTTAGCTGATGTTTTGCCACCTATTCTGCCACCCAGCCTTTATGAAAGATAAATATTAATCCCAAATAATTCTGCTCTTTGTAGAAGTGGTGATTTCTTACAAAGCATGTTCAGCAAAAAAGGTATCAACTTTTATTCCGTGATTAGGTTTAGTAGTATTAATAAAGCTGTATAAATTAACTAATAGATTGAAAACCATTAAGTTCAATAAAACAGAATGCGGCGTTGACTTTCTGATCAACGTCATCAATGGTAATGAAGTGGCAGAAGAATACTTATTACCCTCTGTCCATAATGCGGACTATTTTGAAATCTTGTTTTTTAGAAAAGGGAGTGGGCAGCTTTTCTTAGATAATCAGCGCATTCAAATTGAAGACAATACCATCCTGTTTGTTTCCCCATTCCAAAAGAAAAAGTGGAGCCTGGATCTTTCACGATTGGATTTTACTATTCTTATCTTCCAGGAAGACTTCTTGAATGAATTCTTCACAGATAAGTTATTCACCTACCGCCTGCTTTATTTCTACCAGCACGAATATCCACTTGTCCTCAACTCTACAGAGAAACAGGCCCAAAGTATCAGCAACATCCTTGCAGAGGTAAAAGCAGAGCTAGTTCAGCCAAATTTAGATAGTGCCCATATTATTCGCTCCCTGATCTACTATTTACTGCAGCGCCTTAACCGGGATTACGCGGTTCAAAATAACCTGCCGTTCCAAGTTGATACTTCCAATCACGCCTACACTTTCAAGAAGTTGATGGAGTCACATATCAAGGAAGCCCAACGCATAAATGATTACGCCGAAATGATGGGTATAAGTCGCATCACGCTGAACGCGGCGGTAAAAAAGCAGTTCAACATCACTGCTACAGAGCTATTGAGGCAGCGGTTACTTACAGAAATAAAGAATGAATTGATTTATTCGGACAAAAGCATCGGTGAAATCGCTTATGCACTAGGTTACTCAGAGCCAAACCATTTAATGCGGTTCTTTAAAAGTCAAACTGGCATGACTACTTCCGAGTTTATAGCTGACTACCAAAATATCATCTCGTCTTAGGAGACATTTCACGGCTTAGATTAGGGTGCTTATCAAAAAGGTAGTATTTGGGATATAACTGGTATAAGCTCTCCCTAAGTAGCCATGTACTTTTGTATTAAGTATTTATGTATTTAGTAACTAAAGTAAAAAGTCATGTCACCTAATATCCAGTTTATCAGAAATGCCACTGCCGTTTTAAACTATGCAGGCAAGAGAATACTAATAGACCCTTTCTTTGCCGAGAAAGGAAGATACCCAGGTTTCCCAGGGAGTGCCAACTCGCACCTGAGCAACCCACTGGTAGAAATGCCAGTTAAGCCGGAGAGCCTGATTGATGTAGATGCCGTGCTGGTATCACATTTGCACCCTGATCATTGGGACGAAGTGGCCGTGCAAGTCCTTCCTAAGGATATCAAAGTGATGGCGCAGAACGAGGACGATGCCAACGTTATAAAGTCACAGGGTTTCACCAACGTAGAGGCACTGGGCGAGAGCGCAAACATTGAAGGTCTCAACCTTAAGAAAACACACTGCCAGCACGGAACAGATGTAGCTTATTCTATCCCAGCATTAGCGGAGGCATTAGGGAAAGCCTCGGGTTTCTACTTCAACGCAGAAGGTGAAAAGTCCATCTACTTCCTGGGTGACACCATCTGGATTGACGAGGTGGAGGATAACCTGAAGAACTGGCGGCCAGATGTGGTGGTAGTGAACGCAGGGTTCGCAAGCTTTGAGGACGAGGGCTTGGGCGCCATCATCATGGGGAAAGAAGACATCCTGAAAATCAGCAAGCTTTTACCTAATGCTACTATCATTGCCATGCATATGGAAGCAGTGAACCACAGCATCCTGAGCAGAAAGGAACTAAGAGAATTTGTAGCGGAGAACGGAATTCAGGATAGGGTCATCATTCCTGAAGACGGTGAATTGATTACACTCTAACCCTTCCTGAAAATGAATGTTGAAAATAATAAAGAGCTAGTCCGTGGGTTCTACGAAGCCATTGACCGCGAGGATTATGATGCCGCGTCTGAGTTTCTGCATGATGACTTTGTGTTTTACTTTCAGGTGGACAGCCCTATACCGGGTGCCGATGGCTTTGTAGCCTCAGAGAAGAAGAACTTTGATGCGTTTGGAGACTTTTCCTTCCGCATTCTGGACATCCTGGCCGAGGGTGATAGAGTGGCCGCCTACATGATTTTTGAAGGGAAGCACACAAAAATGCCAGCGTTCGGCATTGAGCCCAAAGGGAATTTTGTCCGCTTCTCTCTGTGTATGTGGTTAACCATCAAAGAGGGAAAGATTATTGAAAAGCGGGCTCACTTTGACCAATCAGACATCAAATCTCAAGTGGAAAGGTACAACTGATCTTGTAAAGCAAAATTTCAAAACCTAAACCTGCTTTTATTATAACTCTATATTAAACAACAATCGCCTCTCTTGGAGGCGATTGTTGTTTAATAGGTATTCCGCTGCCATCTCTGCCACCTATAAACGAAATAAGCCACTGATTTTCAGTGGCTTATTTCTTAAATGTACCCAGAGCCGTTCTTCACTGGGTTTTTACCATTTTTAGGTTCTTGTAAGCACAAGTTTGGAGGCCGTTATAATTGTTGTTGATATTGTTTACTAAATGTAAACATAATTTACCCTAAGTTTTGCCACCTTTCCTGCCACCTATTCTTTATGCGGTAGTTCGTCATAAAGGGTTTAGGGCTAATAAAATAAAGGCTAGTTTATGTCTTGCTGAATATCCTCTTACGGTGGTTCAGCCCCCAACCCTTCAAAGCGTCGATGATCGGTGTCAAGGTATCGGCGTAGGGTTCGGGCTTGTAAAGAATCTTGACAGGGTAATCCTCTATCACTACTCTCTTAATCAGCTGGTGCTGTTCCAAGTCCTTTAGTTCCTTCGCCAATACCTTAGGCGTGATGCCGGGAATACTCTCCTGGATGTCGGTGAACCGCTCGTTGCCGGTCATCACAGAAATGATGATGGGCAGCTTCCACTTCCCGTTTATCACGTCTATCGCGTCCCGCACCGGCTTCACCGTGTCTAGGCAGGACAGGTACCCCATTTTATTGGCCATACGTCTTCCAATTAAGTATTTTCACTTTCCTTTTGGAAAGCACTTTACAAAGGAAAGTAAATATCCGTAAATTTGCAAAAGGTTTTCCAGTCAGGTCAACCATAGCTTTCAGTAAAGCACAGCAGAATCATGGACTCTTCAGAAGAAAAGACACATAACATTCCTGCTTCTGGTAAGCAGATGCTTATCGGCCTCCATCTCGGGAACGGATACGGCTCCCAGCCGGGGGCTTGGCGCATGCCGGGGGTAGACCCAAAGAACTACATCAGTTTCGACGCCCGGGTAAAACAGGCGCAGGCAGCCGAGCGGGGCAAGTTCCAGTTCATATTCCTTCCTGACGGCCCCGGCGCCATGCTGACGGACATAGAGACCGAGTCGCCTAGCTTCAATCTGGATGTGATGCTCACCCTGGCCGCCGTGGCGCGAGAAACCGAACGCATCGGTTTGGTCGCCACGGGGTCCACCACCTTCAACGAGCCTTACAACCTGGCCAGGCAGTTCAAAGCACTGGACGTTATGAGCCACGGGCGGGCAGGCTGGAACGCGGTCACCTCCAGCGGTAACGATGTGGCCGCGAACTATGGAAGGGTTATTCCCTCTAACGAAGAGCGCTATGGCCGCGCACATGAGGTCATTCAACTCATTCAGGCGCTTTGGGGCAGTTGGGGAAAAGACGCTTGGGTGCACGACCAAGAAACTGGCCAGTTCGCCAAGAAGGACCAGATTGTCCCGGTTAACTTGAAAGGCAAATATGTCGGCTCTAGGGGACCGCTCTATATTCCTCCATCCGAGCAGGGCCAGCCCATCATCTTTCACGCTGGTGGCAGTCCCAACGCGCATGAGCTGGCCGGCCGTTTTGCAAATGCGGTGATTGGGGCGGCCTTCACCATTGAGGACGCCCGCGCCCAGCGCAACGCCTTCAGGGCGGCCGCCAAACGCTACGGGCGCGACCCCGATGAGATTAAATACATCCCGGGCCTGATGACCACCATTGCCAAGGACAGGCGCACGGCGCTGGATCGGCGTATTCAATTGACGGGGGATTTATTCCCGGAAAGAGTGGGCTACCTGCAACAGATGCTGGGCATCCCGCTTGATCCCACCCGACTGGACGAGCCGCTCTCCAAAGCCCAGTTGGCCGTTGCCCGCCCATCTCCTTACGACCCACGCTCGTCCCATGCCCTGAAGATTGCGCAAGAAGGCTGGAGCCTGCGCGATATACTAGCCCACGGCGTGATAGACTACCATCCCGTGATCGTAGGGCCGGGTATAGAGGCCGCCGACCACATGCAGGCCTGGTTTGAGGCAGGCGCGGCTGATGGGTTCTGGATCTCGCCCGACGTTAATACAGACGGGATTGACGCCTTTGTGGACGAGGTAGTGCCGATCCTACAGGAGCGTGGGCTCTTCCACCAGGACTATGAAAGCAAGACCTTACGGGGGCACCTCGGTGCGCCGGAACAGTATGGAATTGACCCGCGTGTTTAATACAGATAAAATCAACCAACGAAAATAAACGACTAAGAATATGAAAATAGGAATCATTGGTGCCGGCGTGATCGGCAAGGGCCTAGCAAGAAATTTTAAGGCCGCAGGACACGAAGTCACCCTCGCAGATGCCAGAGGGGTGGCCAGCATCCAAGCCATCGCGGATGCCGCCGGTATAACAGCAGTAGAAATGGAGGATGTGGTAAAAGATGTGGATGTACTTGTTTTATCTATCCCGTTCGGTAACATCCCTGACTTGGCAAAAACCCTGGAGGGCAAGATCGGTGCCGATGTAGTGATCGTGGAGACGACCAACTACTGGCCTAACCGGGACGGTATCGTGGAGGAAGTGGAGAACGGGAAAGTGAACAGTGTCTGGGTGCAGGAGCAGTTCGGCCGTCCAGTGGTGAAAGCCTTCAGCAACATAGGTGCCTACAGCCTGGCCACGGGAGGAAAACCGAAGGGGAGCGAGGGCCGGATCGCCCTGGCCGTCTCTGGGGACGAGCAAAAGTCCAAAGACGTAGTGCTGGGCCTTGTGGATGACGATGGTTTCGACGCTTTGGATGCCGGGCCGCTGGAGGACTCTTGGCGCCAGCAGGCATGCTCCCCGGCGTACTGCACGGACCTGACCCTGCCCGAGCTCGTCAAGGCGCGGAAGTCGGCTGAAAGGGAAACCTTGAGGGACAAGCAGGCATTGCTGTTCAGCAAGATGGGGGAGTACGGCGATGAATTTTTCAAAATTATTATGTCAGGTAATTACCCTGAGGGGTTCGTTGACCATGGGGTAGACATTGCCCGTGCCATCAACGGTCTGCCGGAACGGACCGACGAGCAAAAGCTTTATAAGAGAACTTTCTAAACTTCACATATATGAAAATAGGAATCATTGGGACCGGTGCCATCGGGAGCATACTGGCCAAAAAATTCTCCTCTGCCGGACATCAGGTAAAGGTGACCAACACTAGGGACATGTCCACTCTCAAAGAAATTGCTACCAATCTGGGCGCCGAGGCGGCTACCTTAGAGGAGGTGGTGAAGGACGTGGAAGCCATTATTTTCTCCATCCCATTCAAGGCGTATACGGACCTTCCGAAAAACCTGCTCCTGGGCGTGCCGCAGGAGGTCGTTATTATGGATACCTCAAACTATTACCCTCTGCGCGATGGCGAGCTGCCCGGCTTACAAGGCAAGACCGAAAGCGAGTACATCTCTGAAACTCTTGGAAGACCGGTTGTCAAGGTGTTCAACAACATCATGGAGTACACCCTGAAACACAAAGGGAAGGCTACCGGGGAGGAAGGCAGAATAGCTATCTCAATTGCGGGTGATAATGAGGAACACAAGAAAGTAGCCGCAGGACTGGTAGACCAGACAGGCTTTGATGCTGTGGGCGGCGGGATCCTTGCCGAGTCCTGGAGACAGGAGCCGGGCACTCCCGCCTATTGCACCGAACTGAACGCGGGTGAGCTAAAAGAAGCGCTGGCCAGAGCCGAAAAGGGCAAGGCACCCGCGGCAAGGGATTTTGTCATGGCTGAACTTAATAACTTCCAGGTCGACCCGATACCCCCACACGAGGAAATTGTCGCCTTAAACCGTTCGGCCTCAGCTAAGGGCTTAAAAAATTAAGGAGGATGTACCTCATCAGGGGGGACTACAGCTTCCTGACCTAGTAAAATGCTTGTCAACCAATAAGAATTAGTTTAGAGATTATACAATGGGAAATCACAAATCGACCATGAAAGCATGGCAAAGGCAAGGTCCCGGGCTTGATAACATCAAACGGGTAGAATTACCTGTCCCCACCGTTGGGCCAGGTCAGGTTTTAGTCAAAGTGAAAGCAGTGTCACTCAACTACAGGGATAAGGCAGTCGCTGACGGGATTTATCTGCCGCACCTGATGACTGAACCGTTTATCCCAGTATCTGATGCCGCAGGAGAGGTGGTTGCCATTGGGGACAACGTAACAAAATTCAAGGCCGGGGACCGCGTGATATCACATATGTTCATCAAGTGGCTCGATGGGGCGCCCAACCAGGACTATGGGCCGTCGGCACTTGGCGGTCCGAAAGACGGCGGGTTGGCGGAATACCTACTCTTGGAGGAAGATGCGACGGTGAAGGCACCTGACTATATGACCTATGAAGAGGCTGCCAGTTTGCCTATTGCTGCTTTGACGGTATGGTTCTCGTTGGTGGAGTACGGTAATATTAAAGCCGGTGATACGGTATTGGTGCTGGGTACCGGTGGGGTGTCGGTATCGGCAGTTCAAATTGCGGCGGCACTCGGGGCAAGGGTCATTGCCACCAGCAGCAGCAATGCCAAAGCCGAAAAGATAAAATCACTGGGAGCGACTGATGTGATCAACTACGTGGAGAATCCGGACTGGGAAAAGAAAGTCCTAGAGCTGACCAACGGTGAGGGTGTACAACACATACTGGAGGTAGTAGGCGGTGACAACGTGAATAAATCATTGGAGGCTGTTGCACTGCAGGGCAATATCTACATCATCGGGTTCCTGAAAGACATGATGGCCGAGGTCAATCTTTTCACCTTGCTCGCTAAACGTGTACGTGTGCAAGGTATCAACGTAGGCCACCGCAAAGCATTGGAAGATGTGGTCAAAGCATTCCAACAGCTCAAAATACAGCCAGTGATTGACAAAGTCTATCCATTCGAAGATGCCTTGAAAGCATACGAACATCTAAACCAGGGTGCGTTCGGTAAGATTGTGATTCAGGTTAATTGACCACCAGGCAGAAAAGTTAGGTGATATAGTTTGTATTATTGGTTTTTAACTACATATTTTGCCACCTATAAACAAAATAAGCCGCTGATTATCAGCGGCTTATTTTGTTTCTGTACCCAGAGCCGGAGTCGAACCGGCACATCAAAGATATTGGTGTTTGAGACCAACGCGTCTACCAATTCCGCCATCTGGGCATTTACTGTTTGGTAGATTCTGAATGAGAAACCGTTTTGATTGGTTTATCTGTCAGAAGAGGATGCAAACTTATTCAATGATTCCTTTATACGCAAGAGGTAGCGCTCTTTTAAGTAGTAATTTTTTATCTGCTTAAGCGCTTCTGCCTGTTTTTCAGGGGGAAAAGTTTCATAGGCTTCCAGCACCGGCCAGATCTCAGACTTGATATGGCCCTCAATTTCACCGGTTTGGTCAGAGACAATCTTAAAGGTGGTGGAGTTGTACTCCATTTCCAGGTCCATGAGCAGCTCGTTGAGCTCCATCACTTCCATCAAAAAGTCCTGAGGCAGGTCATTGGCGCCGCCTTCTTCCAACATCCCGTGCTGCTCCAAGATGTACTGCATGCGCTTGTCAAAATTGGAGAGCGTGCGATAGGCGTTGGTGTTAAGGGTAGACTTCTCCAGGATTTCCTGCTGTTTCTCCTGAGGCTCCAGCGTGTAGAAATCGGGGTGGTACTCGCGGCTGAGGGCGTAATATTTGGTTTGAATGGCCTTCTCATCGGGGAGGAAGCTTTCTGGTATCTGGTAAAAGCTAAAGTAGTTCACAGTGTAGGTGGGCTAGGTGTGAGGTTTATTATACTAGACGTAAGTGGACAGCAGGAAGATACAAAGGTCTTCTTATCCCTTCTTCATGGAAAAGGCCTGGGCTGGGGCTGAAAACAAGGCTTTAGTAGGCTTCCAGACCATCCCGAACAAAGTGGACTGTCGGTATTGATTCAAGGCATCGTCAGAATCCCAGGTGCTGTATGTATGGTAAATATTAGCCTGATGGTAGTCCTGTAGCAATTCAACGCCATGACAGCCCGGCATGGCTGCAATCTTGTGTTTAGAGGCATGAAAGATAGCCAGAAACTCCTCTACCTTCTCTGGATGAAACGTCATGCGCACTATTCTGATTAACATTTCTCTTTAATTGGAAATTAGAAATTCAAAATTAGTAATAAGGTTGATTAAGAACTAAGCTCCGCTTGGGCGACAAACTTTTTCAAGCATTCCTTCACTCAAACACTCACTTACTCTGTCATCCTGAAAGGATCTTGTGGGTAAACCAGGCAGGGGCTGGCTAAAAACCTAAAGCCGTTTTTGGCCTCTTTCCCAGAAAACAGCCCAAAACGGTGTATGTCTGCATTCCTATCAGATACCCAACGTGTTCTGACACAGGCGGACGCCTGCGCCATGGTAACCGTTTGCATGGTCACGCATGTTTAGGAGCCTGCTCCATTCAACCAACAAACTGCAAACTTGCTGACGGATTGGGCGTTTTTAGCTTCTTTTTCAGAAAACAGGCCAAAAACGGTCCCCAGTGCATTATACAACCAAGAACTATTAATTCTTAATTAATTGGCGTTTTGCGCGAACTGGATCTCTACGCTAGAGTCAAAGTACATGCCCAGAAGTTCTGAGGCGTGGCCTTTGTTGATGCCGATGGTTAGGAAGCCTTGGCGATTGAAGAGGATGACGCAATCACCTTCGCCTACCTGGTTGAATCGCGAGTACATGCGGTCTACTTTTTCGCGGGCGAACTTGACCAGGAACGGACGTCCGTGACCGATGGCTTCCACGCTGTCTTTGGTGATGTCGGTGATGAGGTTGCCGTAATGGTCTACGTGCACCACGTGCCCAGATACGGAATGGTCATTGAGCTTGAGTTGGCGGTTGATCAGTTGCAACATGCCGTCTGCCAGTTCGCCTACCTCGGCCATGGAAGCGCCCTGGGCCAAAGCCACCGCCGCCGGTACCATAATGTCTCTGGCCGGTGAGGGAGAGTCTGGCTGCATGGGCAGGTCTATGAGCTGCTCTGGGTCGCCGTCGGTTAAGAGGGAAAGCAGGCCGTTGTCTGCGCATACAAAATAATGACCCTGGTGGCGAGCCACCTGAAACCGTCCCTGCTTGCTTCCGTGGGTATCTACGGCTATCAAATGCACCGTGCCCACCGGAAAGTCCTGAAAAACGGAGTTGAGCACGTGGTACCCGTAGGCAATGTTGTAAGGTTCTACCTGGTGGGTGATGTCTACAATGACTTGTGCGGGATTGATAGTCAGGATCTTAGCCTTAACTGCGGCCACATAGTGGTCTGTGGTGCCAAAATCAGACAGGAAAGTGATAAAACCCATGGGAACGGTCGGTCAGAAGAACTTTAAAAATTCTATATATGTTTCATAACAAAACTACTGTTTTTTCGGTAGATTGGTTCATAACCCTTTTAAACAAACAAAGCCTTTGGTAGAAAAAACGATAACCCTTGAGGATATCTCTTTGATAGACTTCCTGGGGGCAGAGAATCAAAACATAAAGCAATTAGCCGCCGCTTTTCCTAGCAGCAAAATCATTTCAAGGGGCAATGAGATCAAGATCCAGGGCCAGACGCCGGAGATCACCAAGATCCATGAGATCCTCTCTTCGCTAATTGAACATTACCACAAGTTTGGCAAAATCACGGACAAAAGCGTTCACAAGTTCCTGACCGCCGACAACGACTTTGAGGACGATGTGGTCATCACCAGTCCGGACGTGATTGTGTACGGCAGCAAGGGCGGCGTGATCAAGCCCAAGACGCCTAACCAGCAGAAGCTGGTGGACATGATCAACAAGTATGACCTGGTGTTTGCCCTAGGTCCGGCTGGTTCTGGTAAGACGTTTATCTCGGTGGCCATGGCCGTGCGCGCGCTCAAAAACAAAGAGGTGAAGAAGATCATCATCTCCAGACCTGTGGTGGAAGCCGGCGAGAGCCTGGGTTTCTTGCCCGGCGACATGAAGGACAAGGTAGATCCCTACCTGCGCCCCATCTACGACGCCCTGGAGGAAATGATTCCGATTGAAAAACTCAAGTACTATTATGAGAACAAGGTGATTGAGATTGCTCCGCTGGCCTACATGCGCGGGCGCACGCTCAACAACGCCTTTGTGCTCCTGGATGAGGCTCAGAATACCACGCCTATGCAGATCAAGATGTTCATGACCCGCATGGGCCCCAGCTCTAAAGTGATGATCAACGGTGACCGAACCCAGATTGACTTGCCGCGCAACCAGAAGTCTGGTCTTATTGAGGCCATCAACGTCTTGAAGGAGGTGCAGGGCATTGGTTTCGTGGAGATGACCGTTGATGACGTAGTGCGCCATAGATTGGTGAAAAGCATTGTGGATGCCTACACCAAGCATGATGAGCGCCGCGCCCAGGAGCGCGAGCAAAACGAGGGCAATGACAGTCACCAAGACGCCGCCCGCCGCCGGCAGCAGTACCGCAGAGAAGATTAACAACCACAATTTCATTTGTAGGAAAGGGCACGCCAAGCGTGCCCTTTCTGTTTTTGCGGGTAATGCCTTGCGACATTTTTGCTCAGAAACGCTCCAGTTTCAAACCTCGTATTCCTTTGGTAGTCACATAAGTAAAACGCTATTACCAAAGGAGCCTGGCATTGAAAGGAAGACACCTTTTAACTGGCATGATACGTCCCTTGACAGCTTTCCTGTCGGGTATTCTGCTATACAACTACCTGGGTCAGGCTGGTTCTTATGTGGCTTTGGTGACGGCTGGCCTGGTGCTCTTGTTTCTTGCGGCCTGGTGGTTTACGTTAAGAAAGCCCAACCGGAAATTTAGGACGTACACAGGCTGGGCAGGTTTAGCGGCCCTTCTATCCCTGGCGTTTTTGGTCTCTTTTCTGAAAAACAGCCCAAAAACGCTTCAGGTCCCGGCAAGCGCCATCACGCATTACAAAGTGACTTTGGTTAAAGCAGTTGCCTTGAAACCTACTTCGGTGAGTTCTGTGGGCAGGGTAGAGGCGGTGCGGGACTCACTGGGTAATTGGCATGCCGCTTCTGGACAAGTGGCCGTTTTTCTGCCCCATTCACCAGAGGCAGATACCCTGCAATACGGACATCAATTGCTCATCAAAGGCACCTTGATGCCACCTGCCAAACCCGCCAATCCCCACCAATTTGACTACCGCCGCTACCTCACGCTCAAGCACATTCAGTGGCAGTCTTACCTCCCCGAAGGCTCCTGGCAAGTGATAGGCCTACACCCAGAAAGTGCACTGGAGGCCATCAGTTTACAAGTCCGAAAAACGCTAGAAGCGGCCTTTAAAGAGCACATTCCTTTCAAGCGCGAAGCCACCATTGCCAATGCCCTGGTCTTAGGCGTGCAGGATGATCTAGATGCCTCGTTACGCAATGCCTACGCCAGAACTGGTACCATGCACGTGTTGGCGGTGAGCGGTTTGCATGTGGGCTTGCTTTACGGTGTGCTGTTGTTCTTCCTTAAGCATCTTCGGCGTGGCCGAAAGTCCAGGGTGGTTATCTTCCTGTTCATTGTGGGCGTGGTGTGGTTTTATGCCTTCGTGACGGGTTTGTCGGCTTCGGTCTTGCGGTCTGTGTGGATGTTCTCTCTGGTAGAGCTGGGCATGTTGCTGAGAAGGAAATCTTCTGTCTTGAACACCTTGGCGGCCGTGGCCATGCTGCTGCTCTTGATGGATCCCAATTTCTTGTTTGACGTGGGCTTCCAGCTGTCGTTTCTGGCGGTGGCGGGCATTGTTTTGCTGCAACCGCTTTTCCTTCAACTCTGGAACCCAGAGCAGAAACCAATGCGCATGGTCTGGGAGCTCTTCGCCATTTCCATTGCCGCGCAAATGGCTACGTTTCCTCTGAGTTTGTACTACTTCCATCAGTTTCCGGTGTACTTCTGGGTAGGCAATTTGCTGGCAGTGCCCTTGACTTCTGCTGGTTTATATCTGGGCGTGGCGTTCATGCTTTTGTTCTGGGTGCCTTATTTGAATGTCTTACTGGGGTTTCTGCTGCAATGGACGCTTTTTGGGTTGAACAGGTTTCTGCTTTGGTTGGAGCAGTGGCCTTTTTCAGTGTTGGACGGGTTTGTCATTTCCATTGGTCAGGTGCTGGCCTTATATGTGTTGATGATTGGCCTAGTCTTGTTTCTAGTATACAGAAAGCTACCTTGGCTCGGGCTGGCCACAGTCTGTTTGGCCTTCCTCTCTGCCACTGAAATAGCCGAAGCCCAACGGCAGCGGCACATCCAAGAGCTAGTTATCTACAGCGCTAGAAAAAGCAGTGCCGTTGGAATAATTGAAGGCCGAAGCGCCACGCTGCTGGCAGACTCTGCTTTCCATGCCCAGCCCCGCAACTTTACCTATACCATCCAGCCGCACTGGTGGGCGAAGGGTGTTCAAGAGGGGCATCGTTTTTGGCCTCTTTTCCAGAAATCAAGCCAAAAACGCGAGCTGGCGGTGCATGCAACGGAAGAAGGCAACAGGTTAATGGTCTGGCAAGGCAAACGGATTCTTTGGCTGCAGAAACTACCTCGTAATTTAGCTAAACCGGTACCAGTAGATGTGCTGGTGTTGCAGAAGAATGTCTGGGCTAAAGTTGATCAACTACGGCAAGTCATAGACTGTGCATATGTGGTTATGGACCAGACCAACGCGCCTTGGTATGTGCAACGCAAATCCACGGAGTTGCGGGCCGCTGGCTATACGGTCCACAACCTGGAGGAAGATGGTGCCTGGACTTTGAGATTACGGTAAACCAGGGTAGATTTTCCCTTGCCCGTCATCACTTTTTAAGGTGGGTTTCTTAATTTTCATACCTTTAAGCTTAGCCAATTCGTAGGTAATTAGACTATGACCGACATTGATATGAACATCGCTGAAACCTTATCCCTGCAATACATTCAGTACCAGTGTGCTAATCGTGTGGGGTATATTACACTCAACCGCCCAGAGAAGCGCAACGCGCTCAATTACCAGGTGGTCACAGAACTGAAAGCAGCCTTTGACTTCGCTGAAAATGACGAGGACTGCAAAGTAATCGTGCTCAAGGCGGCGGGTGCGGTGTTTTGTGCGGGTGCAGATTTAGAATATTTGCAGCAGTTGCAGCAGAACACGTTTCAAGAAAACCTGGAGGACTCTACGCACCTCATGCAGCTGTTCTACCAAATCTATACGCTCAAGAAAGTAGTCATTGCCCAAGTGCACGGCCACGCCATAGCCGGAGGTTGCGGTCTGGCCACCGTCTGTGATTTTGCCTATACTATTCCTAGCGCCAAGTTTGGCTACACCGAGGTCAAGATTGGGTTCATTCCGGCCATCGTCAAGATTTTCTTGTTGCGCAAAATCGGCGAGTCTAAAGCGAAGGAATTATTGCTGACCGGTGATTTAATTTCGGCGGAACGGGCGCAGGCTATCGGGTTGATCAATGAAGTGGTGGGGGAAGATGAGCTGGCAAACCGCGTAGAGGAACTGGCGCAACGTTTATGCACCCAGAACTCGGGTCAGAGTATGGAAACCACCAAAGAGATGATTGCCCGCGTGCAGGAACTTCCGCTTAAGTCTGCCCTGGAGTACGCCGCTGAGAAAAACGCCTTCGCGCGCTCTACTGAAGATTGCCAGCGCGGTATTCAGTCTTTCCTGGACAAGGAACCTTTGACGTGGTAGCTTTTTAATGTGCTATTTTTAATGTGAAGATTTGAAAATGTGGAGATGTGAAAATGAGTCTTCAGGGTGCTAATGGGTTAATGTGCTGATGTGCTATTTTCTAATCGAGAACTCTGAGAATGGGCCTTTTGAAAGGGAAATTATAATAAGCAATACCGCCCTTGTTGGTGTTATCACCAACAAGCATAATGCGTGACTGCGTCCTTGTGTATCAAATGGGAGAAGAAAGGTAAAGCGTAAGGAAAAACTGTTTTAAGTAGAGTAAAACTTGCCGAACCTCGTTTTTGGCTTGTTTTCCAGAAGTCAGGCCAAAAACGATTCCCAAAAATCATTTTCACATCTTCACATTCCTTAATCTCCACATCTCCATATCTTCAAATTTTCAAATTAGGAAAAACATTTGCGTACCCCCACGGTTGAGAGAATATGCTGACGAACGCGGCGATAGTGTTAGGAACGTTCCTGGTGATGGAGCTGGTGGCCTGGGCGGTGCACAAGTATGTGCTGCACGGCGTCTTGTGGAATATCCATGAGTCGCACCACAAACCGCATGCCCACAAGTTTGAGCTGAATGACGTGTCATTTGTCTTTTACGGGGTCATTGCGGCACTTTGTTTTATCTACGGGACAGAGGCGCTGGACTACCGGTTCTGGGTGGGAGTGGGCATTACCCTGTATGGGTTGGCGTACTTTCTGGTGCATGACTTGTTTATTCATAGGCGCATGAAGCTGTTTGGCAAGACAAGAAACACCTACCTGAGAGCCTTGGACATAGCGCACAAAGTACACCACAAAACCAAAGGCAGAGACGGCTCAGAGTCCTTTGGCATGCTGTGGGTGCATCCTAAATTCTTTCGGCTGGCTAAGAAGCGCTAAATTGCGGTTTAACTTAATTTCTCACACCTGTGGCGCAATACTCTATCAAGGAGTTGGAGCATTTATCCGGCATTAAGGCACATACTCTTCGCATCTGGGAGCAGCGGTACCAACTGTTGCAACCCAAGCGCACGCAGACCAATATCCGGTACTATGATGACGCAGACCTTAAAAACCTGCTCAACGTGGCGCTGCTCTACCAGGACGGCTACAAAATCTCCAAGATTGCCCAGCTGCCCCCAGACCTGGTAGCCCAGGAGGTGTTGAAAATTACCGGCGATGAACCAGGCCAGGAACAATTGATCAACCAGATGATTGTGGCCATGGTAGAGCTGGACGAGGTGCTGTTTGAGCGCGTCCTGAGCCGGGCCATTCTGCAACTGGGTTTTTCTGCCACGGTGCGCTCCGTTATCTACCCGTTTTTAAACAAGATTGGCCTACTTTGGCAAACCGGCAACATCACCCCGGCGCATGAACATTTCATGAGCCAGCTGGTACGCCAGAAAATGCTGGTGGCCATAGATGCCTTGCCAGTAGTGACCAAGCCAGACGCGCCACGCGTGGTTCTTTACCTGCCGGAAGGTGAAATGCATGAGATTTCTTTGATGTATGTGCACTACCTCTTGCGCTCAGCGGGTATGTACACCTTGTACCTGGGGCAGCACCTGCCCTTGACAGACCTGGCAAAGGCCGTCCAATACTTTAAGCCGGCCTTTGTGTATTCTGTTTTCACCACGCCCTTCCTCCGGACCACCGTGTCAGACTATCTGGAAGAGATGAACAATACCTTGCCGGTTAAGCAAATCTTGATAAGCGGCTCCCTGCTGCATTACTTCCCGGTGAAAGAACTTCCGGCCAAAGTCTCCTTCTTTAAAGAGATTGAAGAATTGGAGAACTGGATCCAGAGAAATTCGGCTCTCGCCTAAATCTACGCCCCTTTCTTTTTACGTAGGTCTCCCACTCTGGGAGGATGATTCGGTGTGTTTATTTTTTTGAAAAAAATATTAAACAGAAGTAGCTACATTAATTTTTTGTGCGTATAATTGTTTAATGTTTTACTTTAAACGTTAAACAAAAATGACAGTCGTAGAATTTTCAACCGTTGTAGAGAACATAGCCCCTACGCTTCGGCCGGCCGCCTATAATCTCACCAGAGACTCAGATGACGCCAAAGACCTGGTCCAGGAGACTTTGCTTAAGGCGTTTGCCAACAGAGACAAGTTTAAGACGGGTACCAACATCAAGGCCTGGCTATACACCATCATGCGCAATACGTTCATCAACCACTACAACAAGGTGACCAAACGTACCAGCACCCTTGATACCACCGACTATTTTCAGTACTTTCCGAACGATGACCGTATGGTCGCGTACAACGGCGCCACGGGCGAGTTTGCTGCGCAGGACATTGAAGACGCGGTACAGCAGTTGCCAGAGGAGTTCAAGACGCCGTTCATGATGTATTATGTGGGCTACAAGTACCTGGAGATTGCCGAGAAGTTGAAGATTCCAATTGGAACCGTGAAGAACAGAATCCACTTGGCCCGCAAAGAATTGAAACAACAGTTGCGGGTGTACGCGTACGGCATTTAATCCGTAGAAGAGTAACTTGATCTAAACGACCTCAGTCCCCATGGGTGAATCCCTCCCCAAAAACAAAGCCATTGTCATAGGCGCCGGGTTTGCCGGCCTTTCTACCGCGGCCAGTCTGGCGCAAGCCGGCTATCACGTGACCGTCTTAGAGAAAAACGATGTTGCCGGAGGTCGTGCGCGAACCTTCAGCGCGCAAGGCTTCACCTATGACATGGGCCCCAGCTGGTATTGGATGCCAGACGTTTTTGAGCAGTTTTTCCAGAAATTCGGGAAAACCACGGCAGACTACTATGATTTAGTGCGCTTGGATCCATCCTACCAAGTACTGTATGGTAAAGGAGATACCTTAGAGTTGCCTGCTTCTATGGCAAAACTAGAGGCGCTCTTTGAAGAACTGGAACCGGGCTCTAGCCTAAAACTGAGAGATTTCTTAAAGCAAGCCGCCTATAAATATGAGGTAGGCATCAATCAACTAGTCTATAAACCCAGCCGCTCCCTGACCGAGTTTGTGGACCTGAAACTGCTGGTAGACGTCATGCGCCTGGATGTGTTTCAGTCCATGGCCAAGCACTTGCGCAAGTTCTTCAAGCACCCGCGCCTTATTCAGTTGATGGAGTTTCCCATTCTATTCTTGGGTGCTTTGCCAGAAAACACCCCCGCCTTATACAGCCTCATGAACTACGCAGACATGTCACTGGGTACCTGGTACCCCATGGGTGGCATGCACAAGATTGTGGAAGGCATGGTAGCCTTGGCCGAGGAACTGGGCGTAGAGATGCGCTTAGGCGAGGAGGTCCAGAAGATTGACATTCAGGATGGACAAATCACTCAACTTATCACCAACAAAGGCACCTACACCGCAGAAGTAGTCGTAGGTGCCGCCGATTACCATCACCTGGAAACCCAACTGTTGCCGCCAGCCTATCGTAGTTATACGGACAAATACTGGGACAGCCGCGTGATGGCGCCGTCATCGCTCATTTTCTATTTAGGCATTGACAAGAAGCTTACCGGACTGCACCACCATAATCTGTTTTTTGACGAAGACTTTGGGCCGCACGCGCAGGAGATTTATACAACGCCAGCCTGGCCTAAGAAACCATTGTTTTACGTATCAGTGCCGTCAAAGACAGATGCCAGCGTTGCCCCAGCAGGAATGGAGAATGTATTCATCTTGATACCCGTGGCGCCAGACTTGACCGACACTGAGGAAACCCGGGAGCGCTACTATGATATGGTGATGACCCGCCTGGAGCAGATTACGGGCCAGGACGTGAGAAGTCACGTGGTGTACAAACGCAGCTACGCGCATCAGGATTTTATACAGGATTACCATGCCTTTAAAGGCAACGCCTACGGCTTAGCCAATACACTCACTCAGACGGCAGTGCTAAAACCCAGCCTGAAGAGCAAAAAAATAAAGAACCTGTTTTACGCAGGCCAATTGACTGTTCCTGGACCAGGCGTGCCGCCTTCGCTCATCTCAGGGCAGGTAGTAGCGGCCGAAGTTGTGAAAGAATTTGCCCCGCAAAAAGCGTCCTTAACCCATTAATGCATGCTGCCACCTAAGACACTTTTTGACACCACCACGCTGGAATGCAGTAAGCTCATCACTCAGCGCTACAGCACGTCCTTCACGTTGGGCATCAAGACGCTCAGCCCCAAGTTTCATGATTCCATTTACGCCATCTATGGGTTTGTGCGGTTTGCCGACGAGATTGTGGACACCTTCCATGACCATGACAAGGCCGAACTGCTAGAGCGCTTCAGAAAGGACACCTACCAGGCTTTGGAGGAGAAAATCAGCCTGAATCCGGTGTTGCATGCTTTCCAATTGGTGGTAAACGAATTTAAGATTGACCATGCCTACATTGACGCGTTCTTGAACAGCATGGCCATGGACCTCACAGACCGCGAGTACAACTGTGACTGCTATGAGGAATACATCTATGGCTCGGCTGAAGTAGTAGGCCTGATGTGCCTGAAAGTATTCTGCGAAGGAGATGAAGCCATGTTTGAGCGCTTGAAAGCACCTGCCTGTAAACTGGGAGCGGCTTTCCAGAAAGTGAACTTCCTCAGGGACATTAAAAGTGACTACCATGACCGCGGGCGCGTGTACTTCCCGAAGGTGAATTTCCTGTCCTTCTGCACCAAAGACAAAGAAGAGATTGAGGCAGACATCCAACGTGATTTTGACGATGCCTACGTGGGAATCATGGCCTTGCCCAAAGGTGCCAAGATGGGCGTGTACCTGGCGTATATTTATTATTTAAAGCTTTTCAAGAAAATAAAGAAGGCGCCAGCCGCCCAAATTTTAGCAGAACGCGTAAGAGTGCCAGATAATACCAAGCTAGCTTTACTGCTTAGTTCGTATATTAGGTACCAGTTCAATACTTTCTAATGCGCTTATGCTTTTACCCGCGGTTCTCCTCTCCCTTAGTCTAGTGTTGGTGCCTGTAGCCCAAGAAACAGACGCCTACCGGCACTCGGTGTTGCTGAGCTTCTATCAAAAATCAGCCAAGAACGAAGAGCTGGCAGATGATTTTCATGCCTTAATGGAGAAGTACAAAGGCAAAGACCCTTTGAAACTAGGATACAAAGCGGTGTCTAACGCCGTCATGGCCAAGCACACCTGGAGCCCGTACGCTAAGCTAAAGTACCTGCGCACCTCGGGTCAGATTTTTGAGCAGGCGGTGGCACTGGACAAACAAGACCCAGAAGTAAGGTTTCTGCGGTATTCTATTGAATTCTTCGTGCCCCGCTACCTGAACATGAGCGGGCATTTGCAAGACGATAAAAACATATTCCTGAGCGCCATGCTGCGTCATCCCAAGTCTGGCATGCCGGTGGAGTCTTTAAAGATCATGAAAGATTTTCTGCTGAGGCACCCAGAGCATTTGACCCCAGAAGAGCGCGAGCAGGTGACCAACCTGAAGCTATGAACTACATCTACCTCTACTTAAACATCTTCACCATCTTTTTCCCCCTGGTGCTCTCCTTTGACAAGCGGGTGCACTTTTATACCAACTGGCGCCATCTCTTCCCCGCCATGGCTGTGACAGCCTTCTGCTTCATCTCCTGGGACATGGCCTTTACCCAACACGGCGTCTGGAGCTTTAACCCCGACTATCTCCTTGGCTTTTACATCGGCAATCTGCCTCTGGAGGAAATACTTTTCTTTATTACCGTCCCCTACGCCTGCGTTTTTATCTATGAATGCTTAAACACGTATATATCAAGGGAATGGCTTCAGCCTTATGCCCCGGCCATTACCTGGTTTTTAGTGATTGCCAACCTGGCCATAGGACTGTTTTTCTGGGGAAGATGGTATACCATGCTCACCTGCCTACTGGTGCCGGTACTGCTGGTGGTGTATTATGCGCTGTTCAGGTACAGAAAGATGGGGAGGTTTTACCTGGCGTATCTGGTGCATCTAGTGCCGTTTCTGCTGGTAAACGGAGTGCTCACGGCTTTGCCCGTGGTCAGGTACAACAACGCACATAACACGGGGTTCCGTATAACTACTATTCCCGCCGAAGACACCATGTACTCTATGTTGCTTTTGCTCATGACCATCCTTATTTATGAGTTCTTGAAGCAAAAAGCCGAAGCACCTGCAAACAAAGTCACCGCAGCCCTTGTTAACTAGCATATGCGACAACTACAGGTAACCATTGACGCCAACTCAGGATTCTGCTTCGGGGTAATCTATGCCATTCAGATGGCTGAGGACCTGCTGGAAGAACGTGGCTACTTGTATTGCTTAGGCGATATTGTACACAATGACGAAGAAGTGGAGCGCTTGCAGAAGAAAGGCCTGCGCATCATCAACTATGACGTATTGCAGAAACTCCGGGACGAGCATGTGCTGATTAGGGCGCACGGCGAGCCGCCGTCTACCTACCAGATGGCCATGCAAAACAACCTCACCTTAATTGACGCTTCCTGCCCGGTGGTGCTCAAATTACAGAACCGTATCAAGACCTCCTTTGACAAGAAAGAGCAAATCTTTATTTACGGCAAGCACGGCCACGCCGAAGTATTGGGACTCTTAGGCCAAACCAGTAATGAGGCGGTAGTCTTTGAGAACCTGGACGAGTTGCTACGTCATGAGTTACCCCAGAACATCACGCTTTACAGCCAAACCACCAAAAGCACCAACAGTTTCTACAACATCAAAAATGAATTAGAGACGCGAGGGTACGCCGTAGACGCCAATGACACCATCTGCCGGCAAGTATCTAACCGTGATAAGGAACTGCGTCTGTTTGCCCAGAAATACAACAGGATTGTGTTTGTATCAGGTACCAAGTCTTCTAATGGAAAAGTGTTGTACCAAGTCTGCAAGGACACCAACCCCAATACCTACTTTGTGTCTAAAGTAGAAGAAATACAACCTGACTGGTTTGCCAACGGCGAAACCGTAGGAATCTGCGGGGCTACTTCCACGCCCATGTGGCTCATGGAAGAAGTTCGGGACGCTTTGCAGACGTTATAGGCCAAATCGTATAGAATCATCGTTTTTGGCCTGTTTTCCAGAAATTAGCCCAAAAACGAGTAAGACCTCTTTGCGCAATAAGCCAAACCAAGCCCTACCTTCGTAAGAAAAACCAAACCAGCCGTAAACGCATTGAAATCTTTCACCCAGCAACATACCGGAGTCATCATCGCCTTGCTCATCTTAACGGCGTGGGCTAGTTTGCTGTGGTTTCTGCTGCATTGGGAGGTTTCTTTTGCCTCGCCGCTAACTTACTTGGCGGTGCTAGTCATGACGCATTTGTACACGGGCTTGTTCATTACGGCGCATGATGCCATGCACGGCGTAGTAGCTCCCGGTAACGAGCGATTGAACAGCATCATTGGCACTATCACCGCAGGCTTGTTCGCCTATAATTATTACGGCAGGCTGTACCCCAAACATCACCTGCACCACAAACACGTCGCCACCGAAGAAGATCCAGATTACCATGGCGGCAACTTCTTTCTGTGGTTCTTAAGCTTTGCCCGGCAGTACATCACCATTATTCAAGTTCTCTTAATGGCGGGTACTTACAATCTATTACAACTATGGTTTCCGGTGGAGAATATCATCCTTTTCTGGATGGTACCGGCGGTTCTGGCCACGTTTCAGTTGTTTTACTTCGGAACGTATCTGCCGCATAAGGGAGAGCATGAACCAGATAACAAGCACAAATCTTCTACCCAGGGAAGAAATCACTTATGGGCGTTTATCAGCTGTTACTTCTTTGGGTACCATTATGAGCACCATGATAAACCCTACTTACCTTGGTGGAAACTATACCAGGAGAAAGACCGACTTTCAGGGAACAGTTAGCAGGAATTAGTAAACAGTCATAAGTGACCAATTAACAGTTTTAACCCATGCTGTTTTTCGTTTTTAGGCTGATTTATGGAAAATAGGCCAAAAACGCGAAGCCCCGCTAATTCAAAAGAGTTAGCGGGGCTTCGCGTTTAAAAGGCTTTGTTACTTTACTTCGTAGACATTGTCCTTGGGATTGGTGTCTGGAATATAGGTGCCTTTCAGTTCCAGCTTCTTCACGGCTTTTGTAGGCTTGAATTCTACCTGGGTGGTAGTGTTTCCTTTTTCCCAAACGCCAATACTGCGCTTCACTTTCTCTGTGGTATTATCTGCGTAGGTAACGTTTAGTTCTACGGGCACGGGCTTGGTGCCTTTGGCTTCCACGGTTACTACATACTGTCCTGCTAGTTGTTGCACATGAGCGATGGCTAAGTCTGGGGTTCCTTCATCAAAAAACCAACGTTTCCAAAACCAATTGAGGTCTTTTCCGGCACCCGCGTTCATAGAATTGAAGAAATCCCAAGGAAGCGGATGTTTGCCATTCCAGTTCCGGATGTAGGTGTGCAGCGCTTTGGTGAACAGTTCGTCCCCCAGCATTTCTTTCACATATAAATAACCAAGCGCCGGCTTAGGGTAGGAGTTTAGGAAGAACGGAGTACCTGACTGTTGCGTGGAAAGCGTGGCGATGGGCATATCTGCCTCGGTGCCAGCCATCATGGAGTAAGGTGCCACGCCGTAATCGTCTTTCAGGTTAGGCTCAATGATGGTAGAGATAATCCACTCGCCAATAGTGGCCCAGCCTTCGTCCATCCAGCCGTACTTGGTCTCGTTGGTGCCCATGTAAAACGGGAACATGGTATGAAAGATCTCATGGTCGGTTAGGGTGATAGCGTCTTCGCGGGTTTCTACGGGGTTGTCATTCACCATCATGGGGTATTCCATCTGGTCCAGGCCGTCAAACACGGTAATGTGCGGGTAGGGGAAAGGCCATTTAGGGAAAGTGTAGCTCATAGCCTCTACGGTCTTTCTTGAGAAGTCAATCACCTCCTTGAAGTCATGGTGAATAGGGTTAAAGGCCACGTCCACGCGGGTGCGGCGTTTGGTTTTAGGGTCCACTACCAAGCTGGTGGAGTTCCATAGATAATGGTCTGAAGTGGCGAAAGCAAAGTCTACCACATTGCTGGCTTCAAACTTCCAGGTATTCTGGGCGTTTTTGGCGGTGATGTCGCGGCGTTTTAAATCAGTGCTGTCAATGATGGCGATGATGGCGTCCTTCTTCTCTGCACTCTGTAATCGCTTGGCGTATTTTTTGGTGAGCACATAGTCTACATTCTTTAAATCGCCGGTAGCCCAGACCACAAAATGCTGCGGCACCGTGATGTTCACCTTGAAATTGCAGAAGTCATTGTAAAACTCCTGAGGTCCTAAATAAGGCGTACGGTTCCAGCCGTCTACGTCATCATACACGGCAATGCGCGGGAAGAAATAGGCCAGAAACGCAGCGCCCTGCTCATCTACCTGCCCCGTCCGGTTATGCGAGCCCGCATTTAGCTCGTAATTATACGCAATGCTGAAGATGCCTTTTTGCTTAGGCGCCAAGGGTTTGATGCGCACCGTCATGTTGGTGTTGTCCATGCGTAGTTTTTGCACGTCCTGGGCTTGCTGGTTGTAGCTCAGTTTCTCAATCTTCACGCCTTCGCTCACATCTTCCGGCGAGATGCCGCCGGCTCTGGGAGCGCCTTCCTGGTACAGGTTGGGATACAGTTTGAAGACGATCTGCTTGAGCGTGTCTGGACTATTGTTGGTATAGTCAATCTCTACCGTACCCGTTACTTTTCTAGACGCAGGGTCAAAGTTGAGGTTGATGGTATAGTCAGCGGTGTTCTGCCAGTAGGAAGCGCCGGGCGTGCCAGTTACGCTACGGGTGCCTTTTTGGTACGCGGCGGCAATGTTGCGCGGCATGGGCAGTTGCTGAGCCACACTCTGGAAAGCCCCCAGTAAAAGGAAGGCAACGAGAAGGGATTTGACATTGAGGTTCATGAAGGATGATTTGGGTGATGAAGGCATCTGCTAGCTAGGAGATGGTGCGCTAAAGGTAAGATGAAATTCTTTGGTTTGCGTGTGCTGGCTGGGCTTCTGTTTTAGGCGAGCAGGTCGTTTTTGGCTTATTTTCTGGAAACCAGGCCAAAAAAGAAGGCACAAAAAAAGCCTGCTTTAGAGCAGGCTTTAAAATAGGTAAGAAGAAACGATTAGTGAGCCGAGTCTTTTTTGCAGCACTCATCCAGACGATCATAGGCACGCGGGGTAGCCGGGCTGTCGTCGGCGTCATAGCCTAACTCATTCACTGCTTTCTTTAGTTTTTCTGGGGAGGTTTTCTTGGCATCATAAGTCACTGTCACAATTTTAGAGTCTACATCTAAAACGGCTTTCTCCACGCCTTTTTCATAGGCCAGGCCTTTCTCAATAGTGGCTTTGCACATGCCGCACACGGCAGAGGTTTTGAATTTCACTTCATCGCCTTTCTTTCCGTTGGCCGCAAAGCCTACAGTTGCGAAACCAGTCATTACCAAAGCGAGCATCCAGATTTTTAACGTTTTCATTTTAGTGAGTTAAGAGTTTAATTTATGAGTTAAAAGTTTTCAATTTCAATTCCGTTTTTAGCCTCTTTTACCAAAATCAGGCCAAAAAACGGTTTTTATTGTTGAATGTCAATTGCTGATTGTTAATAGATTATTTCTTCAGCAATCAACAATTACTTAATAGTAAAGCGCATGCCGGCGTAAATCAATCTGCCCGTAATAGGGGCCCAGACCATGCTGGCGTCAAAGTTCTGACTGAAAGGTCGGTCGGCGGCAATAATTGGGTTCTTTTGTTTGTAATTCAAGAGGTTCTCACCGCCCAAGTACACTTCCCATTTCTTGAACGCTCTGGTGACCTGTCCATTAAACACCGCGTAGGGGCTAACAGTTCTAGTTTTGATAATTCCATCAGGGGAGTTGCCGCCATTTAGATGTCCTCCCTCCATATCAGGAACCGGGCGCGGACCAAACCACTGAGCCGTCAAATCAGCGCGCCATTTGTCAAACGGGGTGGCAAAACCCAGATTCAGGAAGGCACGGTGGTTGGGAATGAAAGGACGTTGCAGCAGCTGGTCATTGTAGGTGGTGCGCACATCAAAATACTTGTAGGCGGCTTTCACATCCAGCATTTCGGTGAGTTCATACTGCAACTCGGCCTGGAAGCTCTTGGAGAATGAACGTCCGTCCAGGTTGCTGAACACCACCTGGTAGGGGCTGCTGTACATGTCTGGCACCACTTGGTTCTGGAAACTGGTATAGTAGTAGTCTGTGATGAAAGCGCCTTTGCGGGCACCCACCTCAAAGTACTGGGTGAAGCTTCCGCCTAGGTTCCAGGCTTTCTCGGGGGCCAGATTATCCTTTAGTACAAACTCCCGGTTACTGATGAGCGAGGCCACGTTTTCGGCAATGGGGTTGGCTACTCTAAAGCCTTTGCCCGCCGCCAGCCGCAGAATGGTGTTGGGTGTGAAATCATACTTCACGTTGAAGCGCGGCGTGTATACCCAGCCATACAGGTTGTGATGGTCAGCGCGCACGCCGCCTACCAAGGTAAGGTTGGTGCTGTTCTGGTAGATGTACTCAAAGAAGGCACCCGGCACCTGCTCTTTGCGGGTGTAGTCTTTGCCAGCCAGTTCTTCTTGATAATCTTCCAGTTGATAGCTCAAACCAGTTTTATAAGTATGGGCCGTATTGCCAAACGCCGATTGGAAAATCAAGTTGGCCAAACCGCTGTTCTGCCGTCCGTTGTAAGTTCTGGCTCCATAGTTAGAATCAAAGGCATGGTGAGAACCAGATAAAATCAGTCCCAGGCTTTGATACGGTCGGTTTTTGAAGGTGTAAGACGTTTTTGAATAGGCGCTGTAGCGGTCAGTCTCAGACTCGGTGCCATAGAAACTGCCTTCTACCTGGGGCATGCCGCTTCGGTAGCCCACCTGGCCGCCGGTGCGGGTTTCGCGCAGGGCTTGTAAGCCTAGTTCTGCCACCCATTGCTTGCCGGTGTTGTACTTCCATTTGTTGAACACATTATAGTGCTTGCCCAGGGGTAAGTCCAGAAAGCCGTCGTCATTGCCATCTATGCGGTTTGCCATCTGGTCTGTGTGCAACATAAGGATGGTGCTCAACTTGGGCGTGAGCGTAGCGGAGGCATTCACGTTGGCATCCCATTTGGCAAAACTGTTGCCGTACAGGTTCACATACAGCCTGTCAGATTTCTCAGGGTCGCGCAAACGCACATTCACTTGCCCCGAGATGGACTCATAGCCGTTCAGCACACTCCCGGTTCCTTTGATGATGTCAATGGCCTCAATATAGGTGCCCGACAGGTAGTTCAAACGGTAGGGCGTGGCCAAGCCTCTAAGAGCCGGCACATTGTCCGTGGTCATGAGCGTGTAAGAACCGTCCAAGCCCAGCATCTGAATCTGCTTGGCCCCAGAGACCGCGTCTGAGGTAGAAACCTCAACAGAGGCGTTGGTTTCAAAGCTTTCGGCTAGGTTACAGCAGGCAGATTTGGTCAAGTCCATGGCCGTGATGACTTGGGAGTTGGTGGGCGTCATGGCATTGTAGCGGTCCTGCTTGGCCGTCACGGTCACTTCTTTCAGAGAACCGCTAGACTGGAGCTTGATCACCAAGTTGGAGCGGCCTTGCACCTGAATGGTGTCTGATTTATAACCAATGTAAGTTACCAGTAATGATGACTCACCCGATGGGGCGGCTTTTAACTGGAAGTATCCTGTGGCATCTGTGCTGGTGGCTTGGGTAGTGCCCAGCCAGGTGACAGTGGCACCAATGAGGGGGGAAGAGGAGGTGGCGTCTAACACCCTACCCGAAAGCGATTGGGCAACCGATAAAAAGGGCAGGCAAAGGCCCAGAAATACCATAGTCCAGAAGACGCGGTAATTAGTTGAATACATATGGGATAATCATTTAAAGAATACATTATTTCCTTGGGGTAGAAGCAGATAGGCATACTAAGCCGCCGCCTCTAATGTGTGGGAAATAGAGTCTTTAAATGTTAAGGATGTGCAGTCTTGTCAGCAGGTCACGCCCGGTTAGTGGGGGCGACGTGTCTGTGAAAGAAGGCCAGGAAGAGGAAATTATCACCGCGGTGGTGGGCGGCGTCAGGAAAGAACTAACCAGCGCTGGCTGTAACGCATAGAAAACAACCTTGTCAGACAGTTTAAGCGCCAGGTTGTCTAGCTTGTGGTAAGTAGTAGAAGAAGAACAGCACTCTTTTTTGTCCACCTGGGCTGCGGCCTCTTGGCAGGATTTCTTAGGCTGCGCTTTCTTTTTACAACAGTCCATCTCCTTCATTTTCTCGGCCTTGGCAGCCGGAAGTTCCATGCCCATCATAGCGCAGAACCGCTGAGTGGCAGCAATGCCCACAGAGCCGGTCAGCACGCTAAATGCCAGCAAAAGAAGGATAATGTGTCGGTAAGAAGGCCGCATGTAGCAAAGATACGGAAAAACGCCCCACTTTGTACCACTTTCACTCCACTTGCTTGTTTAGCCCGCAGGTGATTGGTGTTTTTCTGTATAAATAATTGAAAGTCAAACAGATGAAATTTTTTTCGCGTGTTTAATAAAAGATTTTTTCTATATAGTTATCAGAAAGTTTTCCCGAAGTGGCAGAGAAAAATGTGGATAATGTGTATAAGTGGGGTGGATAACCATGATTTATCCACAAAGTGGGAAAAAGTGGGAGACGGTGGTTGACTTTGGTGCACCCTTTATTACTTTTGTTTTGTACCAAAGACTAGAGTTATCTCCCTACACCAATGAACTTCCTCTCCGGCGAATATGAATGTAAGCTAGACCCCAAGGGAAGATTGGTGCTGCCTTCTAAAATCAAAACCAATCTGCCAGAAGACTCCGGCAACCAGGTGGTTTTGACCAGAGGGTTTGAGCCTTGTCTGGTGTTGTACCCTAGAACTGAGTGGAAAGCCATCTATGACCGCGTTGCCGGTTTGAATGAGTTCAATGAGGAGTACCGCCACTTTCAAAGGAATTTCTTTAGGGGCAACACAGAGGTAGAACTGGACAATGCGGGCCGGTTTATCCTGCCCAGGACTATGGTGCGCTATGCCGAGATTGACAAAGAAGCGATTGTAGTGGGATTGGGCAATCGGGTAGAAATCTGGAATCCGGAGAAATACGACGCGTTCCTGGAAAAAGACCAACAAAACTTCTCACAGCTGGCCCAGAAATACCTGGGGAATCCGCCGGCTTCCACCATTATAGAATAACCCGAGCCATGCAATACCACAACCCCGTTTTGTTACAGGAATCGGTAGATGCTTTGGCTATAAAACCCAAAGGCATTTACGTGGACGTCACTTTTGGCGGCGGCGGCCACTCTGCCCGCATTCTGGAGCAGATGCAAGGCGGCCAACTGTATTCCTTTGACCAGGACACCGATGCTGAGCGCCAGTCTGAACGCCTCATCTCTGACCAGTTCACGTTTGTAAAAGCCAACTTCCGGTACCTTAAAAAATACCTGAGACTGTACGGCGTACGCCAAGTAGATGGCATACTAGCCGACTTAGGCGTTTCTTCTCACCAATTCAACACTGCAGAGCGTGGCTTCTCTACCCGTTTTGACGGCCCTCTGGACATGCGCATGGATAAGGATAGCCCCTTGACCGCCAAGGATGTCATCATGACCTATGAAGAGGACCAACTGCACCGCATTTTCGGGCTGTATGGTGAGGTGAAGAACGCCAAAACCTTGGCCCGTGAGGTAGTGTCTGCCCGCAACGTGCGCGACATTGAGACCATCGCAGATTTCAAAGAAGCCATCTCAGGCTGTACGCCCAAAGGCAAAGAGAACAAGTATTTGGCCCAAGTGTTTCAGGCCTTAAGAATTGAAGTCAACGATGAGTTGAAGGCATTGGAAGAAATGCTGGAACAGGCCGTGGAGGTTTTAAAGCCCGGCGGTCGCTTATCTGTTATTTCTTACCATTCCCTGGAAGACCGCTTGGTGAAAAACTACATCAACAAAGGCAAATTCTTTGGCGAGGTGGAGAAAGACTTTTTTGGCAATGAGATCAAGCCTTTGGATTCTGTGACCCGCAAGCCGATTGTGCCCAGCGCCCAAGAGCTGCAAGAAAATAACCGCTCCCGCAGTGCCAAACTTCGGGTAGCCGAGAAAAGAGAGACCCCAGAGACATCGTCCAAGAAATAGAGGGGAAGGAAGAAGGGAAGAAACACTTACACGATTTATAGAACATGGCAGTCAACACTGTACGTCCGCGAACCAGCCCATCTAAGGCCAACACCCTGCGTGAGGTGCCTCAGGTGGAACCGGTGCGTCCGCCAAGACCGCCTCGTCAGAAAGGGACCAGCCTGTTTGAGCTCTTGGATCGCTACACCAAGGTAGACTGGTTTTTTGCCGACGGCCTACCCGTTAAATATTTGCCAAAGGTGTTGTTTTTGATGTGCATCATCATCTTTTACATCGGCAATAGCCACTATGCAGAACGCACCCTTCGGCAGATAGACAGAACCAAGTCAGAGACCGAGGATCTGCGCGCTGATTTCACCACGCTCAAGTCTGATTACATGGAGGCGAGCAAGCAGTCTGAGGTGGCCCGCAACGTGGCGCCCACCGGCATCATAGAGAGTTCTTCACCGCCCATTCAAGTAGTAATCAAGAAAGATGAATATTAAGAGGTCCATCGTAACGCGCGTACGGTTGGCCTTTTTGGCTATCTGTCTGTTTGCGTTCGCTATTATCTACAAAGTAGGCTACATCCAGTTCAAAGACGGGGACAAGTGGAAAGAACTGGCAGATGAGAAGCGGTTCCATTACCAGCCCATCTTTGCCACGCGCGGCAACATCTACTCAGATGATGAGCGCATCATGGCCACGTCGCTGCCGTTCTACCGGGTGGCTTTTGACCCGTCCATTACCAAGGAAGATGAATTCAGGGAAGGAATAGACTCTCTGGCCTTGAAGTTGTCACGGTTCTACGGAGACCGCTCAGCCGACTATTATAAGCGCAAGATTAAGAACGCCCGGCACAACAAACGCAAGTATGTGCGCCTGAACAACCGCTTAATTAATTACCAGGAGAAGAAGATGATGGCCAAATGGCCCATTTTCAGAGCCGGTAAAAATAGGGGCGGGGTGATTTTTGAGAAACTGGACCGCCGGTTCCTGCCGTTTGGGTCGTTGGCCAAGCGTACCATTGGTTTCCTGAACGAGGACAAGAAGGGCGCGGGGCTTGAGTTCAGCTTCAACCGTCATCTGGCCGGTAAAGACGGCGAAGCTCTTTATGAGCGCATGGCGGGTGGCAACAAGCCCATCTATGACGGCACCGAAGTGAAGCCATTGCCCGGTTTTGACATCAGAACCACCATTGACATCAACCTGCAGGACGTAGCCGAGAGTGCCCTGCGCAGAGCCTTAACCACCAATGACGCCGCCCACGGGTGTGTAATTTTGATGGAAGTGAGCACGGGTGAGATCAAAGCCATCGCCAACTTAGGCAAGGCGGGCTTGGGTACTTATGTAGAAGATTATAACTACGCCGTGGGTAACCAAGGCCGCACCGAGCCGGGTTCTACCTTTAAGCTAGCCTCTATGATGGCGCTGCTGGAAGACTCTGACCTGAAACTCACCGACACCATAGACACTGGCAACGGCTCTATGCGCATTGGGGGCGCGGTAAAGACAGACACCCACGGGAATGGCAAAATCACCATTCAGCAGGTTTTTGAAAAGTCCTCCAACGTGGGGATTGCCAAACTAATTCAGGACCATTTCGGCAATGATCCACAGAAGTATGTAGACTACCTCTTCAAGTTTGGTTTGCACCAGCCACTTGGCTTCCAGATGAACGGCGAGGCCGTACCTTACATCAAAACGCCTAAAGACCGAAGCTGGAGCCGTCCTTCTTTGTCTACCATGGCCATTGGCTATGAGTTGAAGATTTCGCCGCTGCAGACCCTGGCGTTTTACAATGCCGTGGCCAACAACGGAGTGAAGGTGCAGCCCATCATCGTGAAGGAAATCAAGCGTGCCGACCAGGTGTTGGAGAAGTTTGAAGCCAAAGTGCTGAACCCTAAAATCTGCTCTGATGAGACTCTGGCGGAGTTGAAAATGATGATGGAAGGCGTAGTAGAGAAGGGAACCGCTAAGAACCTGCGCAGCAAAGACTACAAAGTGGCCGGTAAAACCGGTACCGCCAGAAAAGTAATTAACGGGCAGTACACCAAGAAATACTCCACCTCGTTTGTGGGCTATTTCCCGGCAGACCGGCCTAAGTACAGCTGCATCGTGATCATTGACAGCCCTAACAAAAACGCCCAATATGGTGGTGACGTGGCGGCACCGGTGTTCAGAGAATTAGCAGACAAAGCCTACGCACAGGATCTGGCCATTCACACCCCCATGGTGCGCAGACCCGCCAACGTGACGCCTAAACTGCCTAGCCTGCACGCGGGCAACCAAGAAGAACTGACGCTTCTTTGCAATAAACTGGGCGTGAGCGCGCACCCTGTGAACCCAGAAGAAGACTGGATAAGAATAGATACCCAAAAGCATTCGGTGGCCATGAAACCGGTTCCGGTGAAAGAAGGCCGCGTGCCCGATGTGAAGGACATGACCCTCAAAGACGCTCTTTACCTGTTGGAAAACCAAGGCCTACGGGTGAGAGCCGCCGGCCTGGGCCGGGTGAAGGCGCAAAGCGTGCCCGCTGGAGTACCAGTGAAAAAAGGCATGTGGATTACAATTACCTTAGAACGAAATGGCACAACTACAAAACCTACTGCAGGCGATACCGTCCTCGCAATTGCTCGGGCCTACTAACCCCGAGCTTTCTGCGTTAACTATGGACTCCCGTCAGGCGGGACCGGGGGTGGCGTTCTTCGCCATCAAGGGAACCGTGCGCGACGGCCATGACTTCATACCCCAGACCCTGGAGCAGGGCGTTTCTGTCGTGTTTTCCGAAAAAGAGCCCAAAAACGCCCCAGAAGGAGTCACCTTTGTGATTGTGCCCAACGTGGCCGAGGCCATGGGCCACGTGGCTGCCGCATTCTACGGACATCCATCCCAGAAAATGAAGCTGGTGGGGGTAACGGGAACCAACGGTAAGACCACCTGCGTGACTTTACTGCATAAACTGTTCCGGGAGCTGGGCTACAACGCTGGTCTGCTGTCAACGGTGCAGAATCAAATCAATGAAACGGTAATTCCGGCCACGCACACCACACCAGACGCCATCACTTTGCAAGCCTTGTTGGCCCAGATGGTAAAAGCGGGCTGCACTCATGCGTTCATGGAAGTGAGCTCGCATGCCTTGGTTCAGCACAGAGTGACCGGGGTGGAATTTGCCGGCGCCGTGTTCACCAACATCTCGCATGACCACCTGGACTACCACAAGACGTTTGACGAGTACATCAAGGCCAAAAAGCTCTTTTTTGACAATCTGTCAACTAAGGCATTTGCGCTGGTAAACTCAGATGACAAGCGCGGCATGGTGATGCTGCAAAACACCAAAGCCGACAAGAAAACCTACGCCCTGCGCAAAGAAGCTGATTTCAAGGCCCGCCTGCTGGACAACTCCATCCAAGGGTTGCAACTGGAATTGGAAGGGCAGGAAGTGTGGTTCAAGCTCATTGGCACTTTTAACGCCTATAACCTGCTGGCCGTGTACGGCGCGGCGGTTTTGTTAGGCGAGGATGCGCAGGAGGTGTTAACCAGTCTATCTTCTCTCACCTCAGCCGCCGGACGGTTTGACTACGTGGTGAGCCCTGGCCAGATAACCGGTATTGTGGATTATGCCCACACCCCAGACGCGCTGGAGAATGTGTTGCAGACCATCCAGCAGATCAGAAAGCCCGAGCAGAAAGTCATCACCATTGTGGGCTGCGGCGGCAACCGCGATGCGACCAAGCGTCCTATCATGGCAGACATAGCCGCACGCCTGAGTGACAGAGTCATTTTGACGTCAGACAACCCGAGGGATGAAGATCCGCAGGAAATCCTGAACCAGATGCAGGCCGGCGTAAAGCACACAGATTTGAGAAAGGCCTTGAGCGTAGTGGACCGGAAAGAAGCCATTAAAACGGCGGTAATGCTCGCCGATGCCGATGACATCATTCTGGTAGCCGGCAAGGGACATGAAACTTACCAGGAAGTGAAAGGCCAACGCTCGCCTTTTGACGACAAGCAGATTTTGCAGGAGACGTTTGCCCTGCTCCAGAAATAGAAAGAAATAGATATTAGATTCTACGGCGAAGTGGCCAATGCCGTGCCGCTTCTTATTCTTAAAAGAACCAGATGCTCTACTACCTTTTTAACTACCTAGACCAACACTTTGACCTCTTCGGGGCCGGCGTTTTCCGGTACATCTCGTTTAGGGCAGGCTTGGCGGCGCTCATCTCTTTGCTCATTGCCATGATTTTTGGGGGCAGGCTCATCAAGATGCTGCACCGCAAGCAAGTAGGAGAGTCCATCCGGGATTTGGGATTGGCCGGTCAGATGGAGAAGAGGGGCACGCCTACCATGGGTGGTTTGATTATCCTACTGGCCATTCTGGTGCCCACGCTTCTGCTGGCCAGACTGGACAACGTGTATATTCTCCTCATGATCGTGTCTACTATTTGGTTGGGGGCCATCGGGTTTTTGGATGACTACATCAAGGTCTTCAAGAAAAACAAAGAAGGCCTGGCCGGACGGTTCAAGGTTATGGGCCAGATTGGTCTGGGCCTGATTGTTGGTTTGACGCTATTTTTCTCTGATGACGTGGTGGTACGACAGTACCTGACCTCTCATGGCTTATCTGCGGTAGAGGCGTCTTCTACCTACACAGACGTGCGCCAAATGATCACCACCATTCCGTTTGCCAAGAACAATGAGTTAGACTACCATCATTTCTTCAGTTTTGCCAGCCCTGTTCTAGGTTCATATGCCCGTTTCCTGTACATCCCGCTGGTCATCATCATCATCACGGCAGTGTCCAATGGCGCCAATATCACTGATGGAATTGACGGTCTGGCGGCTGGTACCTCGGCCATCATTGCTACTACCTTGATAGTGTTTGCCTGGGTGTCTGGCAACGCCATCTTCGCAGATTACCTCAATATCATGTTCATTCCCAACACCGGGGAGCTGGTAATTTTCTGTACCGCCTTTGTGGGCGCCTGCGTGGGGTTCTTGTGGTACAACTCCTATCCGGCGCAGGTGTTCATGGGTGATACCGGTTCTCTTTCCATTGGCGGTATCATTGCCGTTTTGGCCTTGATTCTGCGCAAAGAATTATTGATTCCAGTGCTGTGCGGCATCTTCTTGATTGAGAATTTATCTGTTATGCTGCAGGTAGGCTACTTCAAATACACTAAAAAGAAATACGGCGAGGGCCGAAGAATCTTCAAGATGTCACCTCTGCACCACCACTACCAGAAACTAGGCTATCATGAAGCCAAAATCGTATCGCGCTTCTGGACGGTGGGCATCATGCTAGCCATTTTGACCTTAGCTACTTTGAAGCTTCGCTAGGGTCGTTGCTCGTTATTGGTTGTTCGTTATTCGAAAGAGAAGATGAAATCATATACAGAGCTTGATGTTTGGATTAAGTGTAGACAGCTAGCCAGCACTGTTTATTCCATCACTAAACAATTTCCCAAAGAGGAGTTGTTTGGTTTAGCGAACCAGATGCGACGAGCGGCTGTGTCTGTTGTGTCTAACATTGCAGAAGGATGTGGGAGGCAGACAGCCAAAGAGGCAGTTCAGTTTTTATATATGAGCAGAGGCTCCTTGTATGAGTTAGAAACACAGGTCTATATTGCTTTTGACCAACAATACATAGGTAGTACTGAGTTAGATAAAACCTTAGAAGAAATTACCGCCTGCAAACAATTGGTGCACGGCTTTATCAATTATTTCAGAGGATTAGCAAATCCTCGAACAACGAATAACCAATAACGAGCAACGAATATGAAAGTAGCCATTTTGGGAGCAGGAGAGAGCGGCGTAGGCGCGGCTTTGTTGGCACAAGCCAAAGGCTATGACGTGTTTGTGTCTGACAAAGGCGCCATCTCAGACAAGTACCGCGCGGAGTTGACCAAAGCCGGCATTGCCTTTGAAGAAGGGGAGCACACATTAGACAGCATCTACAACGCACAGGAAATCATCAAAAGCCCGGGCATTCCAGATACGGCTCCTGTCATCAAAGGCGCTTTGGAAAGAACCATCCCGGTCATCTCTGAGATTGAGTTTGCCGGCAGATACGCAGATGGTAAGTTCATCTGCATTACGGGTACCAATGGCAAAACCACTACCACGCTGTTGACTTACCATTTGTTGAAAAGTGCCGGGTTAAAAGTGGCCTTGGCGGGCAACGTAGGCGAAAGCCTGGCGGGCAAAGTGCTGGAAGGCGGCTATGACTATTATGTAGTGGAACTGAGCAGTTTCCAGCTAGACAACATGTACCAGTTCAAAGCGCACATTGGCATTCTGCTCAACATCACGCCAGACCACCTGGACCGCTATGCCTACCAGATGGAAAAGTATGCGGCAGCCAAGTTCAAGTTGGCACAGAACATGACGGCGGCAGACTATTTCCTGTTCAATCAGGATGATGCTGAAATTCAGAAATACAAGGCCGGCCATGAGGTGCCGGGTACGGCGGTTCCGTTCGGGTTGAAGGAGGCAGATGGCCTGGCCATCCGGTATGAAGGACAGTCGATTTTGGCCACTTTTTCCGGAATCTCGGCAAAAGTAGAAACCGCCAACTCTCCTTTGATTGGGCAGCACAACCAGTATAATTCCATGGCGGCCGTAGGGGCAGCTTTGCTAGTGGGCTTGACGCCAGAGCAGATTGAGCAGGGGTTAGGCACCTTTAAAAACGCAGATCATCGCATGCAACCCGTGGGCGAAATAGACGGCGTTACCTTCATCAATGACTCCAAAGCCACCAATGTGGAAGCGGTTTGGTACGCCCTGGACGGCATCAAGCAGCCTATTGTGTGGGTAGTGGGCGGCAAAGACAAGGGCAATGACTACTCCACTTTGCTGCCGTTGGTGCAGGAAAAAGTGAAAGCCATTGTGGCTTTGGGCGTGGACAACAGCAAGATAGTAGCTGCCTTCTCAGCCACCTGCCCAGCCTTGGTAGAAACGCAAGATGTAAACGAGGCCGTCAAATTGGCGAAAGACTTCGCGGAGGAAGGGGACGTGGTATTGCTGTCGCCGGCCTGCGCCAGTTTTGACTTGTTTAATAACTATGAACACCGAGGCCGCGCGTTTGCGGAGGCGGTGCAGAATCTTAAAAGCGCTGGGATATGAATGAGGTGAAGAATTGGCTGCGTGACAACCTGAAAGGCGACCCTATTCTGTGGGGCATCGTTTTGTCGTTTTCCTTGATTTCCATTGCGGTGGTGTATTCAGCTACGGGTACGCTGGCGTACAAGAAAATGAGCGGAAACACGGAGTATTACCTCTTCAAGCACTCCAGCCTTATCTTCCTGGGTCTGGCCTTTGTGTGGCTGGCTCATAAAGTGAATTATAAGTATTACGCTAAACTGAGTTTGCTGGCGCTGGTCTTCTCGGTGCCATTGCTCATCTATACCTACCTGAAAGGCTCTAACATCAACGAGGCTTCGCGCTGGCTCACTATTCCCATCATCAACCAGACGTTCCAGCCTTCAGATTTAGCCAAACTGGCTTTGATTTCTTACCTGGCCAGCATGTTGAGCAAGCGCCAGATGAACATCACCAACTTCAAGGAGACCTTGATTCCCTTGGTGTTGTGGAGCGGCTTGATTTGCGGCCTCATTGCCATGAGTAACATTTCTACGGGCTTATTATTGTTCATGACCTGTTTGCTCTTGATGTTCATTGGCCGGGTGCCGTTCAAGCAGATCATGATCATGATTGTGGTGGGTGCCATCTTTGGGACCATCGCCTTGACCATTGGTCAACGTATGCAGACGGCCATCAGCAGGATTGAGAACTTCATGGACCCCACACAGACGGTCTTCCAGTTGGAGCAGTCCTACATTGCCATTGCCACCGGCGGCGTGGTGGGGAAAGGCCCGGGCAACTCTGACCAGCGTAATTTCCTGCCGCACCCATACTCAGATTTTATCTATGCCATCATCATTGAAGAGTATGGCATGATAGGTGGGGCGCTGGTGCTCTTTCTGTACCTGGCCTTCCTCTATCGAGGGATGGTGGCCGTCACGAACAGCTCTGGAGCGTTCGGCGGCCTTCTCTCAGCGGGCATCAGTTTCAGTCTGGTCATACAGGCCATGGTGAACATGGGCGTGGCCGTGGGCCTGGGGCCTATCACGGGTCTGCCTTTGCCACTGCTCAGTATGGGTGGTACGTCCCTCATCTTCACGGGTATTTCCATTGGTATTATTCTGAGCGTGAGCCGAAGCGAGTATGAAGCCAAACTGGCGGCAGCCCCGGTTTCCAACAAACCTAACGTCATGAGCCATGCCGGATAAGATTTACAAGTTCATCATCAGCGGGGGGGTACGGGCGGTCACATCTACCCGGCGGTGGCCATTGCCAATGAGATAAAACGCGTGCACCCAACGGCAGAAATTCTGTTTGTAGGTGCCAAGGGCCGCATGGAAATGACGCGCGTGCCAGAGGCGGGCTATAAAATCATAGGTCTGTGGATCAGTGGCTTGCAACGTCGTTTGACTTTGGATAATTTGTCCTTCCCTTTGAAGGTGATTTCCAGCATCAGGACGGCCCATAAGATCATTAAAGATTTTCAACCCGATGCCGTGGTGGGCGTGGGCGGCTACGCCAGCGGGCCTACCTTGTACGCGGCTACCAAACAGCACATACCCACGCTCATCCAGGAGCAGAACTCGCACGCGGGCATCACTAACAAGTTGTTAGCCAATAAGGTAGATAAAGTGTGCGTGGCCTATGATACCATGTACAAGTTCTTCCCGGCCAGCAAGATTGAACTGACAGGCAACCCCGTTCGCCGCGACATAGTGGACAGCCTGGGCAAGCGCGAAGAGGCCATGGCTTTCTTTGGGCTGGAGCCTTCCCGGAAAACGTTTCTGGTCATTGGCGGCAGCCTGGGGGCCAGAACCCTTAACCAAAGCACGCAGGCGGCCTTACAGAAGATTCAAGACGCCGGCTACAACCTCATCTGGCAGACCGGCAAAGTTTATTTTGCTACGGCAGAGGAAGCAGTAAAGCATTTGCCGCAAGACCAGATCAAAGCCTTTGATTTCCTCCAACGCATGGATTTGGCCTATGCCGCCGCAGACGTGGTAGTCTCCAGAGCGGGAGCCTTGTCCATCTCTGAGCTGTGCCTGGCGCAGAAGCCGTCTATTCTGGTTCCTTCTCCTAACGTAGCCGAAGATCATCAGACTAAAAATGCCATGGCTTTAGTGCAGAAAGACGCTGCCCTCCTGGTAAAGGATGTAGAAGCTGAAAACTCGTTGTGGGACACGGCGCTTGCGCTTGCCCAAGATGCTGAGAAGCAAACCCAACTCAGCCAGAACATTGCGCAGTTGGGCAAGCCCCACGCCGCCGAAACCATTGTACAGGAACTCTTGAAACTAGTAAAATGAACCTGAGCCACTACCGTCATATCTACTTTCTGGGCATTGGAGGCATTGGCATGAGCGCCATTGCCCGCTGGTTTCTGGCCAAAGGCTTTGCAGTGGCAGGGTATGACCGTACGGTGACGCCCCTTACCCAGAAACTAACGGAAGAAGGCGCCCAGATTCACTATGAAGATGATATCCGGTTGATTCCGGCCTCTTTTCTGGAAAACAAGCAAAAAACGCTGGTGGTGCTCACGCCTGCCGTTCCGGCGGCGCAAACAGAAAGACAATACCTGCAAGAGAACGGCTTCACCATTATGAAACGGTCCCAGGTGCTGGGCTTACTGACGGCAGACCAATACCTCATTGCCGTGGCGGGTACCCATGGTAAGACCACAACGTCATCCATGGTGGCGCACCTTTTACAGCATGCAAAGGTTTCCACCTCGGCGTTCTTGGGCGGCATTTCTACCAACCTTGGTTCTAACCTGTTGCTGCCGCATGAACATGAGGAAAGAGCGCTGGCCGTGGTAGAGGCAGATGAGTTTGACCGGTCTTTTTTAACTCTGCATCCAGACATTGCCATCGTCACCTCCACAGATCCAGACCATTTGGACATTTATGGGGAAAAGGAGGCGCTGGTAGAGTCATTCAAGCAGTTTGTAAGCCAGATAAAGCCCAACGGATACCTGTTGTTGAACCATACCGCAGACCAATCTTTAAAAGATTCGGTGCACCCTACGGTGCAGGTCATTACCTATGGTCTTGAGCATGAAGAGCTTGCCTCTGGGCCTATAAAAATTGCGGCCGGAGCTATGAAATTCTCTGTGAAAGGTCGGAACTTTGCACTCCCTGAAACGTCTTTGCAGGTGCCGGGCTTCCACAATGTAGAGAATGCCGTGGCCGCCGCGCAGGCTGTATCACTGGTAGGGTTAAGCCCAGAAAAGATTCAGGAGGGCATAGAGGCGTATGTAGGGGTGAAACGTCGTTTTGAGCGCGTATGGGCAGATAATGGCAAGGTTTTCTTAGATGACTACGCCCACCACCCACGGGAGATTGAAGCCTTTCTGAGGTCGGTGCGGGCCTTGTACCCAGGGCAGAAGCTGAGGGTTATTTTTCAGCCGCACCTGTTCACCAGAACCCGTGATTTTCTGGAAGGCTTCGCCGAGAGTTTGAGCCTGGCAGACGAGGTTTGGTTGCTGGAAATTTACCCGGCCCGGGAGTTGCCGCTGCCGGGGGTGACCACCCAGCTGATTTTTGACAAAATAGAGGGACCAGAGAAGCGTCTGCTTGAAAAAAAAGATGTGTTGGCGGCCTTAGAAAATGATTTGGATTTTGCGGTGCTGGCCACGGTGGGCGCCGGAGACATTGACACCTTAGTGTCTGGTATAAAGCACCTTCTGGAGGAGAGAGCCCATGTTGTGGAATAGAAAAGTAAAAGCCCTGCTCTTTGCCGTTTTGTGTTTAAGCGGCTTCCTGTTTTTGGCAGGCTTTTCCAAGTCTCGGCAACAGGATAAAATATGTAAAAAAGTCAATATTAAAATTGATAATGAATACAACAATTACTTTCTTAGTGAGACGGAAGTTCTAGCGCTGCTCACCAGAAATGGAGACCAGCCGCTGGAGGGAACGAAAAAAGGGGAGATTGACCTCAAGCGACTTGAATTGCGAATTAAATCGCATAAATTTGTAAGAGAAGCGGAGGTATATCACGATCTTGATGGCAACATCAACGTCCTGATAAAACAAAACAGGCCCATTGCCCGGCTGCTGAGTTCAGAACGCGATGTGTACCTGGACGAAGAAGGAAATGTGCTGCCTCTGTCTTCACTGTACACGGCGCATGTCATTCCAGTGACTTCGTCAGCTGTGAAACCAACCTTAGCCCCCTCCTTCTTTCAGGATTCAGTGGGCAGGCCATACCTGGAGCTTTTACGCTTCATTGAGCAGGACCCCTTCTGGGATGCTCAGTTGGCCCATATGGACATAGACGCCAAGGGGAAAGTAAGTTTTTTAACGCAGGTAGGCGACCAGCGCATTGAGTTTGGCAAGCCCCACCACCTAGAGGAGAAGTTCAGGAAGCTGTTCATTTTTTACAAGGAGGTGTTGCCGGTAGTAGGGTGGGAGAAATACAGCCGCCTGAATGTGGAGTACAAGGATCAGATTATTTGTGAATAGATAACGATATGCAGAACAACGACAAAATAGTTGTAGGCTTAGACATTGGGACCACCAAAATCTGCGCTTTAGTGGGCCGTAAGAACGAGTACGGAAAGCTAGAGATTCTGGGCATGGGCAAAGCCGTGTCTGAGGGCGTAGTGCGGGGCATGGTGTCTAACATTGATAAAACCGTAGACGCCATCAAGAAAGCCATCAGGCAGGCAGAGGAGCAGTCTGGGATAGACATCAAGGTGGTGAATGTAGGGATTGCCGGTCAGCATATCAAAAGTCTGCAGCACAACGGTAGTATCACCCGCACCTCCACTGACAGTGAAATCACGGTAGAGGACATCAACCGCCTCACCAATGACATGTACCGTCTGGTGACCCCCCCGGGTAGTGAGATCATCCATGTAATGCCTCAAGACTACAAAGTAGACTATGAAGATGGTATCATGGACCCGGTGGGCATGTCTGGTGTGCGGCTGGAAGGCAACTTCCACATCATCACGGCCCAGTCTAGCGCCATTCAAAACATTAACAAGTGCGTACATCGTGCCGGCCTGGAGATTGAGCAATTAATCCTGGAGCCTCTGGCATCTTGTATGTCTGTGCTCAGCGATGAAGAGCGCGAAGCCGGTGTGGCCCTGATTGACATTGGAGGCGGCACCACAGACCTGGCCATCTTCAAGGACAACATCATCCGGCACACGGCGGTGCTTCCGTTTGGCGGCAACATCATCACCTCAGACATCAAGCAGGGGTGCATGGTCATGCAGAACCAGGCAGAGCAGCTGAAGGTGCGCTTTGGAAAAGCCATTGCAGACGAAGCCTCTGAGAATGAGATAGTTTCCATTCCAGGCCTGAGAGACAGAACACCAAAAGAAATTTCTCTTAAAAACCTTGCTTTTATTATAGAAGCAAGAATGGAGGAGATTGTTGAACTCGTTTATTCTGAAATTGTTAGAAGCGGGTATGCCAACCAACTGGCAGCAGGTATTGTCATCACGGGTGGCGGTGCTCAGCTGCAGAACCTGGTGCAATTGGTAGAGTATCTGACCGGCCTTGATGCCCGCCTCGGGTATCCGAACGAGCATTTGGGTAAGAGCAAGATTGATTCGGTGAAGAGCCCGATGTATGCGACTACCGTTGGCCTAGTGTTGGCTGGTTACCAGGCCCTGGACGAGCGCGCCAACCGGTACTCAGAGCTGAACAACAACTCTGAGGCCAGACCGGTGAACGAGGCCAGGCCCGCGCAGCAGAAATCATCTTTCAGCGGTGGGTTCTTCAACAAAATTGTGGAGCGTACCAAGAGCATGTTGATCGATGACTTCGATGACAAGCAACAAAATTATTAACGAGTAATTCAGGAGGGTAAGAAATGAGTTTTTCATCGTACAAGTTTGATGTGCCATCGCACTCCAAGTCAATCATCAAGGTGATTGGTGTTGGTGGAGGAGGAAGTAATGCCGTGAACCACATGTTCAGCCAAGGCATTAAAGACGTGGAGTTTGTGGTGTGCAATACCGATGAACAGGCTTTGAAAAGTAGCAGTGTGCCCAACAAGCTGCAGATAGGCACTACCTTGACCGAAGGTCTGGGTGCTGGTGCCAACCCTGAGCGTGGCAAGCAGGCCGCCCTGGAAAGCAAAGAAGAGATTAGAGAACTGTTAGGTGCCCATACCAAAATGGTGTTCATTACGGCAGGGATGGGTGGTGGAACCGGTACCGGCGCCGCCCCAGTCATTGCCAAGGTGGCCAAGGAAATGGACATCTTAACCGTGGGCATAGTGACCGCTCCCTTTGCCTTTGAAGGCAAAAAGAAGCGCACCGCCGCTGACAATGGTATCAAAGAACTGAGCGAGAACTGTGACACCGTCCTGGTCATCCTCAATGATAAGCTGCGCGAGATGTTTGGGAATCTGCCCATCAGAGCTGCGTTTGCCAAAGCAGACAACGTTTTGACCACGGCTGCCAAGTCTATCGCGGAGATCATCACGGTGACTTCTGAGGTGAACGTGGACTTTGAAGATGTGAAGACGGTCATGAAAGACTCTGGTGCCGCTGTGATGGGTTCTGCCATCACGGAAGGTGAGAACAGAGCGCTAAGAGCCGCCGAGGAGTCCTTGTCTTCCCCGCTGTTAAACAACACCGACATTCATGGCGCTCAGAAAATCCTTCTTTCCATCATGTCTGGTGATCAGGCAGAACTGGAAATGGATGAGTTGACCGAAATCACGGATTACATCCAGGAGAAAGCCGGTGATGATTCTGAGGTGATCTTCGGGCATGGCATTGATTCTTCGCTGGGTGCCAGCATTAGAGTAACGGTGATTGCCACTGGTTTTGCCCGTAACCACGAGAATCTTCCACAGCCAAAAAAAGAGATTGAGGCAGAGCCAGTAGCGGTATCTCAGCCTCAGGTAGCTCCCGTTGTTATTTCTGAACCTGCCGCACCTATTGTAGTTCCCACGCATAGCGTGGCCCCAACGGCTTCTCCGTCTACTGTGATTGCAGCGGAACCTGTGCGCAGACCAGAACCGGTCACCGAAGGCAAGATCATCTTTGACTTAGGTAACAGCGAAATCTTCACTACCGCCTTTGAAGAGCCTGCTTATGCGCCCGTAGCAGAGCCCCTGCGCGAGTCCAGAGATGCCAGCCGTATCAATGAGCGCAGAGAACGTTTACGCGGCCTAAGTGCTGACATGTACTCAGATGCTGCCATCAAAGAGAAACTAGAAGTGCCTGCGTACCTGCGCCGCAACGTGAATCTGGAGACAGTGACGCCATCTACTGAGCAGCAGATTTCTCGTTTCAACCTGAATGATGACAATGAATTATTAGGAGACAATCGTTTCCTGCATGATAATGTAGACTAAGCGTTTTTCGCTTATTTCTCAGGAAACAGCCCAAAATCGGAAACGGTTTTGGGCTGTTTTTTTGATGGAGGAGTTATGTGGAAGTGAGGGCTTCATATCGTTGTCTTCTGTCCTTGCTGTTGTTTGGGTTGCCGCTGGGCGTTGTTGGCGGTAAATTTGCCAAAGACGCGCCTAAGGCCTCTTCTCCTACTGCAACTCTTCTTAGGGCTTTGCTTATGTATCTCTGGTGTGGATGTTACATCCATGACTTTCTGCCGTGCGCCTCCGTGGGCTGCTCCTGAGAAGGTTCTTTCTTCCGGTGCCCTTATGCCGCCTTGTTTCATTGTCACCGCCAAGCGCTCGCGGCCGCGGGGCCCCGTCTTCCCGCCTCGCGCTGTACTAGCTTGCCTCTTCTGCGTGGATGCAGTTTTGGGAGAGGAACGGCCGGCTCTCCGTCTTTGCCGCTGATCTAATCTGAGGCGGTAACCTGCTTAGGCGGCTCGACGGAAAGACTGGAAATGGTGCGTTTAGTAAAGGCCTATCCTAAATTCAGTTGGAGCATGTGCGGATTGTAATGGCTATTGCCACTGGCAAATTCCCCATGAGGATTGAACAAACGAGAGTTTGAAGCAGCGAGCGCAGTAGAGGGAATTTGCAACTTCCGACGAGACTATCGTTGATGATGAATCTTTGAATTATAATTCCTGCTTAATCCTACTTTGGCACGCGGTTTTCAACTGCTTGGAGCCTATAAGCTTCTTGATTGTCACTTTAATATAAATTTCAAACCTGCCATTTTTCGCCTAGATCCCAGAAAACAAGCCAAAAACGTATTAAAGTGGAATTAGAAAGTTAAAACGGGATAAGGGCTTCTACCTGCTCTTCCAGCAATTGTAGGTAGAGGGGATTTGTGAAAATGCCAGCTTGCAGATGTTTATGTACAAAAGCCAAGCGGGGTTTCTGGGCCAACACGTGCAGGCCGCAATAGTTCAGGATGTCAGTGAGGTGGCTGAGGGCTAAGGCGCCTCCCTGGCTTCCGGTAGAGAGACCTACCAAGGCACCCTTTTTATTCCGGAGGGCATGGGGGTATTCCAGGCCGTCTATGAATGCTTTTAAGACGCCAGGAAAAGAGTTGTTGTACTCGGGTACGATGAATACTATTTTCTGGGCGCTGGCCACCTGAGCTCTCAAATCAAGGAATTCTTGTGAGTACAACTCGCGGTTGTAAAGCGCCGGGGAGGCGAAATCCAGGGGCAGGTCTTGCAGGTCCAGGATTTCAGAGGGCTGGTGGCGTTGGGTGAGTAGCGTCTGGTACAGCTGCGCAATCTGCAAGGATAGGGAATCAGGTCTGTTGGTGCCGGAAATGATCAGAATCATGCGTGGTTGGTCTTTAGCCTCTTTAACCCAGAAGGCCGCTCAAAGTTACAGGTTTCAGGCAATGCCTACGGGAATGGGATTTTCTGTTTTTGGCTTGTTTTCTGGAAAACAAGCCAAAAACAGAAAAGGCGAAGCCATGGAAGCTCCGCCTTTTCAAAATGAATGAAGTAAAACTATACGTTCTCAGAGGTGAACTTGGCAGAGATGTACTCGCGGTTCATCATGGCAATGTTCTCCAGAGAAATACCAACCGGGCATTCAGCGGCACAAGCGCCAATGTTAGAGCAGGCACCAAAGCCTTCAATGTCCATCTGGGCCACCATGTTCTCTACACGCGTCTTGCGCTCCACCTTGCCTTGCGGTAACATAGCAAGCTGAGAAATCTTAGCGCTGGTGAACAACATGGCCGAAGAGTTTTTGCAAGCTGCCACACAGGCACCGCAACCAATACAGGTAGCCGCATCAAAGGCTTTGTCTGCAATCAGCTTCGGGATTGGAATCTCATTGGCGTCTGGCACCCCACCGGTATTGATGGACACGTACCCACCTGCCTGCTGGATTCTGTCCAAGGCTGAACGGTCTACGCAAAGGTCCTTTAAGATAGGGAAGGGGCCCGCGCGCCAAGGCTCAATGGTGATGGTGTCTCCGTCAGAGAACTTACGCATGTGCAACTGGCACGTGGTGGTTCCTCTTTCTGGGCCGTGCGCACGGCCGTTGATGTATAAACTGCACATTCCGCAGATACCTTCACGGCAATCATGGTCAAATGCGATTGGGTCTACCCCGCTACGAAGAAGGTCTTCGTTCAGCACGTCCATCATCTCCAGGAAAGACATCTCAGGCGAAATATCTTTTACTTGGTATGTCTCCAATTTACCGGCCGCCTGGGAGTTTCTCTGTCTCCAAACTTTCAGCGTCAGGTTCATGGGTTTGCTGTTAGGATTATTACCAGCCATTATCTTTCTAATTAGAAATTATAAATTATGAATTAGAAATTAAGGGAAGAGATGGTTGCCGTTTCTGATAGAAACCCATTTCTAATTTTTAATTCCTAATTTTTAATTAATCGTTATTTATAGCTCCGCTGCGTGAGTTTTACGTTCTCAAACTTGAGATCCTCTTTGTGCAACACCGGCTGTTGGTTAGGGCCGGTATATTCCCAGGCGGCTACGTAGGCGTAGTTCTCATCATCACGCAGGGCTTCGTTTTCTGGGGTCTGGTATTCCTCGCGGAAGTGACCACCACAAGACTCGTTGCGGTTCAAGGCGTCGTCTACCATCAGTTCACCTAACTCCAGGAAGTCAGCCACACGACCGGCTTTCTCCAGGGTCACGTTCAGTTCTTCGTTGGTACCCAGAATCTTCACGTCTTTCCAGAAGTCTTCACGAAGTTTTCTGATTTCTTGCTTGGCATACTGTAAGCCTTCGGCGTTACGGGCCATACCGCAGTAATCCCACATCAATAGACCCAGCGCCTTGTGGAAATCATCTACCGTGCGGCTACCATTGATGCTCAACAAACGATCCACATCAGCGCGAACGGCCTGCTCTGCTTCTTTAAAAGCAGGGTGGCTGGTCTCCACGCGGGCAGTTGGGTTTTGCGCCAGGTAGTCACCAATGGTGTACGGAATCACAAAATAGCCATCTGCCAGACCTTGCATCAAAGCCGAAGCCCCTAAGCGGTTGGCACCGTGGTCAGAGAAATTACACTCACCCGTGGCGTACAAGCCAGGGATGGTGGTCATCAAGTTATAGTCTACCCAAAGGCCGCCCATGGTGTAGTGCACCGCTGGGTAAATGCGCATTGGTTGTTCATACGGGTTCTCACCAGTGATCTTTTCGTACATCTCAAACAAGTTGCCGTACTTCTGGCTGATGGCGTTTAAGCCTTCGCGTTTGATAGCGTCTGCAAAATCAAGATAAACAGCCAGTTTGGTGGTTCCAACGCCACGTCCTTCGTCACACGCCAATTTAGCGTTACGCGAAGCCACGTCACGTGGTACTAGGTTACCGAAGGATGGATATTTGCGTTCCAGGAAATAATCACGCTCGTCTTCTGGAATGTCGCTGGCAATGCGGTTGTCACCTACTGCTTTAGGTACCCAAACACGTCCATCGTTTCTCAACGACTCAGACATCAAGGTCAGTTTAGACTGATGACCACCCGAAACCGGAATACAGGTTGGGTGAATCTGCGTGAAGCAAGGGTTAGCGAACAAAGCACCTTTCTTGTGCGCTCTCCAGATGGCCGTGGTGTTAGAACCCATGGCGTTGGTAGACAAGAAGAATACGTTACCATAACCACCTGTGGCCAAAATAACGGCATGCGCGCTATGCGACTCAATCTCACCCGTAACCAAATTACGGGTTACAATACCACGAGCCTTGCCGTCTACCATTACCAGGTCCAGCATCTCGGTGCGTGGGTACATTTTTACTTTACCGTAGGCAATCTGACGGTTCAAGGCAGAATAGGCACCCAATAACAATTGCTGGCCTGTTTGGCCACGGGCGTAGAACGTCCGGCTTACCTGGGCACCACCAAAAGAGCGGTTAGCCAGCAATCCGCCGTACTCACGGGCAAAAGGAACACCTTGGGCCACGCATTGGTCAATGATGTTCACACTCACCTGGGCCAGACGGTACACGTTGGCTTCGCGGGCACGGTAGTCACCGCCTTTGATGGTGTCATAGAAGAGGCGGTACACGCTGTCACCGTCGTTCTGGTAGTTCTTGGCGGCGTTGATACCACCCTGCGCGGCAATGGAGTGCGCGCGGCGCGGGCTGTCCTGGTAGCAGAACGCTTTCACGTTGTAGCCCAGTTCACCTAGAGTAGCGGCGGCAGAAGCACCGGCCAGACCGGTTCCTACCACAATCACATCGTATTTCCGCTTGTTAGCTGGGTTAACCAGCTTCACATTGAATTTATGCTTGTCCCATTTCTCGGCCAGTGGCCCTTCGGGAATCTTAGAATCTAGAATCATAGCGTTCGCTTATTACAAAACAACGTCTTTGATGAAAAAATAGAGTGGCATAGAGGCAAAGCCCGCTGCGATCACAATGGAGAAGAAGGCCCCAAACATCTGGATGGCCGGCGTGTACTTCTTGTGGTTCAATCCCAGGGTCTGGAAGGCGCTTTGGAACCCGTGGAACAGGTGATAACCCAGGGCAATCTGACCCAGCACATAAATCAACACATACCACCATAAGTGGAACGACTGCACTACCACTGAGTACAGGTCATCATAGTCCGTGCCTTCAATGGGAATCATGTTGGGCTCGCCAAAGCGGGCTCTCCAGAAGAAGTTGTACAAGTGGATGATCAAGAACACCAGGATCACGGTGCCTAGCAGACCCATGTTGCGCGAAGACCAGTTGCTGTTGTCTTGCGGGCGGTTGTACGCGTACTCTGTAGTACGAGCGCCTTTGTTTCTTCTGGTAAGTACCAGGGCCTCATAAATGTGAAATCCAAAACCCAAGACCAGCACAATTTCCATAGTGCGGATGATAGGGTTTGTTGCCATGAAATGGGAGTAGATGTTGAAGGACGCGCCGCCATCACCTTTGAACAACTGGAGGTTTCCCACCAGGTGCACTACCAAAAAAGAGCAGAGAAACAGTCCAGTGACAGCCACTAAAAGCTTGCGCCCAATGGTACTGGAAAACGTTTTTGAAAACCAACTCATTTTGCTGTGTTAAGGTTGTAGAATTAGGGTAACAGGATTGGTAAAATCTTTCCAAAGGTACACGGCGTGCCTTTGTTACGCAACGTGCAAAGCAATTTTGAATTAATCTAAATTGCCGTCTGCGCAGCGCCTTCTCCTGACTAAACAAAGTTGTTTTTAGCTTGTTTTCAGAAAAATTGGCTAAAAACCAGAATGCCGTTGAAGTATTACAACAGGAAACTTTAGAATACGTTATAGAAAAGAACCTATATTTCAGCGAAGATTCGTGCGCCGCTGCCATGTCATCTTATGGCCTTCTGGCGTCTTATTTTATCTTTGTTACTGCATGCAAAACTCTACTCTATGCCTTTAAAACGTCAAGGACTGCTCGCCCGGCTTGGTTTCCTGCTTGGGTTGTTCGCGTTTTTACTGTTTTCTGCTCCTGCCGCGCAGGCCACCCACATACGGGCGGGGAACATCTTTGCCAAAAGTGACACCACCGCTGCCAGGAACCCTCTTCGTTTCTTCTTTAAGCTGGTTACCTACACGGTGGCCGGCGGCATTGAAGACGAGCAGGCCACACTGTACTTCGGCGACTGTAGCACGCCTCAGACGTCGGTGAGAGCCTCCAGGGTGTTGTTGCAGAACGGAGAGAACAACACGTTGGTCAATACCTATTTCTTTGAGCACACCTATTCTGGGGACGGTACGTTCACCGTCTCTTTCATTGGGGAAAATAGAAACGCCAGCATCATCAACCTGTCCAACTCGGTGCAGCAGTCGTTTTTCCTGACTTCTACCGTAACCATTGACCAGTTTTTGGGCATTAACCGGTCTCCGGTCTTGCTGGTGCCGCCCATTGACGTGGCAGACATCAACAACATTTTCGTGCACAACCCCGGTGCATATGACGAGGACGGCGACAGCCTGGTGTTCAGGATGTTTGAGCCCAGGATAGACGGCGGCCGTGATGCCTGTGGCAACCCCATTGCCACCATTGCTCCTGGTTACCGCGGTCTGGAAAACTTTTTGGGCATTCCGGTCAACTCGGGCGCGCCCTTCTTTAGGTTAGACCCCGTCACTGGTCAGATCACCTGGAACACGCCCGGCGTCTTGGGAGAGTTCAACATTGCCTTCGTGGTAGAGGAGTGGCGCAACAAGCGGCTCATTGGACGCGTGGTGCGCGACATGCAGATTCTAGTAAAGGACATTCCCAACAGGCCGCCCAGGCTGTTTGTGCCCAGAGACACCTGTATTATAGCCGGCACCAGACTGCGGGACACCATTATAGTAACAGACCCAGACCGGCACAAGGTAAACGTGTCTGCCTTTGGGGAGATGTTGCCGCCGGCCACCTTTACCAAAGCAAGCACTCCAGATACCGCCTACGTGTTCAACTGGCAGACTCTGGCTTGTTTAGACGTGCGTCGTCAGCCGTACCAGGTCACGTTCAGGGCGGTTGATATTCCGCCAGCCGGGGTGCAGCCGCTGGTAGACATCCAGCCTTGGCGCATTACGGTCATCGGGCCGCCGCCCGTGCTCACCACCGCAGTGGTACAGAGCAGTAATACCATCACCATCAACTGGCAGGCCTACAACTGCGTCAACGCCAGCCGCATTTATATATATAGAAAAGAAGGGCCTTCTACGTTTGTGCCTGGCTACTGCGAGACCGGAATTCCGGCGTCTTCTGGGTTCGTGCGCGTAGGGCAGGTGAATGCCAACGCCACCACCTTCACAGACACCAACAACGGACAAGGCCTGCCGCGCAACAAAACCTACTGCTACCGGATCTATGTGGAGTTTGGAGCGCCCGGAGGCGGAGAAAGCCTAGCCTCTAATGAAGTGTGCGCCACGCTGGAGTCCCTGGCCATGACCAAGGTCAGCGTAACAGAAACCAGCACCACCACCGGTAAGATGCGCGTGGAGTGGAACAAACCCAAAACCTTGATAGATCAGTTGCCTGGCCCGTACCGGTACCGGTTGCTGAGAGCCCTAGGCCAAGGCCGCGGCCCAGCGGCGGTCTTCACAGAGGTGCGTCCTAACCTGGGCTTGAATGACACCATCTTTGTAGACAACGGGCTCAACACCCAGGACACCTCCTACATCTACCGCGTGGAATTATACCGTGGCGATGGGGCAGGGGCGGCTACCGTGCTGGCAGACTCGGCCTCGGCGTCTAGTGTAAGACTTACGGCCAAGGCCAACGGCACCTCCCTCATTTTGAACTGGACCTATAACGTGCCTTGGGACAACGCGCAGCAAGACCGGAAATACCACCATGTCATTTACCTTAAGAAGCCCGGTGGCAACTTTGAGCGCTATGACAGCGTGGCCGCCGGTCCAACCAGCGGTACCTATACCAAAAACATTCCGTTGCTGGTGGGAGAGGAATACTGTGCTTACGTGGTGACCAAAGGGACCTACCAGAATCCGTTGCTGCCAGACCCAATCCTCAACAACAGCCAGATTGCCTGTCTGGTGCAGGTCTGCAAGCCTATCGTCACCCTGGATCCATGTCCTGAAATCACGGAGCCAACCAACCCGCCGTTCCAGAACGTGGTGAGCTGGACCCTGCCAGAAGGTTGTAACACGGCAGACATTGCCCTCTACACCGTGTATTATAAAGCCAAAGATGATGACCCCTTCCAGGTGATTGGGACTACCAAGGCTATGACGTTCACACATACCGGCTTACAGTCCTTTGCGGGATGCTATGCCGTGACCGCCACGGATGTGACCGGCAATACCAGTGTATTTGAGGAGACGGACGTGGCCTGCAAAGACAACTGTATTGTGTTTATTCTGCCTAACATCTTTACGCCCAACAATGACGGGGTCAATGACGTGTTCACGCCTAAACAAGGTGCGGCCTTTATTAAATCTGCCAGGTTGAAAGTGTTCAGCCGATGGGGCAACAAGGTGTTTGAAGGCAACTCAGAACCAGGCCTGAACTGGAAAGGCGTAGACGATGGCGGCAAAGCCCTGGCAGACGGTACCTACTTCTACCAGGTGGAGGTGGAATTCTACGGAAGGTCCAGCACGCCAGACGTCAGAGTATTCAAGGGCTGGGTAGAGATCATCCACTAAGCCCATCATAGAAAAGGCGCCCCTTCTTAGAATGGGCGCCTTTTTCTTATCTTTGTTTTCTTTTCTAGAGAAAACCGCCGTTTTTGGCCTGTTTTCCAGAAAAGAGACCAAAAACAAAAAACCAAAAGCTATGAAAGCATACGTTTTTCCGGGGCAGGGTTCCCAGTTTGTGGGCATGGGCAAGGACCTGTATGACCAGCATGAAGAAGCCAAACGCCTGTTTGAGCAAGCCAACGAGATTCTGGGTTTCAGGATCACCGACATCATGTTCTCTGGCACCGACGAAGAACTCAAGCAAACCAAAGTCACCCAGCCCGCCATTTTCCTGCATTCCGTTATTCAGGCCGCCGTGGCTCAGGATTTTACGCCAGAGATGGTAGCTGGTCACTCTTTAGGTGAGTTTTCTGCCTTGGTCGCCAACAAAGTGCTTTCCTTTGAAGATGCCCTTCGCCTGGTGTCTAAACGTGCCCTGGCCATGCAAAAAGCCTGCGAGGAGCAACCCTCTACCATGGCCGCCATCTTGGGCCTGGAAGACGAAAAGGTGGAGCAGATATGCGCCGAGGTGGACGACGTGGTTGTAGCCGCCAATTACAACTGCCCAGGCCAATTGGTAATTTCTGGTTCCATTGCCGGCGTAGAAAAAGCCTGCGAAGCCATGAAAGCCGCCGGTGCCAAGCGCGCCCTGGTCTTACCTGTGGGCGGAGCCTTCCATTCACCGCTCATGAAATCTGCCGAAGCAGAACTGGAAGCGGCCATCCGTAACACAGAGTTTAAGCAGGGTATCTGCCCGGTGTACCAGAACGTGGACGCCAAGCCGCATACAGATCCGCAAGAAATTCAGCAAAACCTCATCCAGCAATTAACGGCTCCCGTACGTTGGACACAGTCTGTGCAGCAAATGATCGCTGACGGTGCCACGCTGTTTGTAGAGTGCGGCCCGGGCAAGGTGTTGCAAGGTCTGGTGAAGAAAATTGACAAAAACGCTGAGGTTTCCCAGGTAGGATAATCCTCGGCGCTATAGATTTTGCAAAAGAAGATGGGGCACATGCAGCAGATGTTTACTCAGAAAATGCCAAAGCAACTGGTGTTTGCCATAGACCTCTGTTTATGTGCCCTGTCCTTTTTAGCGGCCTACCTGCTTCGGTTCAACTTCAGCCTGCCGGTTTTTACAGAGCTGTCAGTAGGGTGGATGCTGCCCATTGTGCTGGTGATAAAAGGCCTGGCTGCGTATTATTTCAAAACCCACCGGGGCATCCTGCGCTACTCCAGCATTGACGACCTGCGTAAACTCTTTTTCGCGCTCACGGGCAGCTCATTGGTGCTGGTGGCCGCCCAGCTGGTGTACAACAAAGGTTTCGGGTACCAGAATTTCATTCCCATCTCGGTGTTACTCATTGACTATGCCTTGAGTCTCATGGCCACCTCTATGGTGCGCGTTTGGGCCAAGATTCTGCATTATGAATGGAACCACACCAACAGCAAGAAAATCAACGTGGCCATTTTTGGCGCCGGCGAGGTGGGGACCATTACTCAGCGCACCCTGCAGCAGGACATGGGCACCTATTACCGCATTCTGGCTTTTCTGGATGACGAGGCGTCAAAGACTGGCCTGGCCATCAATGGCATTCCCATATTACAACCCACGCAAACCCTCGCCGACCAACTGACCAACCTGAAGGTAGACCTTCTTATTCTGGCAGTGCAGCGGCTGTCTATCTCCCGCAAAAGGCAATTGGTTGAAGCTTGTCTCAAGGCCGGAGTGCAGGTGTTAATTGTGCCGCCTACGTACAAATGGATCAACGGCGAGCTGAGTTTCAAGCAGATCAAGGAGGTGCGCATTGAAGACGTCTTAGGCCGCGCCGCCGCCGAGATTGATTCGCCGCTGCTGCACAAGGAACTCCAGAACCGAACCATTTTAATCACGGGCGCCGCTGGTTCCATTGGCAGCGAACTGGTGCGGCAGCTCATTCGGTTCAAACCCAAGCAACTCATTCTTCTTGACCAAGCCGAGTCTCCTTTGTACGACCTGGAACTGGAACTGACGGAACTGTACCAGAAGCTAAGGTTTGAGGTAGTGCTGGGCGATATCTGCAATGCCGCCCGCATGGAAGCCGTGTTCAGAACCTTCAAGCCCGAGCTGGTTTTCCATTGCGCCGCCTACAAGCACGTGCCTGTGATGGAAGAGAACCCCACGGAGTCGCTCAATACCAACATTCTGGGCACCAAGATTCTCTCAGATCTGGCCATCAAGTTCCAGGCTCAGAAGTTTGTACTCCTCTCCACTGACAAGGCCGTAAACCCCACCAGCGTGATGGGGGCTTCCAAACGTCTCTGTGAGATGTACGTGCAGTCTTTGGACCATTATCTGCGGGACACGGGCAACAACCGCACGCGCTTCATCACCACGCGGTTTGGCAATGTGCTGGGCAGTACCGGGTCTGTCATTCCCAGATTCAGGAACCAGATCATGGAAGGCGGCCCGCTCACGGTCACGCACCCAGACATTTCGCGCTATTTCATGACCATTCAGGAGGCCTGCCAATTGGTGTTAGAGGCGTCCGCCATGGGCCGTGGTGGCGAAATCTATATCTTTGACATGGGCGATTCCATCAAGATAGTAGACCTGGCAAAGAAGATGATCAAGCTCTCTGGCCTCACCCTGGGCAAAGACATTCAGCTGGTGTATACCGGCCTGCGCCCCGGCGAAAAGCTGGAAGAAGAGCTTTTCCATGAAAACGAATCCGTTCAGGCCACTGATCACCCCAAAATTCGCCTCGCCAACGTACCCGCCCAACAGGTGCACCTGGTCCTTCATGAAATCCAGGTCCTCATTGACCTCTTCCATTCTCAGAACAATGTGGAAGTCATCAAAAAGATGAAGCAATTGGTCCCCGAGTACATCAGCCAGAACTCCATTTACCAGAAGTTTGACCAACGGAAGTAAGATGCTGATTCTTCAGATGTGAAGATTTGGAATTGTGAAGATGTGAAGATGAGGTTTTTAAGAAATTCTTGGAGGGCTGTTTTTTGCTTGTTTCCTGAAAATTAGCCCAAAAACGCTTACTCTCCTGCTTCAAGTCTGTGACTTGGAGCTAATCATGGCGCAAGTTTATCAACTTGCGTGGGTTGGCGGAAGGATCAGGCAAGTTGATAAACTTGCTCCTAAGCCTATCCACAAGTTTCCGCTGCGCTCAAACTTGCGGGAGGTGTTATAGCCAACGTCCTTATAACTTGCCCACAAGATCCTTTCAGGATGACAAGTAATGAGTGAGTGAGTGAGTGAGTGAGTGAGTGAGTGAGTGCCGTTTTTTGCCTGATTTCCTGGAAACAGCCCAAAAACGGCTATTCAATCATTTCACCATCTTCAAATCTCCACATCTCCACATCTTCAAATCCCACCTCAAAACTAGCACATTAATGTCACTTCCAGCGGATCTGGACAATCTGCCAATAATTGGGCGATGGTCTTTTTTAAAACCGGATGCACAAAGGAAGGCGACAGTTCTGCCAAAGGGGCCAGCGTAAAGCGGCGCTGATGCAAATGGGGATGGGGAATGGTAAGGTTTTGGGTTTCTAGAATAGTGTTCCCATACAGAAGAATGTCTATGTCTATGACGCGGGCGCCCCAGCGTTCTTTGCGCTCACGGCCCAGGTCCTGCTCAATCTGTTGGGTATGGGCCAATACCTGGTCTGGCGGAAGGTCTGTCTGGAACAAGAGGGCCTGGTTTAAGAAGGCCGGTTGATTTTCAAGGCCCCAGGCAGCCGTTTCATAGAGGCTGGACTTTTGCCCTGATTCCCCAAAAATACCCGATAAACGATCAAACGCTTCCTGGAGGAAAGAAACCCGGTCACCCAGGTTGCTGCCCAAAAGCAAGTACAGCGGCCTCATGACAACGCGGCTTGAAAGAACTGGATGGTTTTATCGGCGGCGGCTTTGGCGAAGGCGGGAAGTTCCGTAGCCTCGTACGGGTGCCGCCCCCCGAAGGAATGGTCCGCCTCTGGGATCAGGTACAGTTCTGCGAAAGGGTTTTGGGCATGCAGCTCGTGTGCCATAGACAAGGGCAGGGTTTCGTCCTGTTCGCCGTGGATGATGAGCACCGGAACAGACAGTTTCTCTACCGCTTTCAAGATGTCCAGGCGCTTCCGGTTGGCTTCAAAATTTTCTACCAGCTGGTAATACAAGGGCATTTGCTGGCCGGTACGAGCATTGGCAATGTACTGTACGCCGGTGCGCTTCCATTCTTCCATCAATTCCTTAGACCAGCGCTGATCAATGTCACTGATGGCAGACCAGGTGGCCACGCCAGAAACGCGGGCGTCTTCGGCGGCTTTCAGGAGCACCAGTCCGCCACCGCGGCTGTGGCCAATCAAGAGCAGGTGAGATGCGTCCAGTTCCTGGGCGGGAATGGGCGTGGAGCCAGCGGTTAACTGGTCTATGAGCGTGCCCAGATCGTCTAGTTCAATGCAGAAGTTGTTGTTCCCGAAGGCCTCCATGTTGGTGAGGTCGCTTCCGCCGGGTTCCACACCGTTGTGAGACAGGTTCAGCTTTATGAACACAAAGCCGTGCGCTGCAAAATAATCTGCCAGCAGGTTAAAGTGGCCCCAGTCCTTGAAGCCCTTAAAACCATGCACGAAGAGGACCACGGGCTTCGGCTCGTTGTCAGAAACCCAGCGGGCATCCACAGAAAAATCACGGCCGTGGGCAGAGGAAAGAACAAACTCTGAGTACTGTATCATGCGGGTAGAAAGTGCGCTTAGGTGAAACATAGCGAAGTACGGCCACAAACCCGTGAAAAGCAAACGGCCGGTTTGCTTTAGCGGGTTTAGGATGGTAATATTGCGACGCAGAGATGAGCAGCCCCTTAAACCAGATACAAGCCCCCATTGCGGCAGAGATGCAGGAATTCGAGAAGAAATTCCGGCAGTCTATGCAATCCAATGTTTTGTTGCTGGACAAGATCATGGGCTACATTGTCAAACGCAAAGGCAAGCAGATGCGGCCCATGTTTGTGTTCTTCACGGCCAAGCTGTTGCAGGAAAACATCACAGACGCCACCTACCGCGGTGCCGCCCTCATTGAGCTGCTGCACACCGCCACGCTGGTGCATGATGACGTGGTAGATGACGCCAATTACCGCCGCGGCTTCTTCTCCGTCAATGCCCTCTGGAAAAACAAGATTGCCGTGCTGGTAGGCGACTACCTGCTCTCCAAAGGCCTCTTGCTCTCACTCAACAACAATGACTTTGACCTGCTCAAGATAGTGAGCAACGCCGTTAGGGAGATGAGCGAAGGCGAGCTCCTGCAAATGGAGAAGGCCCGCCGTCTGGACATTGACGAGTCTGTGTACTTTGACATCATCCGGCAGAAAACCGCTTCTTTGATTGCCTCTTGCTGTGCCGTGGGCGTGTCATCGGTGGGCGCTGATGCCGAGACCGTGGAACGCGCTCGTCTGTTTGGGGAGAAAGTGGGCATTGCCTTCCAGATCAAAGACGATTTGTTTGACTATGGCACCGCCGAAATTGGCAAACCCGTGGGCATTGACATCAAAGAAAAGAAGATGACACTGCCCCTAATCTACGCCCTGCAACAAGCCGACTGGCTCACCAAGCGCCGCATCATTTACAACGTCAAAAACAACAACGGCAAGGCAGACAGAATCAATACGGTCATTGACTTCGTGAAGAATTCTGGCGGCCTCAACTATGCTATCCAGGTCATGAACGCCTACCACCAGGAGGCGCTACAACTGCTGCATACCTTTCCCGCCTCCCCGTCCAGAGACTCCTTGGAGCAACTCATCCGCTACACCATAGAGCGCGAAAAATAGAATCAAGTAGTGCTTGGCAAGAAGCAAGACTTATAGTCTGGCTTGTTATGCTGTACTCGTTTTTGGTCTGTTTTGGCGGGAATAGGCTAAAAACGGATTTACTTTATAACTAATACACTAGTAAAGACTATAGTAGAACTCCTTCAAATAACGACTATCTTAGAGTATTACTTTTGATTTCCTCCACATATAGTGAAGATAAGCCGAACAGTTCGGTCTAGTAGATAGTTAGCAACAATAAGAATGAAAATAATCTCTTTAGTGCTGTTTGTGATTGCATTATGTCTCACAAGTTGTGGTGACGCCACGAAGGGAGTTTTCACTAACTACGAAGAGAAGAAGAGCGAAATAGATTCCTTGGCAAGCTATTTCAATAAAATAAAGCCTAAAGAATTAGTTCTTTTCATAAGGTTCAACTCTGATGATAATATAGATTTTAAGTTAGACCAGAAGAATTATCACGACAAAACCACTTGGTACACAGAAGCCATATTTGATGATTACGGACAGTTCCATAGGTTTGACATAGACTTGGACAACAAAGAATTGGAGGATGCTTTCAAAATTGTGAATTTGGATAAAGAGAAAATCGAAAAGCTTAGAACCTATTTGGATAAGGCAAACTGTAACTCAATAAGTAACAGTTTCTCGATTCCAGACAAATTGAAAATTGATTACTCTTCCATTGGCTATCCAACTAATGACTTGTATGGCCTTGAATACCTCATCTTTGATACAATACCCGAACAGGCAATTATAGATGAAATTGTCAAAGGTTGTAACTTCAAGAAAATCAACAAAAGAATATTAGTGCAGTACGGCGGCCCAGCCTTTGGCAGTGATTGCTTTCCTGATAAAAAATAAAATTACTGTTGCTAACACTGTATAAAAATCATGCTACGGCCGACGGCCTAGCACGTTTTTTATACTAGCCGTTTTGGTAATTTTAAATATGAAAAGGATACTTCTGTTGCTCTCGGTTTTGGGATTGCTTAGTTGCTCCACGGAACAGCCAAAAGAAAATATTACTGTAAAGGATAACGCGGTTTTTATTCAAGAAGCCATATCTATAAAGGATTCAACCGATAGTCAACCATCTGAGAAGTCTGTGGCATCTACTCAAGAGACAGCTGAAACACGACAGCTTAAAAAAATTGCGACTTCTTTCCACCGCTGGTATATAAAGAATGTAAACAATCCTGACCCCAATACACCGATTGAAGTAAGAATCGTGGAAGGCAATGCAGGAAAAAGTAAAGTAGAGTACGAGCCATACTTTGAACAGCTAAGAAAGCTGCCCACAGTTTCAGATAAATTCATTAAGCAAGAGAAACAAAGAATTTCAGGGTGTGCTGAAAATATGGCCAAAGTAGACTGGTCAGTTTATAGTGAAGCGGACGCCTACGAGTTCGACAAATACTGCGACTGGCTCTACTATTACTATTGGATAAGGAGCCAAGAACCCAAGAACCCTTTGCCGACGTGGAAGTTAGTAATCTGGAAAAGAGCGGTGACAATTGGCTTGCCACATTAAGGTTCTTCGATAATTATGAAGGCAAGAAAAGTTACGCAGACCACTACCACCCGATTGTGAAGCTTGAAAAAGAGAAGGATAATTGGAAAATAACTCAGATAACTTGGAAAGAAAAATAGCGCACCACAACACTGTATAAAAACCATGTTTCGGCCGACGACCTCACACGTTTTTTATACTAACAGTTATAAAGTCTTTCCCCCCCAACTCTAATCCAATGATTACAGAATTTATTCAGATATTCTCACGTGACCTGGACAAACTTACAAGCGAAATCAGTGAGTTTAGAGAAGAGAATGACCTATGGCAGACTACGGGCAGCATTAAGAATTCGGCAGGTAATCTGTGTCTGCACCTGGTAGGAAATTTGCGCACCTACATCGGGAAGAACCTGGGGAGCGACAGCTATGTGAGAGACCGGGAAGCGGAGTTTACCCTGATGAATATCCCCAAAGAGAAACTGCTCCAGCAAGTAGAAGAAGCCAAACGCATTGTAAAAGCCACGCTTGGACAGATGCAGGAAGAAGCGTTGACAGAAACCTATCCAGAGAATGTGTTAGGCCAAGAAATGACCACGGGCTTTTTCTTAATGCATCTGTCTGCACACCTCTCGTACCATCTGGGGCAAATAAATTACCTGCGCCGGGCTTTAAAACAGTAAGCCGTTACCAATGCCGCATAGTACTAAACAACACTGCTTTAAGGCCCTTATCTACCTAGGCTAAAGTTAGGATAGTGGAATAAGTATTCAGACACAATGTAACCGTATACCATACTTTAAACGACAGTGCTATGACAAGCGAGTACCTGGAAAGTGTTGTAAAACAGTTTGAATATTACCGGATGCTGGGAGAGAAGACGTTTCAGCAAGTGCCTGAGGAGAAGCTTTTCTGGCAATACAACGAGGACAGCAACAGCATCGCCACTATTGTGAAACACCTCTGGGGCAATATGCTCTCGCGGTGGACAGATTTCCTGACCACAGACGGTGAAAAAGACTGGCGAGACCGCGAAGCCGAATTTGACAACGACCTTGTCACCCCGCAAGAGGTGCTCCAAAAGTGGAACGAAGGCTGGGATTGCTTCCTGGCTACGCTTAAATCCCTGACTCCAGAAGACCTTTCCCAAACCATCTACATCAGAAACCAAGGCCACACGGTCCTGGAGGCCATCAACCGGCAGCTGGCGCATTACCCATATCACGTTGGGCAGATAGTGTACATTGGCAAAATGGCCTCTGAAGGCGGCTGGTCGTCTTTGTCCATTCCCAGAGGTGGTTCCAAGGCGTTTAATCAGGATAAATTCTCCAAACCCAAGCACCGGGAGCATTTCACAGACGAGTCTCTAGGCAAGTAAAAAGGTAGCTTTTTTGCCCACAATGGAGTATAAAGCAAGACACTCCTCCTACTATGCAAGGATCGTCGTTTTTAGGCGATTTTCCAGAAAACAGACTAAAAACGGAACGGTATTACCTGTTTAGCTTACGTACCCATCTGACTTCTCTGCACACATCTGTAAACACACGTTAAAACTTAAAAAGCCAACCTAAAAACATAGAAACTATGGAAAACAGAACCGCCTCAGACCTGGTCACAGAGGCCAAGAAAAATGTAGAGAACCTCTCTCCTGACCAGGTGGAACGAGAACTGGCCCAGGGCAATGCTACTTTGATTGACATCAGGGAAAGCGAAGAACTGAAAGAGAGTGGCAAGATTGCCGGGTCCACGCATGCGCCCAGGGGTATGCTTGAGTTTCTGGCAGATGACACCACGCCCTACCATAAACCTGAGTTTGACCGGAAAAAGCGCCTTATTCTGCATTGCGCCGGGGGCGGACGTTCAGCTTTGGCGGCTACTACCCTTAAGCAGATGGGCTATACCAACGTGGCGCATTTAGACGGCGGCCTCAAAGCCTGGAAGGAAGCAGGCAAGCCTTTGGAGCAGTAACCAGCAACGTGGGCCTTCAAGGCATGTCGTTTTTGGCTTGTTTTCGCCAAAATAGGCTAAAAACGGAAGTGGCGCAGTCCTTTTAAGAACTGCGCCACTTCCGTTTTAGAGAAGTGTCTTCTTATTTGTACTGTTTCTTAAGATTAGTAAGCCATTCTTCTTTAAGAGTAGATAGGTCTTTTTTGGTAAGCTGTTCCAATGTTTCCTGCTCATCTTTGAACTGGGCGTTGCTTCGCAAAAGAACCTCAGTGCCATAGGTTTCGCCTAAGTATTTAGTGAAAGAGCAGGAGCAGTTGTAGAAGGGAGGGGCATAGGTCTTGCGGTCAGAGGTGAAGAGTTTGAGCATGGCGCCTTCCTCCCCAATGTAATCTACCACATACTGGCCCACTTCGGTTTTAAGCGCGGCACTGCAGGTAGAATCCACTTTTAAATAACCGCCACTTTTCTGCAAATCCAACTTGGGAACCTTGGTGTCATGAGAGACTTTCATGGCCAGGTATTCGGCTACGCCTTCTGTGAACCACATGGGTATGGTGAAGAAAGAAACCACCTTGGACACGGAGTTCCAGTTGCCTTCCTTGGTACGCAACAGCACGTGCATGGTCTCATGATGCACTGGAGCCTGGCCAGACGTGATGCGCCAAAGGGGTATAAACACATCTCCGTCTGCATTAGCCACAGACACAAAATTGCCTTCGTTGAAATAGTAGTTTATCTTTTTTGCCTTTGAACTGTTGCCAAGGCTGATTGCCAATCATCTGTTCTGAGGCAATGATGATTTGCTGTAAAGAATCTGCAATCTCCTTCATTCTAATGTCTTGCACAGAGTCTTTGGGAAACCAGGCGGTCACCCGTTCATTCTCTACCTTCACCCCCGTAGAGGTAAGCTCGTCTACACGCTCTTTGCCAGCATTGCCGCCGCAAGAAGACACAAGAAATAAGCCAAGACAGAATAGTAAAAGTCTTCTCATGTGATAAATTGCTAATGGTATAATAAATTGAAGGTTAAATATATAGAAAATACTAAATATTTAAAACGAGCTAATTCTATCCTGCGCACCTATGCAAAGTGATTTCTTTCAAATAAAAGTAGCCTTAACCGTTTTTGGCCTATTTTCCAGAAAACAGGCCAAAAACGAAAGCGGCGCAGTCCTTTTGAGAACTGCGCCGCTTTCGTTTTGCAATCAAGAGGTGGGTTATTTCTCAGCTACCAGCTTATCAATGGTTTGGTTGAACTCCTTTACAAAGGTCTCATAGTATTTACCGGTGCCAGGGCCAGAGAAACCAGTGTGGATTCTGCGTACCTTGCCGTGTTTGTCAATGAAAATGGTGGTAGGGAAGGAGACAACTTTGCTCAGGGCTGGTAATGATTTGGCCACCAATTCTTTGTCTTTGGTGCCGGCTACCAGCAAGGTGTACTCCACGTCAAAGCGGTCTTTCATTTTTGAGATTCTGGTTTGGGCTTTCGCAAACTCAGGACTCAGCTCATACCCCAGGCCAATGATTTCTACGCCTCGGCTTTTATTCTTGGCGTACCAAGGTGCCAGAAACGCCGTCTCATCCATGCAGTTGGGGCACCACGATCCAAAAATCTGCACCACCACCGGTTTGCCTTTAAATTTTGGGTCTTCTAAAGAAACTTGTTTGCCTTCTAAATCTGGGAAGGCGAAAGAGAGTTTGTCATAACCCGGCTTCAGGTGCGTGAGGGTGTCGGCAGAGGGAAGTTCAAAGTTTTCGTTGCGTTTAGCCGTCCAGGTCTCATGCCCCGCCAGGCCCACGTAGAAATCACCTTTCAGGGTTTGGTCGGGTTGGGCTTCTGCGGTGAAAAGGTAGGCATGTGAGCCGTCAAACGTAGAGAGGCCTATTTCTTTGCCTGCTACCTGGCCTTGCAGAAAGCGATAGTCGCCGGTGGGGGTTAAAAAAGTGCCGGTCAGGGTATTGCCGTTCTGGGTGAATTCGCCAATGGCCGGATAGCTGTTTCCTTCCTCGCCCTGAAACAGTACTTCCCACTTACCGGAAATATCAACGTCGGCTTTGGCCGGCTTTTCTACGAAGCGGTTGGTCTTGCCATGCTCGGCCGCAAAGGGTAGGCTGTACGGTTGGGCCTGGTCGCGGCGTTCCCAGCGGCCGGTGAGTTGGCCTTTGTCTACCTTGGCGTGCAGCGTGGCGTCAAAAATATGCATCTGCAGGCGCACGCTATCCTGGTCAAACGTGATTTCGTCAATCAAAATTTTCTCTTCTCCGTTAACCAAATAGGCTACCTGCTTTCCATTCTCCTCTGCCACGGTAAAGTTGAACGGCATGGTATGGCCGCTCACTTCAATGGTGCCGCGCCAAGGGCCGGCGGGCAACGTGCTGTCTGAGTTGGAGTTACACGCGGTCATAAAAAGGCCTGTGGAAAGCAGGAACGAGGATAGAAAAAAATGGGTCTTTGATTTAAAGCTCATGCAGCAAAGGTATAGGGCAACCGTGAAATATCAGACATTTCAGGTAGAAAACCCTATAGAGTTAGGAGATATTTAATTATTTGTGTAAAAGGGTTCTGTTTGCGACATTTGCGGACATCCTTAAGTACTTACCTAAAATAAATACGAAGCAGATCTATGGCATTTGATGTAGACATGATCAAGGGCGTGTATGCGCAGCTGGGAGACCGGGTGGCAGCAGCACGCACGGCGGTGGGCCGCCCCTTAACTCTTACCGAGAAAATCCTTTACGCACACTTATATAACGGTGCGGCTACGCAGGCTTATGAGCGTGGCAAGTCTTACGTAGATTTTGCGCCAGACCGCGTTGCCATGCAGGATGCTACTGCCCAGATGGCTTTGTTACAGTTCATGCAGGCCGGTAGACCAACGGTGGCAGTGCCATCTTCGGTACACTGTGACCACTTGATCCAGGCCCGCGTAGGTGCTGAGCAAGACTTGTCTGAAGCCTACACTGAGAACAAAGAAGTGTATGACTTCCTGGCCTCTGTGTCTAACAAATACGGCATCGGGTTCTGGAAGCCGGGTGCGGGTATCATCCACACGGTGGTACAAGAAAACTATGCCTTCCCGGGCGGTATGATGATCGGGACTGACTCGCACACGCCAAACGCGGGTGGTGTTGGTATGATTGCCATTGGCGTGGGCGGTGCAGACGCCGTTGACGTAATGGCCGGCATGGCCTGGGAACTGAAATTCCCGAAAGTGATTGGCGTGAAACTTACCGGCAAGATGAGCGGTTGGACAGCGGCCAAAGACGTTATCTTGAAAGTGGCGGGTATCCTGACTGTGAAAGGCGGTACCGGTGCCATTGTAGAATACTTCGGTGAGGGTGCCAACAACATCTCTTGCTCTGGTAAAGCTACCATCTGTAACATGGGTGCCGAGATTGGGGCTACTACCTCTGTCTTCTCCTATGACCAGAAAATGAGAGACTATCTGGTGGGTACTGAGCGCGCTGAGATTGCCGAACTGGCCGACCAGGTTGCTGAGCACCTGCGTGCCGATGACGAGGTAATGGCCAACCCTGAAGCCTTCTACGACCAGTTAATTGAAATCAACCTGAGCGAGTTGGAGCCACACGTGAACGGACCGTTCACACCAGATGCAGCCTGGCCAATTTCTCAGTTTGCCGCTGCCGTGCGTGAGCACAACTGGCCGGCCAAACTTGAGGTAGGTTTGATTGGTTCTTGCACCAACTCTTCTTATGAAGACTTAACCCGCGCCGCTTCTTTGGCCCAGCAGGCCATTGACAAAGGCTTAGCGGTGAACGCAGAGTACACCATCACCCCAGGTTCTGAGGTAGTTCGTTACACAGCAGAGCGTGACGGCATCCTGGACACCTTTGCTGAGATTGGCGGGGTAGTACTAGCCAACGCCTGTGGTCCGTGTATTGGTCAGTGGGCCCGTCATACAGATGACCCTAAGCGCAAGAACTCCATCATCACGTCGTTCAACCGTAACTTCGCCAAGCGGAACGACGGTAACCCGAACACCCACGCGTTTGTGGCTTCTCCTGAGATCGTGACTGCGTTTGCTATTGCCGGCGACCTGACCTTCAACCCGCTAACCGACACGCTGCCAAACAAAAACGGCGAGCAAGTGATGTTAGACGAGCCAATGGGTATTGAGTTCCCAGTGAAAGGCTTTGCCGTAGAAGACGCCGGTTACGTAGCCCCAGCGGCAGACGGAAGCGCCGTAAGCGTAGTGGTAGATCCTTGCTCAGACAGATTGCAGTTGTTAGAGCCGTTCAAACCATGGAACGGACAAGACCTGATGGGCTTGAAACTGTTGATCAAAGCGCAAGGCAAATGTACCACTGACCATATCTCTATGGCAGGTCCATGGTTGAAATACCGCGGTCACCTGGACAACATCTCCAACAACATGTTGATTGGTGCCATCAATGCCTACAACGGCGAAGCCAACAGCGTGAAGAGCCAACTGGTACGCGGTGGCGGTTATGACGAAGTTCCTAAAGTAGCCCGTACTTACAAAGCCGCTGGTCTTGGATCTGTGGTAGTAGGAGATGAGAACTACGGTGAAGGTTCTTCCAGAGAGCACGCAGCCATGGAGCCTCGCTTCCTGGGGGTGCAGGTGGTATTGGTGAAATCCTTCGCCCGTATCCATGAAACCAACCTGAAGAAGCAAGGAATGCTGGCCCTGACCTTCGCCAACAAAGAAGATTACGAGCGCATTGAAGAGGATGACGTGTTGGACATCATTGGCCTGACCAACTTCACGCCTGGTGTGCCATTGAAAGTGAGATTGACGCACAAAGACGGTTCTACCTACACCTTTGACGCCAACCACACCTACAATGAAGGACAGATTGAGTGGTTTAAAGCGGGTTCTGCTTTGAACTTGATCAGATTACAGCAAAACCAGGCGTAAGCTTCTGGTTTACATAAAAAAGAAAGGGCAGCCACAATTGGCTGCCCTTTCTTTTTGTCGTTTTTGGCCTGTTTTCCAGGAAACAGGCCAAAAACGAATTTTCTTTAAATACTCAGATGCTCACAATTAGTGAATGAGCACCAGCTTTCTGGTAGTCACTTCTTTGCCGGTGGAAATCTTCAGGAAGTACATTCCTTTGGCCAGGTGGCTCAGGTCAAGATCTGCCTTGCTACCCGTAGGGACTAGCATCTGGTAAACTGTTCTGCCTTGGCTGTCTAACACATGCAACTGGCTGGACTGTCTCTGCGCACTCGCCGGGAAAGCTACCGTGACACGGCCCGTAGAAGGATTGGGATATACCTTCACTTCCGTGGCCAGCGCCTCTTCAGGCAATCCGGTGACGGTTCTGGTTGAGGTCATCTGCAGGTATTTCTGCTGGGCGGCGGCAGCGTTTTCAAAAAGGGCTTCCTTGGTATTGCCCGCCACTATGGCAAACGCCACCGTGTCTGTTTGAGTTGGGGCCAGGGTTTTAATGGCAGATGAAATCATGAAGGAGATATCCTTGCCGTTGGTATCTGTGAGGCCAGCGCTGGTGCGTTGTAGACCACCAGACAAGGCCTTATATTTCTCAGCGGTGGTAAAGCCGTCCTCAATGATGATGGTACCAGAAGGAGCGCCTGAATTGTCAAAGGCATAAAAACCGGGTGCGCCTCTAGAAAGCAACTGAATGCCAATGAATACCTTGGCGTCTGCCTTAGGGTAGGCCATGCCCATCTTCAGGTCAGCCTTGTACTCCGCTACGTTTCTGGCGGCGGTCACCAAATCCCAATCAGCAAAGTAGCCCGCGTAGGCATTGGAAATGGTTTGTTGGGTGCGGTTGGTGAGCAGGTACTCCAGCACTACAAAGTCTTGGTTGGGTGCATCTGCCCAGGCAAATACGTTCTGCTGGATGCGCATGCTCAGAGGCTTGCGGGTGTTAAGGGAGTCTTCCAGCATGTTATTGGCAGAGAAGTTAGCCAGTGGGGAGGAAGGTCTCCGTTGCAAAGCCGTGAGGGCATAGAAATCCTTGTCTGTCGTGCCTTTTTCGTTTCTGATGTTGTCAGACACTTGGGTGGCAGAATAACCTATCAATAAGCCGCCTTCATACAAAAGCGGAGTAGTGGATTTATACGTCACGCCCTGCCCGATGCTCAAATTCTGTCCGTCATAGCCAATGTTGCCTCGGCTAATCACAGACGCGCGCAGGTTGTTCACGTTGGTGGTCAGGTAGTCTGGGTTTACCACCACTTTAATGTATTGGTAGTCTGTATATGCTCCGTCCATGAAACCCAGACGCAACCACACTTCAGAGTTGACTGGGGCATCATCCGTCGCGCGTATCTTGAATTTTTTACCCTGGTTGGTAAAAGTGGCCAATGTAGCCTGGCTACCTGCTATGAACTCATCCTCCACCACGTCTACAAAAGGGCTGGTAGAGCTCAGGTAAACGGATAGGCCAGAAACAGGTGCTAGGTAATTGGTGAAAGAAACGCTCACCTCGGTCGCCTCGCCAGAATACGCCACCCCCGCCGTACCAATCTGCCAGGAAGTTGCTCTCACGGATTTCGCGTCTGTTTCGCGCAGGGCGCGGTGAATGTTCAACCGGCCTCTACCCAGTTTCTCAAGATAATTCTGATTGGCATCAATAGAATAAATATCATCTGCTGTTACCCGAAGCTGTTCTGCAATTTGCAGAGAGTTCATGTTGGGGAACTTGCTCCGTAGCAAACCAGCGGCTCCTGCCACAATAGGTGTGGCCATAGAAGACCCGCTACCCATGGCATAGCTGTTGTTGTTCTCGTCACGGGCGGTAAGCACATTCACTCCCAAGGCCCCTATGTCCACGTTGTAACTAAAGGTATGGCTGCTTCCTTTTACATCATTCCCATCCAGGGCGGCCACAGAAAGCACATTCTGGTATGAGGCAGGGTAGAAGTTGAGTTCTTCATTGGTGTTGCCGGCCGCCGCCACTATGGTCACGTTTTTATTGATGGCAGCGTAATTGATGATGTCCTGCTCAAACGCAGAAGGGGAGCCTGGGCCACCCCAGGAAAGGTTGATCACCTTGCACCCGTGGTCTGCTGCATACACGATGGCGTCATAGCCTTTGAAAGCTCCTGAAGAACCGGGAGAAGCATAGATTTTAACCGGCAGGAATTTGCATTTGAATCCTACGCCCGCCATGCCTTTGCCATTGTCTGCCTGGGCAGCGGCAATGGCGGCCACGTTGGTGCCATGGCCGTTGGCATCAGAAGATGGGTTGTTGTCATTGTCTGCCAAATCCCAGCCTCTATAATTATCAATATAACCGTCGTTGTCGTTGTCAATGCCGTCAATGGGGTCTGCGTAGTTGTATTTGATGTTGCCTACCAGGTCTTCCTGGGTAAGGCGCACGCCGGTGTCCAGAATACCAATAACCACGGTGGTGTCTCCCATGGTGATGTCCCAGGCGTCATACGCTTTAATTTTGGAGAGGTAGGATCTCTGGCCGCCCGTGTTGGGGTTGGCTTGGGGATCATTGGGAGTGTAGAGAGGAGCGTAGTTGTACAGCGGTTCCACGTATTCTACCTGACCGGAGGCCAGCAGTTGTTTCTTCACTTGCTCAAAAGACTGACCAGGCTCATACCTCAACTCATACAACAGCGAAAGGTCTACCAACGGGGCAGTGGTAATCTTAGCTTGTGCACCAGTTGGCAGGGCCGCCGCTTTGGGGAACTTGCGCTGCACGGAGGTAACCGCCACCGGTCTGAGAATCTGGGCCAGGTTGTTTTGCCCGGAACGGGCCTGCGTCCCAGAAGTGGCCGAAGCCTTCAACTTGAAAATAACTAAATTAGGCTCGGTCTGGGGTTTCGTTTGCGCATGCAAAGATGACGTAACCCCGTAAAAGCCTACCCACAGCAGGAGAAACCGGTAAAATAGCTTCATGTAAAAGTGTTAAAAGTAAAATAAATGCCTGTCTCTGGTTGATGGTGGAGAAGGAGATGCGGTGTGTAAAAACCCATGGGAGAATAGGTACTTACATACTATTCAAGTAAATTTAAGTTTCAATCTACCGTTTACAAAGATACCACATAAATAAAACATGAAAGAGGCAATTTCACAGAATACCAAAGAGTTAGAGAACTTGACGGTGCAACACCGTGAAACGTTAAATCGTGCCGTACAGGCCTTGCATGAGCGTACTTTCTTTTCACAGTACCCAGAGCACCCGTCGCCGGCCATTTACGGAGAAGGAGCGGACCAGGCGGGTCTTGAGCAATACAAGGGCCAGTTGGGCAAGCGCTTTGAAGAATTGTTGCAGGAAAGTCCTGAAGGATGGGCCGGGCAGGAGGAGTCTCCCTATGAACAGGAGAAGCTGAACATCAGCTACCCTACCTTCTCTGTAGAAACCTTGGTGGCCCGTGGGCAGAAAGCCTTCCACGTTTGGAGAAAAGTATCCCCCTTAGAGAGAGCAGCTATTCTGGTAGAGTCATTAGAGCGCATGAAAGGCCGTTTCTTTGAGATTGCCCATGCCACCATGCACACCACCGGCCAAGCCTTTCTAATGTCTTTCCAAGCCTCTGGCCCGCACGCGGCAGACAGAGCCCTGGAAGCCATTGCCGCCGGGTATGAAGAACAGACCCGCTTCCCTGAGACCCAGGTCTGGGAAAAGCCCATGGGCAAGTTCAACTTGAAACTAAACAAAAGCTGGAAGGCCGTGCCGAAAGGTCTGGGCCTAGTGGTAGGCTGCTCCACGTTTCCCACTTGGAACACGGTACCCGGCATGTATGCCAGCTTGGTCACCGGCAACCCCGTGATTGTAAAGCCGCACCCTAAGGGCGTTCTTCCCATTGCCATTGTTATTGCCGAAGTGCAGAAGGTGTTGGCAGAATACGGCCTGGATCCTAACATCTGCCAATTGGCCGTTGACCCAGATGACAAACTAATCACCAAAGAACTGGCAGAGCACGAGGCCATCAAACTAATAGACTATACCGGCGGTACCGCCTTTGGGAACTACCTGGAAGGCCTGAAAGGCAAAACCGTCTTCACAGAGAAGGCCGGCGTGAACTCCATCATCCTGGATTCTGCCGAGGACCTGGATAAAGTGGTTCAGAACCTGGCCTTTTCTCTGACGCTGTACTCGGGCCAAATGTGTACCGCGCCGCAGAACTTCTTCATTCCGGCCAATGGCGTAACCGTAGCTGGTGAACAAGTGCCATATGAGGAGGTGGTGAACAAGTTGGCAGAGGCAGTGAAAGGACTGGTGAACAATCCAAAGGCAGGTCCGCACGTACTTGGCGCCATCCAGAACCAACTGACGCAGCAGCGCGTGAAAGATCTGGAGAACGGCAACGGCCGCAGCGTCCTGACCACCTGTGACGTAGCCAACCCAGCGTTTGCCAACGCACGCATCTGTTCTCCTGTTCTGTATGAGGTAGACGCCACTGAGAAAGAGCAGTACAGCCAGGAATTGTTTGGCCCGATTGCCTTGATCATCAAAACAAAAGATACGGCAGAATCCATTCACCTGGCCCAGGAAATGGCCATGCAGCACGGAGCCATTTCTTGCGGCGCCTACACCACAGACCCTGCCATCAAAGAAGAGATCATGGACCAGATGGGGCTGGCGGGAACGCCCGTGAGCTTTAACCTGACCGGCGGCATTTACGTGAACCAAAACGCCAGTTTCTCAGACTTCCACGTGACGGGCGGCAACCCGGCGGGCAACGCGTCTTTCACTAACCCAGAGTTTGTGATTAAGCGCTTTACCTGGGTGGGCTTTAGAGAGCCGGCAGCCAATTAAGAACCCTTCTATTTTACGTAAAACCTCAACCGTCTTGCTAGATGGTTGAGGTTTTCTTTTATATATTGACTCCTATTGAGAAGGAGATGTTTGCTAATTCGGCAAACAGGAGTGGTTGCTATCCTGTAATTTAAATCCCCCCTTGGCTTTTACACTTGCTATAAGCTTGAGTACCAATTAACTGTTTTGACGCCAGAGCATCCATACCGCTTATTATTTGAGAACAACCCATTACCCATGTGGGTGTTTGACACAGAAACCTACCGTTTTTTGATGGTGAACCATGCGGCCATAGAGCTGTATGGCTACTCAGAGCAGGAGTTTCTGCAGAAGTCCATCATGGACATTAGGCCCAAAGAAGAACTGGCAGCTCTGGAGGAAGTCTTAAATAAAGGTAGAACGGCTTATAACAGAGCCGGCGAATGGGTGCATACCACCAAGGACGGCAAAAGACTATACGTAGAGGTGGCTTCACACACGCTTCCAGAGCATGAGGGCCGGGGGCGCCGCCTAGTAGTGATTCATGACCTAAGCGCGCGTAAAAGAACGGAGCAGCAGTTGCAGGCGGCAGAGTTACTGGCGCAATCCATTTTAAAGAATATTGAGGAAATTGTTTTCACGCTCAATGAAGAACTGGAGCCCGTCTACGTAAGCCCGCAGTGCGAATCCAACTTAGGTTACTCGCCAGAGGAGTTTTACCAGGACAAAGGGTTGTGGTTTAAAATCATACATCCTGAGGATCGGCAGATATTCAAGAGATTCCTTCCGAGGTTAAAATCAACGCCCAATCATTTTCAGGTGGAGTGCCGGTTTTTAACCGCCAACAAGGGGGAACGGTGGCAATTGATCCAATGCGCGGCAACCTTAGACCAGAACGGCCGCATCAGTAGGCTAGACGGCAGTCTCATAGACATCAGTAAACGAAAAGCCGCCGAGCAAAAACTGCAGTTCTCAGATTTTTCAGTGGAAAGGGCGGCAGAGGCTTTTTTGTGGACCAGGGCAGACGGTTCCATTATGCGGGCCAATGCTGCTGCCTGCAGCTTATTGGGTTACACCAAAGAAGAGTTGCTCACGCTGTCCATTCTGGAAGTGGACCATAACTTTAAGGCAGAGGTATGGAAATGGAAGGAGAATGACAAAGCCCTGTCTCATGAAACGGTTTTTAAAGGCAAGTCTGGGCAGCTTTTACCCGTAGAGCTCCACTTAAACCACTTTCTGTTTGAGGATGACAACTACTGCTTTATCTCTGTAAAAGATATAAGTGCCCGCAAGCAGGCTGAGGAAGAGCGCAACAGCCTTATTGAGGAAACGGTACGGCAGAATGAGCATTTGCAGCAGTTCGCGTACATTGTCTCTCATAATTTGCGGGCACCGGTGGCCAATATTGTGGGCCTTACCAGCCTGTACAACAGAGACAACCTGCAAGACCCCATCAATCCGGTTTTGATTAATAAATTGGAACGGACCAGCCAGCGCCTGGATGCTACCATCAAAGACCTCAACGAGATACTTACCATCAGAAGCCAGACGCAAAAGGTCCTGGAAACGGTAGACCTACAGCATATCCTGGCCCACGTGCGGGAAAGTCTCGCCAGCCAATTACAGAGCAGCCACGCTTATTTTGAAGTGGATTTTTCTGGGGGCACCCTGGTGCTGGGCGTAAAAAGTTATGTGCACAGCATTCTTTTCAACCTGATCACCAACGCCATAAAGTACAGAAGCCTGGAGCGGGGATTGAAAATTAAGATTAAAACAGTATTTTCAGAGGGATATTTGTGTTTATTGCTACAAGATAACGGCCTGGGGATAGACATGGTCAGGCAGCAGCACAAGGTTTTCGGCCTGTACCGGCGGTTTCACCCGCACATTGAAGGCAAAGGACTGGGGCTGCACATGAGCAAGACGCAGGTAGAATCTATTGGCGGCTGGATTGACGTGGACAGCACCGTAGACCAGGGATCAACTTTTAAAGTGTATTTTCAAGCACACCCAAGAAATGAACAACTATCATCGGGTATTTCTAATTGATGACGATGAGATTCACAACTTTTTATGTGAAAGCGTCATCAGGAACCATAAGTTTGCCGACGAGGTATTTAGCTTCCTGTGGGCCGAGGAGGCCTTGAAGGCACTAGCCAAGATTGTGCAGGAGAGCCCGGAGAAGTTTCCGGAGATCATCTTCCTGGACATCAACATGCCCGGCATGGACGGCTGGGAATTTATAGAGGAGTACCGCAAACTACCCAAAGAACTCACAGACAAATGCAACCTGTTTGTGCTTTCCTCTGCGGTAGATAAAAAAGACATTACGTACGCCCGCAGCCTGTCTGAGGTGCGCGATTTCTTCTCCAAACCCCTCACCACCGAAATCCTGCACATCATCTCTGAAGTCTACGCACCAGAGTAAGCCGTTTTTGGGCTGTTTTCCAGAAAACAGCCCAAAAACGGAAGAATAGAGAAATAACTTAAAACAGTTTCTTGATGCTGTCGCTGAGGTCTTCCAGGCCGTTTTTGATTTCTTGCCAGGTGCTGTCTGTGGTGGTGTGATTGCTGCCTTCCAGTTTCTGGGCAATAAGGCCGCGCTTGGCCTCCAGGGCTGCAATGTGCTCATGGTAAGTGTGGTTGGCGTCGGCGGTGGTGGCGTTGGCCCGGCCTTTCAGCACTTTTATCTTGGCGTCCAGCTCCTCCAAACTCTTTTTTGCTTCTTCCTGGTTCAAGTGCTCCGGGGCGCGCATGTTCTCTGGTTTCAGGTTATAGGTATCCATGGTAGTTTCTCGTGTTAGGTAAGGTATGGCCTTTCTTACTATGCACTAAGGAAAATGTTCCGTTATCTTGCAACATTCGTAGAGACATTCGGCGCTTCTGGATTTCACCAGATACACCCACACCATACTGAGTAGGCATGCCCCCAAAAAAGAAGGTTCACAGTTCCCTGATTGTCACGCTGCAACAATTGCCCTGGTTGGCAGAGGCCATAGACCGGTTTCTTCTTTACATGAGTGTGCTGGGACTGCTAGTGTTCTTATATGAAGTTGGGTTTAGAGAACTGGCGGCTGGCGAAGAAGTCTTGCTGCACAATTTCTACCACGGGTTTTTCCTGGTGGTGCTTGTCAGCCTTATCCTGCGGATGTTCTTACTTCTGAAGAAAGGGGTAAGAAGGCCTTCCCTGATCTTTGAGGGAATACTTTTAGCGTTCATGGTGCTGGCCCTGGTGGTGCGGTTCTTTCTGGACAACAGCCTTACCAGAACCCACAGCCTGCTACACTTCTTTGACAGTGACCACCTGGTCTACCTTATCATCTTCTACGTTTTCTTAGTAGAGCTATCCAAAAAGACGCTGCTCTTTTACAGGTCTGCCCTCAATCCAGCCCAACTTTTTGTACTGAGTTTCTTGTTCTTGATTGCCCTGGGTACCGGGTTGCTCTTATTGCCACAAGCTACGTACCAAAGCATCTCGTTCATTGATGCCTTGTTCATTGCCACCAGTGCCGTTTGCGTGACGGGTCTGGTGAGCGTAGACCCTGCCACCGTTTTCACGCCCACCGGCCAGGCGATTGTGTTGTTGCTCATTCAGGTGGGCGGCCTAGGCATCATGACCTTTGCCAGCTTCTTTGGCATCTTCTTCCAGGGATCTTCTATCAAGAGCGCGCTGTTCATGAAGGATTGGTTGAGTGAGGACAACCTGGGCCAGATTACCAGAACTCTCTTCAAAATCATCGCTTTTACCTTGGTGGTAGAAGCCATAGGGGCGTTTTTGGTATTTCTCTGTTTACAGGATCTGCCGGCCACGGCCATTCCGGAGAAGGTTTCATTTTCTATCTTCCATGCCATTTCTGCCTTTTGCAACGCAGGGTTTTCTACTCTGAGCCTTGGATTGTATGATCCTATCATCCGGCAGAATTACTCTTTGCAATTGGTCATCGCCTTGCTTATCATCTTTGGCGGTCTAGGCTTTCCCATTGTGTTCAATACCTTTAGGTACCTTAGGTACCACCTCAATAGAATTTATAGCAGGGTTTTGTTCAAGAAAAAGCTGGATCACAAAGCCCGTCTGCTGAACATAAATACTTTGTTGGTGCTCATTACCACTGCGGTTTTGTTGGTGGTGGGAACGGTGCTTTACTTTCTGCTGGAAAAAGAAAACACGCTGGCAGAGCATTCCCTCTACGGGAAGGTGGTAGGCGCTTTCTTTGGTGCGGTTACGCCTAGAACGGCGGGTTTCAATACTGTCAATTTGGCGGCCCTGAGCGCGCCCACCATTTTATTGTACCTGCTCCTGATGTGGATCGGGGCTTCACCGGCCTCAGTGGGGGGTGGTATCAAGACTTCAACGTTTGCCATTGCCATTCTCAACATCATTAGTCTGGCCAAGGGCAAGGATCGGGTGGAGGTGTTTAGGCGGGAGCTTCCCCAGGAATCTATTCACAAGGCGTTTGCCGTCATTCTGCTGTCTTTGTTGGTCATCGGCCTGGCCGTGTTCCTGGTGACGCTCTTTGACCCGCAGTTGGAGTTGACCGCTGTGGCGTTTGAGAGCTTTTCTGCGTTTGCCACCGTGGGCCTCACCGTGGGCATTACCTCTTTGCTGAGCGTGCCCAGCAAGGTGGTCATCATTTGTGCTATGTTTCTAGGTCGGGTTGGCACGCTCACGCTTTTGGTGGGGCTGTTGCAGAAAGTGAAAACATTGCGCTACCGTTACCCTAAAGAAACCATCATCATCACGTAAAAATCAGTATGCGGTACATTGTAATTGGCTTAGGATATTTTGGGTCATCGCTTTCCATGAAACTGACAGACATGGGGCATGAGGTCATTGCCGTGGATAAGGACCTGGCAAAGGTGGAAATGTACAAAGACCGGGTGACCCACACCGTGGCCCTGGATGCTAGTGACGCCCAGGCCATTTCTACCCTGCCCGTGGCAGACACAGACGTGGTACTGGTGGGTATAGGCGAAGACTTTGGGGCTTCTGTCATGGCTACGGCCATCTTTAAACAGCTGGGCGTGAAGCGCCTCATGAGCCGGGCCATCTCTCCCTTGCACCAGACCGTGCTGGAGGCCATTGGCGTTGACCAGATCATTCGGCCAGAGCAGGAAAGCGCCGAGCGTCTGGCCAAGAAGCTGGAAATGCGCGGCGTGATTGATTCCTTTGACCTGAGCGAAGACTATAACATCATTGAAGCCACAGTGCCAGAAAAATATGCGGGCATGACCATCGCCGAAACTGACTTCAGGGCCCGGTACCAGGTAAACGTGCTCACCATTCTACGCAACCAGGAGACGCGTAACATGTTTGGGAGGTCGCACCTCAAGCCCAAGGTGATGGGAGTGGTAACAGGAAATACCATTTTTGAGGCCGGAGACATACTGGTGGTGTTTGGCAAAATCCAGGACATTGACAGGCTGTTGCATGAGTAAAACCGGGTAAGGGATACAAGCTTCTTGTTTATCCTTATGGGCATGTCTGCGTAGAACCGGTAAAAAGCGTATGTCTCATTTTACCCATAAACGCCTTAAGGGAAACTTTGCCGTTCTGCTGTTCTGGCTGTTCTTTGTTGGGGCGCAGGGCCTTGTGTTTGGGCAATACAAGCCCTACCAGGATCTTGGCCCTTTGTTTGAAGACGTGCAGCTGAGTGGCCTTTTCCCAGACTCCAAGACGTTTCCTGACTGTATTCCCCTGGCGCCGCCCACCCAGATTGCGCAGGCGTACCAGCGTGAAAAGTCTCTTCCAGGCTTTGATTTGAAACGCTTTGTGATGCAGTATTTTAAGCTGCCGACAGAACCAACCACGCATTTCAAGTCTGACCCCAAAGCATCCGTAGAAGAACATATTCAGGCACTGTGGCCGGTGCTTACACGGAGGCCCGTGCCGGAGCAAAGCTCGCTGTTGCCTCTGCCCCATGCCTATGTGGTACCGGGCGGCAGATTCAGGGAAATCTATTACTGGGACAGTTACTTTACCATGCTGGGGCTGCAGGTGAGCGGCCAAACAGAGCTAATCCAGAACATGGTAGACAACTTCACGCACCTCATCCAAACCACTGGCCATATCCCAAACGGCAACCGAAGCTATTACCTGAGCCGTTCGCAGCCGCCTTTTTACGCCCTCATGCTGCGCGTATTGGCCCAGGAGAAAGGTAAAAGTATATTGAAACAGTACGCACCCGCCCTCCAAAAAGAATATGATTTCTGGATGGCGGGGAGCCAGGAACTCTCCGCACAGAATCCTGCGGCCAGGCGCGTGGTGAGAATGCCCAACGGCGTCCTCCTGAACCGGTACTGGGATGACGACCCCAGCCCCCGCCCCGAAGCCTACAAAGAAGACGTAGCCGTTGCCAAAGCCTCCGATCGAAATCCCCAGCAAGTGTACCGGCACCTGCGAGCCGCCGCAGAGTCTGGTTGGGATTTCAGCAGCCGATGGTTTGGTGACGGGCAGGGCTTGGAGACCATTGAAACCACTGACTTTATACCCCTTGATTTAAACGCCCTGCTCTACCACCTGGAAATGACTCTGGCAGAGATGGCCCAACTCAACGGAGACAAAGCAGAGGCCCGCGCCTTTATGCAGAAAGCCAAGAACAGAAAGCAGGCCTTGCTCCAGTATTGCTGGAATGCCCAGGAGAAGTTTTTCTATGATTACAACTGGGTTAAAAACAGGCAAAGCACCGCGGCCACGCTGGCAGCGGCATTCCCGTTATATTTTTGCATGGCCACCAAAGAGCAGGCCGCGGGCGTGGCCCAGAAGCTAGCGCGAGATTTTCTGCAGACCGGCGGTTTGCGCACCACCCTTGTGCACACCGGACAGCAATGGGATGCGCCCAACGGCTGGGCCCCGCTGCAATGGATAAGCATACAAGGATTGAGAGCCTACCGGAAGAATGAGTTGGCAGACACCATAACAGCTCGCTGGGTGCACCAGAACCTGGCCGTATTCAAGGAGACCGGTAAGCTGACGGAGAAATACAACGTAGAAAAGGCCGGGCAGGAAGGTGGTGGTGGCGAGTACCCCAACCAGGACGGGTTCGGGTGGACCAACGGCGTGCTGCTCAGATTATTGAAAGACGGGACTTTCAAGCGTAAGTGACATTAGCCTGGGTATTAAAACATGAAGTCGTTTTTGGGCTGTTTTCCAGGAAACAGCCCAAAAACGACTTCTCGCCGTTGGGGTTATTAGTCGCGTTTAGAGTCGCGTTTTTGTTGTTTTTCGGCCCTCTTTTCTTTTAAGGTCTTGGTGGCCGTTTTCTTGCTGGTGTCTTTGACCGGTGATTTTCCTTTTGCCATGGTTGTTTGTTTAGGTAAATGTAAGAAAGAATACGAAAGCGCCTGCAGAAAAGCAAATGGGAGCCGGTTTGTTGATGTTTGATGACGGCTCCGGATTGCCTTGGTACCCCTAAGTCATATATATGCCAACGCCAGGATAGGAGAAAATATTCTAGAGATAGTATAAGTACTTAGAAAGGGAGGTGCGTATTAAAATGGAAGGGCAGGAAAGGAAAGGTATGAAAAATAGAGCCACCACATTTTCTAAAGACGAGCTAGTATATTTTCTGCTGCAGGGTGTTTCTCCTTCAGAGCTTGAGTTTCTGTACGGCATCTTCTTTGAAGAGATGGACCATTACAGCTCAGAGGATATAGAGGAAATCAAGGAAAGCCTGCGCTGCGAAATGATTGTACGGCTAGAGGCGGGTTTTCTGGATTACTGGGAAATGGTGCTGGAAGCCGTGCAGCTAAAACCTCGGTATTAAATCCAATCCAGTTCATCCTTTAAACCTACTGCTGCCATCTTAGCAAAACAGGAAGAAGAAATCTTTGAAGCGTAGGATGCTTACTCATTTTCCAGGAGATTCTGGCACGTTACCAAAAACTGGTCTAAAGCGCCCAATGCGGGTTGCAGCACATCAGAGATGTCATAAAGCCCGGTGTGGTGGTGGTTCATGGTATCATGGCGGTCTGCCAATATTTGGGCCTTCTGTAGCCCCAACCGCGCATTCTCTGCCACGTGAGCCGGTATTTGGGTAGAAAGAGACGACTGCTCCACAATTTCTATGGCCAGATGAATGAGTTGCTGCACATAGCCGGCGGTGTACGGTGGTTCCGTGAGCGCCGCAGTAAGCTTCTCCCTGATGGAATACAACTGCCGGCAAATATCTTTGATTTCTGACATGGAGGTAATAGAAACTGGTGCCCGCCTTTATTTATAAGAAAAGAGGAGAATCTCTTCTTTAGCGTAATTCTAAGCAGAATATTGCTCAATGACCTTTGAATACGGCAGTTTTATCGTTCTCCAGACACCGCTGTTCAAGTTGCAAAAGGAGCAAAGTTTGAGTACAAATCTACTTTCTAATTCCTTTTTCCAAGCCGGTAGTCTTCCAGAATAATCAGAATAGCTGGTAGTTGAGACGGTTCCTACCAAGGGCATTGTCTGGTTTAGGTTATATTTCTGCTCATAGATGAACAAAAGCAGGGAAAACAAGTAGAAGAATGATAAGAAATATATGGTACTCATCGCCTTGAAGGCATTGAGGGAACTGCTTATTCCAACATCTCATTCTTTCACGCTTTACTTAAACACTATGAACATTAAAAAACTACTCCACTTTGTCTGGATTCTGGTCGTTGGTCAGATGCTATTTTCTTGTAGTTCAGCTGAATACTACAAATTTGCCCCCATGAAGGGAGATGCCTACTCCAAGGCAGCAACCAAGCCGGCTCCCGAGGCTCCTGCCCCTGAGCAAGTAGCAGCTACCCCTGCACCAGAAGTGCAAGCAGAACCGGTCTTAGAAGCATCTGCCGCAGCCCCTACGCCAGTGTTGTTGGAGAAAAAGCATTTTGCCAAACCTGCCGTTTCGGCACCCGCTCAGACTGGCGCTACGGTGAAAGCCGAAGAGCTTTCCAAAGCAGAGGCCGTTGCCCTGGTGAAAGACCGCGTGGCGAGCATGACCAAGGTTGAAAAGGCGAATTTGGAAAAAGAGGTAAAAACGGCACTGCGTGCGGGACAAGCCACCAACATTATAGAAATCATCTTCGCCATTTTGATTCCGCCGCTAGGCGTGTTCTTGCATGAGGGCGAACTAAATACCAGGTTTTGGGTAAGCGTGCTCTTAACGCTGCTGTTTGTAATACCGGGTATCATCTATGCCTTGCTGGTAGTCACGGACTCCATCTAAGTAGCATAGCCTACCACTAACACAAAAGGGTCCTGCCTATAAACGGCAGGACCCTTTTGCGTTTTATATGTGTCCATTCTTTAGCTCAGCTAATATTAAACGGCTAGTCAGAAAACCAACACCAGCATGAGCCCGGTGAGTGCCAGCAAGGCGTAAAAGGCCCAGACCTCTGGGGTAGTGAAGTCTTCAGACCGGGCCCGTAAAACATAGGCCATGAACCGTCGCCAGGAAGAACCCATAGGCTTGTCAGATTAAATTGCACGTGATCAGGTGTGTATTCTTCTTACGCGAATCACCTATGGAGCGGCCATGTGGTAAAGAGATGCCTGTTTAGAGAAGTGGGGTGCCACGGTTTTTTGGTTTGTAGCAGGCAGGGTAGAGGGGGAAAGCTCAGGAGGCAATGCTCCCATGGCAACTTCCACCAAGGATGATGGACTGGTACAAAGAAAAACAGAGATTCAGTAAGTAATCAATCAGAAAAATTGACCTGCCATAACATAAAAAGGCAAAGTTCTTAGGCAACATTGTGCTAGTTTTCCAGTAGAAGGGACCTACGGGTAAGGGCGGCCGCTCAAAACAAATGCAGAACAGGCCTGTTCCCCTTCAAAGGAAAACCATGGAGCGGATTAAGTGTGTATTGGTGGTAGATGATGATCACTCGGCAAATTTCATCACCAAGAAAATCATAAGCAGGGTAGACTGTACCGAAGAAGTACTGGTAGCCTTGAACGGTGCCGAGGCCCTTTCCATCCTGCAAGAAAGATGCGTGGCGGGTTCTACCAAGCCATGTCCCCAACTAATACTGCTGGACGTGAAAATGCCGGTCATGGATGGGTTTGAGTTCTTGCGCAATTATGAGATGCTTGCCCTGGAAGAAAGCCAGAAACCGGTCATCATCATGCTGAGCACCTCCACCAACCCCAAAGACTTGCAACAGGCCCAGGAGTTTCACATTGGAGAGTTCCTCAACAAACCCCTGCGGGTAAGCCAGCTAGAGCAGCTCCTGGAAAAATACTTTAACCTAGATCCTACTTCCACGTTACAGGAGAGCAATTAACGCCGTATACGCTAGAAAGATGCAACAATACCGTTTTTAGGCTGTTTTACAGAAAATAGCCTAAAAACGAAGAAGTTCACAAAAATGAAATGACAAACGTACCGCGTCTTGCAGCCGGTACTACCTCCCAGAGCCTCTATAAAAGCCCGTTCCATCCCCCGGAGGTGGCCCAGAGGAGAAAGAAATGAATCCGGCGCAGGTAAGCAGTACCTGAAATCTAGTTGAGGTTGATGATGTCCAGCACCTTCTCGCGGGTGAGAGGCTTGCGCAGGTAAGCGGCTACGCCCAGGTCGGCGGCTCTGTTTTGATAGTCACGGTTGCCGTAATAACTCAGCACCACCACTTTGGGGGCGGCGTTGGCCTGTAGCGGCAGGGTTTCCAGTTTCTCCAGAAAATCAAAGCCATCACTCTCCGGCATTCTAATGTCCAGCAGTACTAGTTCAGGGAATTTCTCAGTGCCCGCCCGCTGGCTCAGGATGTGCAAGGCGTCTGGAACGTTGTTGGTAGTAGTGACCTTGTCGCCCAGCCCCATGGTGGTCAACAAATCCTTGATCAGGTACAGGCTGGAGGCGTCATCATCAATGACCAGAATCTCTCCAATTTCTAACGGATGGGGAAGGAGGCTGTTTTGTAGGGGCATACAACTAGGGGTGTGCCCAAAGGTACAAAATTATGAAGAAGAAAAGGATAAAATGATATAGCTCCAGAAGCAACACGATCCTCGTAAAAATAGTAAAACGCCTATACTTAGATGTTTCTATGCTGTGAACCAGCCAGAGACGCTACCTTTTTAAAATGCAACCATGGAAAGTGAAGTAACCTTTCAGCATGCGCCGCTGGTAGAGCGGGTGGCTGAAACCTTTGGACAGGCTTATTTTGTGTATGACCTCACAACTAACCGGTTCAAATACCTGAACAGAGCTTTTTCGCACCTGTTTGGCCTCTCAGAGGAGATTGCCCTGGCAGATGCCGCCCAGCTGCTGGGCTACCTGCACGAAGACGACCGCCCTTTTTTATATGACCAGTATGCCAAGCTGTTAACAGAGAAGGAGCAAGAGGGCATTGAGTTCAGGATTCAGATTCCGCACCAGCAGGAGAAATGGATCTGCCTGTGCTGCCAGCTGTATGAAAGCAAGGAGGGCGCTCTGGTCACCGGTTTCGCCGAGGATATTTCGCAACGCAAGGAATACCAGGCTAACATTCTCAAATTCAACTCCAAGAAGAACTCCACCCTGGAGATTCTCTCCCATGACCTGGCCGCGCCGTTCAACAACATTGAGGGCATGATTGAGCTGCTGGAGACCGAGCTGAAAAACTCAGAATCAGTGGTGCTCAACCTGGTGCATTATATTAAAGAAAACGCCAAGAAGGGTTCAGACATGATCCGGGACTTTATTGACAACGAGTTTCTGGAGTCTTCTGAGATTGTGCTGCACAAAGAGCGCGTAGACATCTGTGAACGCGCGCAGATCATGATTGACAACTACAATGAGATGAGCGGCGGCCTCATTTCTAAGAACTTTGTGCTGGAGATGCCCCAGGAGCCCGTGTTCATGTACCTGGACGTGATGAAGTTCATGCAGGCGTTCAACAACCTCATTTCCAACGCCATTAAGTTCACGCATGACCAGGGAACCATCAAGGTCACCATAGAAGACCAAGTGTCTAAAGTACTGTTCACCGTGGCAGACAATGGCATTGGCATTCCGGAGAACCTGCAACCGGCGCTCTTTGACAAGTTCACCTCGTCTCGGCGCGAAGGCATAAAAGGTGAGAAAAGCATTGGCCTGGGCATGTCCATCATCCAGAAAATTGTGGAGCTGCACCAAGGCAGGGTTTGGTTTGAAAGCCAGGAAGGCCAGGGCGCTACCTTCTACATGGAAGTGCCCAAAGAGTAAAATAACTTCAATCTTATAAAAGAGGCGCCGTCTCGTTTTTAGGCTGATTTCTCAAAAACAGCCCAAAAACGAGGCGGCGCCTCTTTCTTTACCTCCACCAGGTTTCCCTTTTGAAACTGGTAAACTACGCTTTGTCCTTATTGATAGGTGTAGGTATAGGTGGTTTTGGCGGTGTAATATCCGCTTTCCTTCAGGGCTTCAATGGGATATCCCTGGTCATTGTAGACATAAGTGATTTTATAACTGGTTCGGTTCTTGGAGCCGTCGCTTCTATTGACAATGAGATAATCCAGCACGTTGCCGGCGTTGCCTTCAATCAGTGGCGTCTCCCTGAAAAGCGGGGTCACGCCCATCAAAGGCATGGGCGGCGTGGGCTGTTTTTTGCTGTCATAGGTAATGTAAATGTCTTCTATGTAAGCATCGTCTCCTGCGTACATCGTCTTTTCAATGCGGGTATTCACGCCCTTCTCATAAAAGTACTTGAACCGGTACTGTACATACGCGGGCTCCTGCTCACTGTGGTAGGTGGTTTCTATTAACTGGCCTTGCGTGTTGTACGTGTGCTGGTAAAAATGAAACTCAGAAACCCCGCCAATGGACATTTCCACCACGTGCTTCTCCAGTTGGCTCTGGGCATTGTATTCGCCTACAATGGTATACGGACTGTCTTTTTGGATGGAAAACCGGCCTTGGGCATCATAAAAGTACTCAACGCGGTGTAAGGTAGTATCTCCCTGAGTGAGGATTCTGGTTAGTTTCCCATCACGATTGAAGACGTACTCTCTGGTTGGTTCATTACCGATGCGGGCAGTTTTAAGAAGTAGCGTTGTGGGTTTGTCAGGTTCTGGTTCCAGGTTTTCTGCACATCCCGTGAAAAGCCCAAGGCAGGCCAAGGGAAGTAAAAAGCAAAGTCTGCCTGCCAGTAAACGGTATATTTTATACATGTATGAAATGTGAGATAGTTATATTTTATACAAAGTTATATAGGGGCAAGGGCGTCTTGCTGGGGCAGTCATGGTTAGAAGTGCTTCCAAAGGTAAACCAATCAGAGATGGGCTAGCTGAGCAAAATGACCTTGTTGTTGCGGTAAATGGCCACGCTGATGCGACCCAGATTTTTAATCCCGATGCGTACCTCATACTGCACCGGCTCCCCGTTTTCTTCCTGGGTAAAACTGTGGACTTCGCCTAGAAGTGATTTCTTCTCAGAGACAATCTCGCCGTTGTACTTCACGGTTTCTAGGCCTGAGAAGGAGTTGTCTACCTCAATTTTAACGGTGTCTGACAAGTGCAAGGTAATGACGTTCATCTGCTTGGGAGGTTGCTACCCTTAAACTTACAAAAATTTGGAGAGCACGAAGTTGGTTCCCTTAATTTTGGTCACGCCGTCTTCCTCTACCAGCTCAAACCCAACGGCCTTGCCTGGAACGGGTGCGTTCTGGGCGTTTTCTTCCTGCTCTAAGGAGAAGTTTAGCAAAGAAAGCTGAGTGGTCTTTTTCTTGGCTGCCTTTGCCTGTTCTTTTTCTTCTCTCAGACGAAGTTTCTGGGCCAGTTTGGCTTCCAGTAGCTTCTGATCATGCTCATATGCCAGATAATACAACAGGTGCAGAAAGCTCTGGGCATCTGCCAGTAGGTATTTCTCCCCGTTGGGATAGGTGCCGTACAAGCGCACGTCTTTTTCTTGTACCTCCAGAGATCCTTGGTTGGCCAGGGCTTCTTCTAAAAGGGTAGAGGTATAATTGAGCGGGTTGTCTTTGTCCTTGCCCAGGGCTTTGTTGAACCTGAGTTTGCCTTCCTTCTGCTTTATCTGGGCATTGAAGTGCTTTACCCGCAAGGGTACGTTGATAGAAACGGTCATGACAGGAGAGAGTAAACGTGTAAAATAGGCTTAGATTTGGTAGTGTGGAACAGGGTTGGGTATTCTAATCAATGCAAAAGGAGAGAAGCAGAAAGGCCTCAATGTACATGAAAAATGCCTTGGCAGGCAGCAGGTAGGTAAGCGTGGTCGTTTTTGGCCAGATTCTCAGAAAACAGCCCAAAAACGGCGTTTTCAAAGCAGAATAAGGCATATATCATTTCTGACCCTCTAAATTATGAAAAGAAAACCACGTAGAATTCTATATAGTAAAACAAAAATGCCACTCTGGATTGGGAGTGGCATTTTTGATTGTAAAATCCTGTGGTAAGTTAACTGTCTCAGATGTTCAAATAAAGCACAGAAGGAAAGCTTTCCTTCCATGAACCTCTTTCTAATTCATTTTCTTCCAGGCACGGTAGTCTGCGGTGGTAGTGTCAACGGGCACAAAGAATTGGCCATTGGTTACCTGTATCTTCTCCTGTCCAGCTGGAGAACCTGCATTGGGGACGGTAGCCTCAAAATGGTAGTCTCCTCTAATATACAAGTCACCCTTGCCATAGTAGTCTTTATATTGCTTTAGCTCTAAGGACCCGTTATTGCCTTCACTATAAAAAGAGACGTTCTGTCTTAAACCGTTCAATCTTACTCCCGCAGTATTTCTTGTAGCCAAGGAAGCAGAGTAGTCAATGAGCGGATAGGTGCCACTGAATGCGGGTGCGTTGACGATTAAGTCCAATTCGTAAGAAGTATTGTTGATCAGAATACGACTGTCTCCCCCAGATATTCTCAGCTGGAATTCATTGGTGTTGGGTACCTGGTGGATAGTGGCTTTTCCAGATAAACTCCATGAGGTTCCATTGAGAGTGGCGTTCATGAAAGATCGTGGTTGTGGCTCACCTCTTCTAGAGCATGTCCAGGAAGAAAAAAGAAGAGCAAGAATATAAAGCAAATAGAGTGATTTCTTCATGAGCGGGGACTAATGTGATTTCTGCATCAGGTTTTCAGGTAGTAAGGTAATGGGAATAATTAGCATTCTATGCATATAGTTTGCCTTAAACAAAAATGCCTCTCAACATCCAGCTGAGAGGCATTTTCAATTGTAGTGGCCGCGTCAGGAATCGAACCTGAATCGAGAGCTTCGGAAACTCCAATACTATCCGTTGTACTACGCGGCCTGAGTATTGCTGGGGCAAAAGTAGGAAATGCGCGGCTAGTATGAAAGCCTGCAAATCTGTTTTTTGCCTGTTTTCGGTAAAAGAAGCCAAAAACGCAGTACGTGATTTTTCTTTCAACATTTAAGGGCAAAAGCAGTTAAACCTATACATTGGCTTACCTAAAAAGACCACAACACTATGAAAAGATTGTATACAGCGGAAGTAACCGCTACCGGTGGCCGCAGCGGCCAGGTTAAATCATCTGATGGCATCATTGACATTCCTGTACAGCTTCCGGAAGGTATGGGCGGCAAAGGTGGGGCCACCAACCCAGAGCAGCTGTTTGCCGCTGGCTACGCAGCTTGTTTCCAAAGCGCCCTGCAACTGATGGCGGGCAAACAGAAAATCAGACTTGACGAGAAGTCAACCGTGACGGCGCATGTGGGCCTGGACCAGTTTGAGGACGGGCGCTTCGGGCTGGCCGTGCAGCTAGACGTGAAGATTGACGGCGTAGACAAAGAAAAAGCGCAGGAACTCGTAGAGCAGGCGCATGAGGTGTGCCCGTATTCTGTGGGTACCCGCGGAAACATTGATGTGCAACTGAACGTGCTGGCCTAGACCCCAGCCCTGAATCAAGCGCATAACACCAAAAAAGAATGAGGGCACTCTTTGCAAAGTGCCCTCATTCTTTTTTTGGTGTTATGATCAATGCGTGCACAAATTTCCAACAGGAAACCCGTTCCTGTCTCTTTGCCATAGTTGAGAGTTAGCATAGCTACAGTTAGGCGGTCACCTTCTTTTTTAGCTGTGCATAGGTGATAAGCTGTGTTGCCATCTTTTCTGCCGTGGCTTTGTACTCCTTCTCATACTTGGCCAGGAGTTCTTGTTTGGTGGGTTTCTTGTCTTTGGCCTGCCTGTCCCAAAGCACGGTTAAGGTGGCAAACGGAGGAAGGGTGATGCCCACGGCGTTGAAGAAATTGCCCACGTTGGCAATGATGGTCTGCGCCCCGTCAGAGTCGCCGGTGACCAGCACGCCGCCCACTTTTCCTAACAGCCTGGATTCTTTTCCCTCCAGAATCTCGTCATGTAGTTCATCCAGGCGCTCAATGACGCGCTGCGTTTCTGAAGAATGGTTGTTCCACCAGATAGGAGAGGCCAGCAGGAGGATGTCTGAGGCTAGGATTTGTTCCAAGATGTGGGGCCAGTCATCGCCTTCGCCCATGTCATTGTAAGTGCCAGGCAAAATAGAATGCTCCACCAGTTTAAGGATGGAGCATTCTATGTTTTGCACCTCTAAGTGTTTTTGGAAGAACTCGCACAGAACCTCTGTGTTGGACAGGCCTGTCTTTTTCAAGGTGCCTAGTAAGATGATTGCTTTCATGCCGTAGTGGGTTGGTACCAATACACTTACGAACCTCACCACATCCTGGACTTGTTTACTTTATCTCTGGGTAAAAGTCTGCCAGGGAATGCGTATACACCATGTTTTTAATGGGATTCACCTTCTGGAAGATCGTCAGGTTTTTATAGCCTTTGGGCACTAACATAATGCTGCCCAACACACGCTCCACGTCATAGCGGTTGTCTAGTTTGGTGTCAAAATAAAAGAGGTAGGGAGCAATCCAGGAGAAGTAGTCGGCGGCTTTGGTGCCCGAGAAGGAAACCACTTTCAGGTCTGGCGCGCCGGCAGAGAGCGCCTGTTGCAGTTCCACGGCGTTCAAGGGCGTATTTTGGAGCATGGGAATCACATCAAACTGCCCGTCTACCATCACCCATTTCTTCAGATCGCGCAGGTAAGCCTCGGCAGCCACGTGTCCTGCGCCATAAGCAATGGTGTCTGTGTGTTCCATCTTGAGCGCCAGCGTTCTGGCGGGTATGCCTATGGCATTCAGGGCCCCGCTCACCAAAATGCCGTATTCTACGCATCTGAACTGTTTGCCGGTGGCCGCTTCCTCCAGAATGGAAATAGGATCGTTTTTGAGGGGCGTATTGTCGCCGTTGTGTTCCCAGCGTTTTCTGGCCCAGCCACAAATAGCTTTCACCTTGTCAAAATCTGTTTTCTTGCCGGCTACTACTTTGTCTAAATTGTAACTGGTACGCAGCTTGGTAAGGTAGGCGTTGTCTGGTGTGCTGTACTGATACGTTGGATTTAGCTGCGGAGTACGGTCAAACGTGAGGACTTTGGTCTGAGGCACGGCGTCTTGCGCGAATAAAGTAAGAGCGGTGCCTGCGTTCAGCAGAGTAGCCAGACAGAGGGTAAGAAGGTTTTTGGTTTTCATAGTCGTGTTTTTTAGAAGGATGTCTGTGAATAGAGAAAGGTTGCTTGGTGGCCATAAAAAAAAGGCTTCCCGTTGCCAGGAAGCCTTTTCTATATAGTTTGTGAAAAGAATTAGGCGTTGGCCAATACTTCTTTCACTTTCAAAGCGGCGTCCTTCAAAAGAACGGCAGAGTATACTTTCAAGCCAGACTCGTCAATGATTCTAGCACCTTCCTCAGCGTTGGTTCCTTGCAAACGAACAATGATGGGAACGTTGATAGTGCCAATGTTCTTGTACGCTTCTACTACACCATTCGCTACACGGTCGCAACGAACAATACCACCGAAGATGTTGATCAAGATGGCCTTCACGTTAGGGTCTTGCAAGATCAAACGGAAACCAGCCTCTACGGTCTGCGCGTTGGCCCCACCTCCTACGTCCAGGAAGTTAGCCGGCTCACCGCCAGAAAGTTTGATGATGTCCATGGTAGCCATAGCCAGACCAGCACCGTTTACCATACAGCCTACGTTACCGTCTAGCTTCACATAGTTCAGGTTGCTTTTGCTTGCTTCTACTTCCAAAGGATCTTCTTCCAGAATGTCGCGAAGGTCAGCAAGGTCCTTGTGACGGAACAATGCGTTGTCGTCTAAGTCTACTTTACCGTCTACCGCTAAAATCTTGTTGTCTGAGGTCTTCAACACCGGGTTGATCTCAAACATAGAAGCATCCGTATCCAAATACGCATTATACAGGCTGGTCAAGAACTTGGTGAATTCTTTGAACGCCTCGCCCTGCAAACCAAAGGCAAATGCAATTTTATTGGCCTGGAATGGACGAAGACCAACTGCTGGGTCAATCCACTCCTTGAAGATTTTCTCTGGCGTGTGCTCAGCCACTTCTTCAATGTCCATACCGCCTTCAGTAGACGCCATGATCACGTTCTGACCTTTGGCACGGTCTAACAAGATAGACACGTAATATTCTTTCGGCTCAGAGTCACCAGGATAGTAAACGTCCTGGGCTACCAATACCTTGTGCACTTTCTTTCCTTCTGGACCAGTCTGGTGCGTTACTAACTGCATGCCCAAGATCTGGCCGGCAATTTCTTTCACCTGCTCCAGGTTTTTGGCAAGTTTCACCCCGCCGCCTTTGCCACGACCGCCCGCATGAATCTGGGCTTTGATGACGTGCCAGCCAGTGCCGGTTTCCTCGGTTAAACGCTTGGCAGCCGCTACCGCCTCTTCAGGGGTCTCCGCCACGATGCCTTCTTGAATTCTAACGCCGTAGCGTTTCAGAATGTCTTTCGCCTGGTACTCGTGTATATTCATGAGGTTAGGTTGATGTTTTTAGGTGCACGAAAGTAAGACTTTCAAGGCTCACTTCAAAACGTAAGCCGCAGTGCGGCTAGTCCTGAGTCCTAAGTCGCGAGTCTTGAGTCTGGGGAAGGGGATTTGGTCAGAGATGTGAGAAGTTATATGAGCCGTTTTTAGGCTGAATGCATAATCCCTATGAACTAACTACATTGGTTTGGTAATCTGCCTTTGTCTTACCGTGTTTGTTCTTTCCACAAGCAGGACAGAAGCCAGCCATTGAAGGGTGTAGCAAACCCTGCCAACCACAATTAGGACAGGTCTTGACTGCTTCTTTCTTACCGCTAACGGCTGCAATGATTAACCCAACCACAGGACTCAGGAATATACTTGCCAGCAGGGTAGGGAAGAAGCCCACCTTCATGGAGTTCCCATAAGCTGCAACTCCAAAGGATAGGAACACCCAAACAAGGGCATAGAATTGTAAGTCACTGTCAGTAATATTCTCCATTTGAATTGAGGTTTAAGGTTATTGTGTGAATATATTACTAAAACATAATATCTGTCTCAGTATCAATAAATATTATTTATGGTTTATATAATGTATATACCGTGCTTATTTAAGAATTACTAGAAGCCGAACATACCAAACCATATATCTTTACTATATGGAAGAACTACTATTAAATGAGATTAGGAAGAGGGTGCCCAAAAAAAGATGGAAGTGGGTTTTGGGCTTGGGGTGTCTATTGTTTTTGTTAGTTAATGGTAAATCAGTTATAGAAACTATTATTTACTGCTACTCATTTATTCACCCTGCAACTAAAGTCTCAGCCACTTTAGAGGTCACCCCCTACGTAGTGCCTGAATCTGTCAATCTGGTTGGTATGTATAGCGATTTAAACTATGGTTTACTTGACATTGAGAACACTGGAAAGAATGAGGTTAAAGACATTAACATTAACTTAAAATACAATGGATACTATCAGTATGAAGATACTGACGGAAAGACTATTCAAGGTAAAAGCTCCAAATTGATTGTCCTGAGTCCTCTTAGGGCTGGAAATAATTTCAAGGTTCATTTATGGGTACCTTATCTTGATGTTACTGGCATCAATATAACACACACCCAAGATAAGATTGAGGTAGAAGAAGTAAAGAAGGTGACGGGCTATGCTTCAATAATGTCTGATATTGACCTTAGACCTATCTTTTTAACAATTTTGATTCTCGGAATTTATTGGAGAGTAGAATGGTGGGTTAATAAGAAAAAGTACTGAACCTGGGGTGGAGTACAGGACTTAACTTATAAATAACCTGCTTTCGTTTTTGGCCTGTTTTCCAGAAAACAGGCCAAAAACGAAGCGCATTTTTTGACTCAGGACGCAGGGCTCAGAACTCAGGACTCATTTTGCCGTTACCTGCACACAAGCGCGGCATTTGCAAATACCATCCCTTCCGCGTTGTTTTGTACTGCATGACCGACCAGAAACCAGTTTTATTGGAAGCCCGCGGGCTGTTTAAATCGTACGGCAAACTGCCGGTGTTAAAAGGAATTGACCTTACTATTGGTGAGGCCGAAATCGTGTCTATTGTAGGCGCCTCGGGTGCTGGTAAAAGTACGCTGCTGCACTTGCTGGGTACCTTAGACTCACCAGACGCCGGCGAAGTCTACTTGCAAGGCCAGCGCATCTCGGGCTTGAGTAATAAAGAGGTCGCTCGTTTCCGGAATCAGAACATCGGCTTCATCTTTCAGTTTCATAACCTCTTGCCAGAATTCACGGCCCTTGAAAACGTATGCCTGCCGGGTTTCCTGGCCAACCGTCCAGAGAAGGAAGTAGAACAACGGGCCAAAGAATTGCTGGAGATGCTGGGCCTGGGCCATCGGCTGGACCATAAGCCCTCAGAGATGAGCGGTGGCGAACAGCAGCGCACCGCCGTAGCCCGCGCGCTCATCAACTCACCCAAACTCATCTTTGCAGATGAACCCTCTGGCAACTTAGACTCCAAGAACGCTGACGAATTGCACCACATCTTCTTTAAACTTCGCGAAGACTTGGGCCAGACCTTCGTGCTGGTCACCCACAACCCCGTTTTGGCAGACATGGCCGATAGAAAACTAACCATGAAGGACGGCTTCCTGCTTCAGCCCGAGGAAGCCTCTGAAGAAACAATATAGGTAAACCTTCTTGAGAAAAGCCCCGGCTCGTTTTTGGCCTGTTTTATAGGAAACAGGCCAAAAACGAGCCGGGGCTTTTTTTATCCTAATAACAGGTTACTCAAAGCTTTCCCGTTTTTATTATTTGAAAGGCAACTAGTTGAATATCAATATTTTGTAATTTGCTAAAAATAATTTAGCAATTGTGTGTAACTGATTGATTATCAATGGTATTATTTGTAATAAAAGTGAAGTTAAAATGCACTTTTAGCAAACCGGGTCTGTTATTATTCTGAACTGAAACTAAAGGAAAAATGCAGACAAAAGTAAATCAGGTTGCCAACGAAGAGAAAGTGGTGAAGAAGAACAAAATAGAGAGCTATGACATCTCTCGTTCTGACGAAACAATGCACTTGGCGATTGATTTAGCGAAGTTCATCAAAGAGAACAGACTTTATCAAAATATCCAAGGGAAAGAGTACGTGAACGTGGAAGGCTGGCAGTATGCGGGTTCTCGCTTGGGCATTTTGCCTATAGTGGAGGAGTTAACCAGCATGACCGATAGCACCGAGATTAAGTACCTGGCCAAAGTAAACCTGTTGAACCTGCGCACCGAGCAAGTGGTAGGAGCGGGCTTTGCCATCTGCTCTAACAAAGAGCAAGGCCGTAAGTACTATCAGGAGTACGCCATAGCGTCCATGGCCCAGACCAGAGCCATTGGTAAGGCTTATAGAAACATTCTGGCCTGGATTATCAGAGCCGCCGGCTATGAGCCAACCCCCGCCGAGGAGATGGACTACCAAGGCAACGTACAGGACGCCAAAGTAGAGCAAGCCAGACCGGCCGCGCCTGCCAAAACCATGAAAGCCGTGCCGGTAGAAGCCGAAGCCGCCGCCCCTGCACCAGCTGCTGCCGCGCCTGCTCAAGCTGAAGATCCCGCGGTGAAATACGCTACCGCCAAGCAAAAGGAAGAGATTATCCGCTTGCTCAACAACCCGGTGATTACCCGCCAAGAGAAAACCAAAATGCTCTTGAACATCAACAAACTGGACGAAGAACGCGCCAAGCAATCTATCCAGAAGTTGAAAAAGGTAATTGAAGACCGTGAGCACGAGCAATCTGCTGCTGCGTAAGTTTTTACAAGAGTGAATGCATGATATTTGAAAGCCCGGCCCTTGGTCGGGTTTTCTGTTTTTAGCCTGTTTTGGTGAAAACAAGCCAAAAACGAGGAAGTATTGTTGATTGTCAATTGTTGATTGATTTTTTCTGCTGGTGTAAACCCCCCCTTCGCCCCCCTTAAAGGGGGAATCTGCGTTTGGTAAAAGCCTAAGCTACACGCACCGTTCCAGTCTTTCCGTCGAGTCGCCTAAGCAGGTTGCCGCCTCTGGCAGGACGGCGGTCACGACAAAGCAAGACTAGTTAAACATTCAGAAAAATTACCACGCAGAAGAGGCAAGCTGGTACAGCGCGAGGCGGGAAGACGGGGCCCCGCGGCCGCGAGCGCTTAGCGGATAAAATGCAACAAGACGGCATAGGGCACCGGAAGAAGCGGCAATGCTCAGGAACAGCCAACGGAAGCGCATAAATCTTTTCCTGAAAGTGGCGACAAAGAAGGGCTTGACCTCCCAGATTCAAAGTCGTAGCTTTGATAGGCTAATGGAAGACCTGCATCACATTTTAAATCAATACTGGGGCTATGACAGCTTCAGGCCGGGGCAGGAGGATATTATTTCTTCAGTCTTGGAGGGACAAGACACACTGGCCATTCTGCCGACCGGTGGCGGGAAGTCTATTTGCTTTCAGGTGCCGGCTTTGGCGCAGGAAGGCGTGTGTTTGGTGGTGTCGCCGCTCATTGCGCTCATGAAGGACCAGGTGGAGAACCTCAGGAAACGTGGCATTTTGGCGGCGGCGCTTCATGCAGGTATGCCCAAGCGCGAGATGGACATGATTCTTGACAACTGTGTGTTTGGCGCGGTCAAGTTCCTGTACGTATCGCCGGAGCGTCTGCAGACCGAGCTCTTTCTGGAGCGGGCCAAACGCATGAAGGTATGCCTGTTAGCCGTGGATGAGGCGCATTGTATCTCGCAGTGGGGGTATGATTTCCGGCCGCCGTACCTGGAGATTGTAAAGCTCAGAGTGATTCTACCGCAGGTGCCGGTGCTGGCATTGACTGCTTCGGCCACCGAGGTGGTGAAGGCTGATATTCAGGAGAAACTGGGCTTCAAAAAAGAACAGGTCTTTCAGCAGAGCTTCGCGCGCAAGAATTTGTCTTATTCAGTGCTATCCGTGGAAGACAAGGAAGCCCGTCTGCGTGAAATTCTGCAGAAGATGAAGGGCACGGCCATTGTGTACGTCCGCAACCGCCGCCGCACCCAGGAACTAGCCGATTGGCTCCTGCGCCAAGGCATTAAAGCAGCTGCTTATCATGCCGGACTTCCGCACCAAACCCGCGCCGCCGCTCAAACCAACTGGATTCAGGACCAAGTGCGGGTCATTGTGGCTACCAACGCCTTCGGGATGGGGATTGACAAGCCAGATGTGCGCCTGGTAGTGCATCTAGACCTCCCTGATTCCCTGGAAGCCTATTATCAGGAGGCTGGCCGGGCCGGCCGCGATGGCAAATACAGTTATGCCACCGTTCTGCTGGGGCCTGAGGACACGTCTTTGCTGCTTAAGAAAACCCAGGAAGCGTTTCCGCCCATTGAAACTCTCAAGCGCGTGTACCAGGCTCTGGCCAATTTTTACCAGCTGGCCACTGGCAGTGGCGCTTTTCAATCGTTTGATTTTGACCTAGCACAGTTCAGCCGAACGTACCAGTTGTCGCCGGTAGAGGTGCATCATTCTCTCAAACAGCTGGAGGCCGAGGGGTTGGTCTTGATGAATGAAGGCTTTTACAGTCCCTCCAAAGTGTACTTTCTGCTGGAGCACACGGCGCTCTATGAGTTCCAGATTATGAACGAGACCCTGGAGCCGCTCATCAAGGGCCTGTTGCGCTTGTACGGCGGCGAACTGTACCGTGATTTTGTGAAAATTTCAGAAGCCGGATTAGCCAAACACCTGGAGCTACCTGAGAAAACCGTTCGGCAGCAGTTGCAGCACTTGCATCAGCGTCAGGTGTTGGTGTATGAGGCACAGCATGACGGTCCGCAGGTGCAGTTTTTGGCACCGCGCCATGACGCCAACAGAATGCCTTTAGACCAGAAGCGCCTGAACCAGTTCAGAGAGCAGGCCCTGTCCAAAGCCAAAGCGGTGATTGCTTTCATGGAGAACAGCCAGCAGTGCAGAACGCAGCAGATTTTGCAGTACTTCGGGGAAATCACCAAGGAGAACTGCCGTATTTGCGATTATTGTCTGGCGCAGAAAAAGAAGGCCCGTCTGCAGGAGAATAAATTACACCTGGAGGCGAAGGTGCTCAGTCACTTGAAAGAAATGCCCCTGCATCCCAAGTCCATCGCCACGCATTTTAGTTCTTCTGAGCAGGAGTTGCTGGGAGATTTGTTGCAGGAGATGCTGGAGAATCAATTGGTGCAGTATACCCCAGAGGGGAATTTGAAGCGGTTGACGTAGGAATCCGTTCGCAAGTCTTTCTTTGGTGTGGATGTTTCTTTCGTGACCTTCTCTTTTTGGTTGGTGCATTCTCGTTGGCCTTTCCCTTGGCAGTGCCGTCTGTTCCGGTGCGCACTCACTGCCTTGTTTTATTTCTTCCGGTAAGCGCTCACGGCCGCGGGGCCCCGTCCCGGCCCTTCGCGCTGCTGTTGTTTGTGGGACTTCGTCCCTGCCGCCGCTGGCGCGGCGCACAAACACCAGAGGCGCTCAGAACCAGGACTGGTTTGGGTCCCATTCTGCTTAGGCTTGTTGGTTGGTTTAGCTGGTTTCAGGCAATGGCCTTGGCTGTCGATGCAGAGTCATGCGTGCTGAGGCACGGCTGTAATCATCTGCTTTCCCGCGTCTGGTTCAAGTTTATAACTTGGACCCACCGTGGCGGGCAGTCTGAGACTGCCCTGGGGCATCAGCCTCAAACCTCTTCCGGTGGGGAACCTGTGCATCATCCTTCGCCAAGTGCGGATTCCCCCTTTAGGGGGCGAAGGGGGTGTTTCCATCAGTAGGTATATTTAGCAGAAGAGGGCAAATCGTTTCAGGACGGGTCGCGACTTTTCGGTATAAATATCACGTATATCGTCCCTCTTTGTAGGGAGTGGAGGGTAAGCCATTCTTGCTTATGAATCGACTAACGATCAACAACTAACAATCAACAACTAACAATCAACAACTAACAATTAACAATCAGCGATTTTCGCCTATTTCCCAGAAAACAGGCCAAAAACGACAACGGCGGCTCTATGGGAGGGCCGCCGTTGCTGGTTTGTTCAAAGCGAATGGCTTAGGTCAAAGGAGTCTCTTCTAGTTGCAGTGCCAGGACGCCGGGTAGTTGCTTGCCTTCCATGTACTCTAAGAGGGCACCGCCGCCGGTAGAGACATAGGATACATCATGCGTATGGCCCATTTGCGCGACCGCTGCGGCAGAATCACCGCCCCCGATGAGCGAGTAGGCGCCGTTTTTGGTGGCTTCTACCACGGCCTCGGCAATGGCTTTGGTGCCGTTGGCGAAGTTGGGCATCTCAAATACGCCCATGGGGCCGTTCCAGAGAATTGTTTTGGAGTTTTTGATTACTTCGGCAAACTCGGCCTGGCTTTCTGGTCCAATGTCCAGACCCATCCAACCGTCCGGAATGGCGTGGCTGGCCACCACGTCTGTGTTGGCGTCGTTGTTGAAGGCGTCTGCGATGATAGAATCCGTGGGCAGGTAGACTTTTACGCCTTTTTCTTCAGCTTTTTTCATCAGCTCCAGTGTCAGGTCCATTTTGTCTGCCTCTAGCAGCGAGTTGCCAATGTGGCCGCCCTGTGCTTTGGCAAAGGTGTAGCTCATGCCGCCGCCAATGATCAGGTTGTCTACGCGGTCCAGTAACTGTTCTATCACCAGGATTTTGTCAGAGATTTTGGCGCCGCCCATGATGGCGGTATAGGGTCTGTCGGCGTAGCTTAGTACTTTCTGGGCGTTTTCCAGTTCGGCCTGCATCACAGAACCACACACCTTGTCATGCGGGAAATAATCAGCTACAATGGAGGTAGAAGCGTGGGCGCGGTGGGCCGTCCCGAAGGCGTCGTTCACGTACACATCGCCTAGCAGGCTCAGCTTCTCAGCGAAGATTTGATTACCCGATTCTTCTTCTTTGTGGAAGCGCAGGTTCTCCAACAACAGAATCTCGCCGGGTTGCAGGGCGTTGGCCATTTCTACGGCCTCAGCGCCAATGCTGTCACGGGAGAACATGACCTGGGTTTGAAAAATGTCTTCCAGCGGCTGAATCAGGTGCTTTAGAGAATACTTCTCCTCGGGGCCACCTTTGGGTCTGCCCAAATGCGACATCAAGATAACCGAACCCCCGTCATTTAAAATCTTTTTGATGGTGGGCACGGCCGCTTTGATGCGGGTGTCATCTGTGATTTCAAAATTGCTGTTCAGGGGTACATTGAAATCTACACGCACCAGTGCGCGCTTGCCCTGGAAGTTGTATTGGTCAATCGTTATCATAGGCTCTGTGAAGGTTAGGTTCTAGCTACGCAAATAGACCTGAAACAGGTGCAAAGCAAATATAGTAATTCTATTTTGATCAGGAGAAGCAGTGGTAGCAATGCGCCTACGTTAAGCAAAGAAAGGCCGTTTTTGGGCTGTTTCCTGTAAAACACGCCAAAAACGGCCCCATGATTAGCGGTTGCGCAAAAATGACTTGACTTCCTGGGCGAACCTGGCGGGCTCTTCTATGTCTGGGAAGTGGGCGCTTTGCTCATAAATTTTATGCGTGCTATTGGGTAGGATGCTTTTTAAGCCGAGCGCGGTGTGTAGGCCGCCGTTTTTATCATGCAAACCACTAATGAGCAAGGTAGGCGTACGCAGTCCTTTGGCTAGTTCCAACAAGTCTGCCTTGTTGTTTTTGAGGTAGACTTTGGCCAGGAGACCGGTGTTGTTAAGCTTGCTTTGCTGCCAAAGTTGGCGGTTGAGTTGGGCCTTGGCAGCATCTACAAACAGAAACTTATCTACAGTAGCTCCGTTGGCCAGGCCCCATACCTTATTGTATTTCTGGGTAAGCGTGGTGGTGTCTTTCAATACGTTTTCAATGGCCGTTCTAAAGGCGGCGTCTCCAATGGAATAAAAGCCTTGGATTTGCACCAGCATGTTGGCCGGCGACAATTCAGCGGGCGATGAGAGAATCAATTGGTCTACCTTTTCTGGGTAGGCCACGGCATAACGCAAAGACAACTCTGCCCCGAAGGAGTAGCCTAGAAGTGTGATTTTAGGTGCGGCCAATGAATCTTGTAGGGCTTTTAGGTCTTGGATAAGGGTTGGCAGGGCGTAGTCGTCGGGGTTGGTGGGCGCCTGGCTTCGGCCCGATCCTCTTTGCTCATAGTAGACCACCGTGGCAAATTTCTCAAGTTCTGGACCGGCTGTTCTTTCAAAGACATAGTGGTTTCCGCCCGGCCCGCCGTGCACGATTACCAGCGGTATGGTGCCGTGCTTGCTGCCTTCTACCTTTACCCAGTGCTTGACGCCGTTAAGTGTGATGAGCCGCTCGCCATCCTGAAGAGTAGGTGCCTGGCTGACAATTGGCGGTTTACTGCAGGAGAAGAATAAAATGCATAGGAGAAAGCTATAGAAGTGTCTCATACGGGTGACAAATTAGATACAAATCATCCATTTAATCAGGTCTGAAAAGCGCAGGCTTACTTTCGGAAAGACTTGATTACTATATTATTGGCTAGCAAAATGTAAATATAGCAAAACCTTATTATTTAGTGGGACCGGGCTGTAGAGTTTCCTATTTATGAGTAAAGCCGTTTTTTGGCTGTTTTCAGGAAAACAGCCAAAAAACGGCTTCATGATTAGTTAAATAAGAAGGGCCTTGGCTATGATTCATTCACATATTCCAGAATGTCGCCGGGTTGGCAGTCTAAGGCTTTGCAAATGGCCTCCAGGGTAGTGAACCGCACGGCTTTCGCTTTGCCGGTCTTTAAAATGGAAAGGTTGGAGAGGGTTAAGTCTACTTTTTGAGAAAGCTCGTTCAATGACATTTTGCGCTTGGCCATCATCACGTCTAAGTTTACAACTATGGGCATGGTTACACGGTTAGGTCGTTTTCTGTCTGAAGTTCCAGGCCCTTCCGGAAGATGGTGGCAATGATGTACAGGACGGCGGCCATTAAGATAAACGCCTGGCTGTCTGCCCAGTAGGGTTGCAGGCTGTCTGTGGCATACCCCCGGCTTTGCAAGTGCTGGGCAGCCTCCCTTCCCACATAACTTATCAATCCAATGGAGAAGGTGTAGTAACTGATTTGCCTGATCTGGCCCGCCACCACACTGTTGAAGGGTTTGGTTAAGTCAAGTTTGGTGACCAGGGCCACCACCACATAGAACATGTACGCTTTCAGGATAGCAATTACAAGTATGAAACTATACATAGAAAAATACCCCCACTTGTTATGGTGGTACATGTCACTTAAATCTAGCGTATTGTACAGATTCTGGACAAACTCAGGGCGAAAAAGACTGACTATGAAATTAACCAACAAGCCACCGGCCTCTATACACAAACCAACAAAGATGATCCAGGCCACAATTTTAAGGCCGATGAAGAGGTAATTGTTTGTGTCAGACATGGCATATACCTTTAATATTTTAACCAAAGTAATAAATAAATATTGATAAACAATAAATAAATTACGATAGTCGATGTCTATTGGTTTGGTATTACTGGTGCATGTTAGCTTGCCTTGCCTAAAAAAGAAACTCCGTTTTTGGGTTCTTTTCCAGGAAAGAGCCCAAAAACGGAGTTTTGCCGAGTTGAAATGGAACGGAACTTTCAATAAAGCGGAGAGCCGATTATCGCTTAGGAAAAACGCCAGAGAAAGTAAGGCCTATGCTGTTGGCAGAATAGGAATTGTTAAACTGGTCTTTATAGTCCATGAGGGTGTAAGAAAGGCCTATGAAACTGTAGGCTATCTCAAAGATGGCGCCGTTGGCTCCCTTAAATTCAAAGTCCTCGCTCAGGCCGTCTGTCTTGAACGTAATGCTCTGGTGCGAGGCCAGGCCTGCGCCAATTCTTATTTTCTCGGTGGCCATGTAGTTGGCGGTCAAATGCAAAGGAATGCGGCTTAACCGAATATGGGCATTGTCTGCCTGGGTGGTCACGTACTTGAAGCCCACGGTGGCCCGCAGCAGGAACTTGTCCAGGTTGGGCAATTCAAACTGTCCGCCGGCATGAATGGACACCCCTTGGCCGGCTCTGGTAGACTGGGTTTCGCCGTTGGTAAAATAGGTTTCGGCAACTTTATCGCCGCCAAACTCAACGGCGGCTCCTAAAAGAAAGCGGACGGGTTTGTAGTCTCGGGCTACTGACGTTGAGTCAGGAGTGGTCTGGGCAAAGGAAGCAGCAACGCTACCAAAGAATAGTAACGGAATCAGTAATTTTTTTTTCATAAAGGGCAGTTAGGTGATTAGGAGTGGAAGCATTGTTTTGAAACTGACTGGTGCTGATCCTGCGGGAGAATAAACATACTTGTAAGCTGGGCAAAAGGGGAATTTCGCCGTTCAAATATATACTTCTTGCCTGAGAAAAAGCAAACCACAAGCAAATTCTGGCCTTGCCCAGAACAGCCAATTTCAAAACTTTCTTTTCCTTAAGGAAGGACCATCTCGACTAATTAGTATCTTTTCTTAGGCACTGAAAAAAGCCAGCCACTATGCATACTTTGCTGAAGTCTGCAACTCCTGGAAAACTCTGTTTAGGTTTAGTCTAGGAAGGGTGGGAGTTGGTTTACTAGCAAGGATATGGAATCTCTGCAAGAGGTATTTTTACTCCAGCGCATTTGCGGCAACATAGAAGCAAAACATAGCGCAGGTGCACGGTCTAAAGCCATGTATCTGCGCTTTTTCAAAGAGTCATGGAAAGCCAACTCCACTATATGCCTGGCAATGGTGAGGATTTGGTAAATGAGCGTACCGGCACGGGCTTTTAGTACGAATTAAAACGTGAAGCTGAGAGCCTTGGGCCTTCGCTATTGTAAATACGCTTCTGTTAACCCCACCCAATAGGCTGCCCCAATAGGCAAGATCTCCTGGTTGAAAATGTATTGCGGATGGTGCACCATGGGGGTATCGCCGTTGCCCAGCATACAGTAGGTGCCCTGCTTTTTCTGCAGCATAAAGGCGAAGTCTTCACTCCCCATATAAGGATGGAGAGTATCTTCCACTTTTTCCTGTCCGAAGACGTCTCGGGCAACCCCGGCGGCCCATTGCGTATTTTCTGGGGTGTTCACCAAAACCGCTCCCGGTATGCCTTCCCGTATCTCATACTGGCAATTGAAAGCCTCAGCCTGGGCCTTGGTCATGGTCCTGATTCTATCCAGCACCTTTTCCCGCAGCTGCGGATCCATGTTTCTGATGCTTAAGCGTAGGATAGCGTTCTGGGGCACCGCGTTGCCGGCATTGCCAGAAAGGAAAGCACCCACCGTCACCACAGAATTCTGCCACGGCGATACGTTACGCGAGACAATGGTTTGCAGCGCCATGACCAATGACGCCCCGCACACCACGGGGTCTATGCCCAGCTCGGGCATGGAGCCGTGGCTTCCCTTACCGGTCAGTTCAATCTCCCAGTTGTCTACGGCGGCCATGGTTTCTCCTTCTCTAAAATAGAGTTTACCCATTTCCAACCCCGGCATGTTGTGCATGCCATACACCGCATCTACCGGAAACTTTTCAAACAAGCCGTCCTGGATCATGGCCGGGCCGCCCTGCATGGTTTCCTCGGCGGGCTGGAAGATGAGGCGCACCGTACCGTTGAAGTTTTTGGCCTGAGATAAATATTTAGCCGCTCCCAGGAGCATGGTGGTATGGCCATCATGGCCACAGAGGTGCGCCCTGCCTTCTACCTTGCTCTTGTACGCCAGCTGGTTGTCTTCCTGAATGGGCAGGGCGTCAAAATCGGCCCGCAGGCCAATGGATTTTTTGTTATCGCCTAGGGTCATGGAAGCCACTATGCCAGTCTTTCCTATCCCCTGGGCTACCTCAAAGCCAAAAGACTTCACTTTCTCTGCAATGAATTTGGCGGTTTCGGTTTCCTGCATAGCCAGTTCTGGGAATTGGTGCATATGATCCATCCACTCTTTCATGTCCTGATGAATGGCTTTGGTGCCTTCCAAAATGTTCGTTTTCATGCTTTGGTAGTTTAAGTTGTGGGCGGCGTTTCAAGGGCCTGGGTATTCAATGACGTCTGCAGGGTTGTTTCTTTCTTGGCAGGTATGGTCTTCAGGATGGAGATGATGGCCACCAAGACCATGAACAGGTTGAAGAGCAGCGCATAAATCGCGCCCTGGCGGTAAGCTAGGTTGTCTTGCCGCCCGGCAAAAGTAATGACGTTGTCAAGGATGCTGCCGGGCGTATCAATGGCGCTAATCCCTACGAAGATGCCGGCAGAAATGGCCACCCCAAAAGCAGCGCCCAAAGAGGAGGCCATTTTGTAAATGCCGGAGCCGGCTCCCGTCTGGGCCTCAGGAAGATTGGAAAGGGCGGCGTCTGTAGAAGGCGTGGCGTAGAAAGCCAGGCCAATGCCAAACAAGGTATAGGAAATGATGGCCAGGATTTTATAAGTGCCCGTCATGACGTTGGTGGGCAACAGCAGCGCAATGGAAATTCCCACAATGATACAGCCCCAGATCATGGGTTTACGCGGCCCAAAGCGTTGCAACAGTTTTTCCCCCGTCCTGATAAACGCCACAATGGCAATGGCGTAGCCTAAGGTAAGGAGTCCGGCCGTCTGCGCCGAAAGACCTCCGCCCACCTGGAGCAGCATCAGAGAAACGATTAGCATGCCAGCTACGCCATTGAGCAGAAAGTTGGAGATGGTGGCCCCGGTATAGGTAGAATTTTTGAAAAGCCTGAAATCAATGAAAGCATTGTCCTTGCCCTTTTCAATCCGGAAAAAGGCGATGCCAAACCCAATAGCTGCGGCCAACAACAGGAGGGAGGCCGCACTGGTCCAGCCAAGGTTGCTGCCCTGGCTCACTAAAACCTGCAGGGCTATCATTACCACCATGAACGTGAGAATGCCGGCCACGTCCTGTTTCTTCTGCTCTCCTGTGGTAGGTGCCTTGCTTTCTGGGGTGCCTTTGATCATCCACATTCCTAACAAAGAGATGACGATGGAGCCGAAAAAGATATACCGCCATCCTACGTTCTGGGCCATTAACCCTCCAAAAAGGGCACAAAACCCAGAGCCGCCCCAGGAACCCATGGACCAGAGACTGATGGCCCGCTGTCGGGCAGCCCCGTCCCAGTAGACTTTCAAGAGGGCCAAGCTGGCTGGCATGATGCAGGCCCCAGACAAGCCCTGCAGAATGCGACCGGCAATGAGAACCGGGGCCGCCAACGTTCCCGCGGGCGTGATGCCTACCAGCAAAGAACCTTTGATGCTAAAGACAAACCCAATTTTGATGATCTTCATCCTGCCCACCCGGTCGGCCAGGCCCCCCATGACCACTATGAAGATGCCAGAGAACAAGGAGGTGATGGAAACGGCAATGTTCATGGTGGCCGTCTCCATTTGAAGGTCTTTGGCCATGTCCACGTTGATGTTGAGGGTGGTTTGGGCAAACAACCAGAAGGCCAGAACGCCTAGGATAATCCCAAACAGCAATTTGTCATTTCCCTTGTACTGCACTGCCTCCATGATGGATGTTTGGCTAATTTTTGGTTCTTGTCATGTAGAGGCCTCGCCTATAAGAAAACCTGGCCTTATCCCATCTTTTCTAAGTCACCAAAATGACTGAGCGGCTTAACAGGAGTACTTTTGATAAGGCATGCTAGCCTAGTAAAGGAGAGTGGCTTTGCTTGGCGTTTGGTAGGTTGATGAATGGGCAGACGGGCGCGTGCTGAATACGCACATGGAGTAGTGCCGCTTTCCTTAATTTTGCTCTTGCTAAACAAGCCAAGACGCTTGCTCTGGAGAAGTTGGAAAGACAATAGGTCCTGCAGGGTTAAACATCCTGTTCATTGTTCAAACGTGCAAAGCAGCATTGGGTTTTTAGCTGAAACTATAAAGCCGTTTTTTGCCTGTTTTCCTTGAAACAGGCAAAAAACGGCTTCTCTGAAAAGAATTTCAAAAGGCAGTTTAGTACTAAAACTGCAGGTTACCTTACCTTGAGTAACTTCTTAACGGCCACATATTGGGCATCTATTACGGCCTGGTTATGACCGTGGGCCGCGCCGGGCACTAGTACAAAATCCTTCTTTGGCGCTTTCACTTTCTCATAGTACGCCCTGGTAAGTTCTGGAGCGGTTAGAATGTCCACTTCGCCCTGAATGAAGGTAACCGGCACCTGAAAGATCAAACCATCTTTCATAAAATCTACACCAGCCATCATAGACTTTATGCCCATCTTCTTGTGGCCGGCAGAATAGAGGAAGGAATAATCATCGCCGTTGTACCGGTCTTGGGCGTCTTTTTCATTGTCATATTCTTGCCTCACTTTCCACCAGGTGGATGGCGCGGGCACGGCCTGCAGCTTCTCATACTTCTTGATGATGCGCATGAGCTGTCCTGCTTTTCTGGCGTCTTCATACGGCGGGAGACCCAAGGCCTGCAATTGCGTGAGCGCCTCCTGATCGTTTGCTTGCTGCGCCAGGATGGATACCTTTTGAAACGCGTTCTTGAATCCTTCGGCATGATTCACCACCTGGGAGTGCCCTACGTAGGCGGCATACAAATCAGGTCTGGTCAAGGCCATCTTTGCGCCCAGAATGGAACCCCAGGAGGTGCCCACCAGCATGGTTTTCTTTTGACCCAGGTGCTTAATCAGGTACTCAGAAAGTTCAATGCCGTCTTTAGTCATTTGCTCCAGGGTCAAGGGGTTTTCCATCCAGTAATCTTCGGTGACAGAATCTGGAGCATTCTTGCCAAAGGTTCTGCCAGCCCCGCGCTGGTCCCAGTACACCAGCACGAAGTCATTTTTCCAGGAGCCATACATGGCATCATCATACTGGCTCATGGTGCTGCCTGGCCCGCCGTGAAGAAACAAAACAATGGGCTTGGTCTTGTCTTCGCCGTGAATGGTCACCCACTGCTCAATGCCCCCCAAGGTGAGGTAGTTTTCTTCATGAATGCCCTTGGTCTGGGCGTCTACTTTATAGGAGAATAAAGCGTAAAACAGAAAAAGCAATAGAGTGGCTTTCATAGTGGGTATAGGGTTGGACCGTGCGGGTGCAGGAGATGTACCTTGTGTTTATGGAAGATGAAAAAGGGTTTTTCCTTTTTTGGTAAGCAAGATAGAGGTTTAAAATTCTACCTGTTTGTAAATTCCTGCCTTTGCCAAGCAACGCTCAGTTGACAAAACCACAAAGAGGCTATTCTTAAAAAGAAGTCGTTTTTAGGCTGATTTCCTGAAAACAGCCCAAAAACGACATTACTTAAGCAGGTTGCAGTGTACGTAGCCAGTGCCTGCGTAACGCTTGTTACAGCTGTTATAGCAGGAAGTGCTTTCTAAAGAAGGAGGAGGAACCTTTGAGCTACTCGGTGGTTTTACGATGGCCGTTAATAGACAGGACTTGGGCATTGGGCTTCAGGTTGATCATGTCTAATTTTCTGATGGACCAGTCATGCACCCCCGTTGAGTTGCGCAAGGACCAGTCAAACCCACGGTAGGCTTTGAGCAGCACAATGCCTGGTTCATTGGGAAGGGCCTTCCATTTGCCGGTAATCACTTTGCCATCCATGAGTTGCCACTTGTAGGTGTTGTTGGCAAACACCTGTAGTTTCTCAGTGGCCTTCATGTAAGAATAAGTGTCGGTTTCTTTGCCGTTTTTTACCTCATTGGTATGGGCTTGTACTTCGCCAATGTTCCAGATGCCTATAAACCAGTTGGTCCAGAAAGGCTGGCGCTTGGTTTTCACTACGCCGCTCCATTCATACCAGTCATTGCCCAAAGCATAAGCGTCTGGGTCTAGCAGATACTTCTTATGTGAGTAGTCTACAGAAATTCTACCGGTGGGATCTTTTACGCCCACTTCTTTAATAACGGCGCGCCGCCAACCAGTAGGTACCCAATACAAGACAGAATCTCCAGCGGCGTAAGACCCGAAGGATGGCCATTTGGTAGGAGAGGCCGGAACTGGTTTTGTTAGCGGCTTCGGCTGGGGTTTTGGCTTAGGTGTTACGGTAATAGGCTTGTTTTCTTGCTTGCCGTTTTTCTTGTCGTCTTTGGGTTGTGGCTGCGGCGACGGGGAAGTGGCTTGATTACCCGTTATCTTTTCTTGCAACAGCGCTACAATATCCTGGGCGCCTACAAATTTGGCTTTGTCCAGGGCCGTATAATTCCACCAGTCTTTGGCGGTTGGGTCGGCGCCCAGGTCAAGCAGGTAACGGACTACCTCAATCTTTCCGCTTCCGGCAGCGGCCATTAAGATGGTGGACTTGGTCTGCGGCGCCAGATAATGAATGTTTCCGCCCCCGGCCACTATGCTTTTCACCTCTTCCAGGTTGCCGGCGCTGGCCTCACGGTACAAAGCGCCATCCTTCATTTCCTGGTCATATTTGGCCCAAGGCCCCGTCTGGGCATAGTTTAGTTGCGGCACCAGCGTAAATGCCAAAAGCAAAAGAATTCCCCATGTCTTTTTCATAGAGGGAATGTAACTATTTTATTTTTAAATTGAAAAATGGGGAGTAAGTTGTGATGAGGTTGTCTAGCGGCCTCGTGTAAAAAATGTGTTAGGCCGTCGGCCGATGCTGCCGTTTTTACAGTGTTGTATGGTGTTGTTTTACTTCACTTGTCTCTAATTATGAAACTAAATTTTTAGAAATGTAGCTAAATACCGTTAATTTCTCATTTGCTTTAATGCATAGCTAACAGTAATCGGGTCTTCAGGATTTATTTTACGCTTACGTATTATCATCAAATAAACTCCTTTTATTTTAGTCAATGAAAGCACGAAATATTCTTCATTATTATTATTATTATTGTAAAATAAAATATCTCTAGTCTCTTCATTATATATAAATCTGTTAAACAAATTGTCAGTAGATTTCACGGTCTCATCTGACTTAATTCTTAACAAATGCTTTTTTGAGACTTTGGTTGAACTACCCTCAGCATCAAAGTAAGTAGTGTCGATTTGAATTAAAGTCCAAGGATGTTCACTTAATATTGCTGTTAAAAAGGCTTTATTAACTTTCTCATCTTTGAATTTGTTATTACCTAGTAGATTTTCCTCTTGGCCAAAGGCCAGATTAGATATCATAAGAAATAATAGGATGGTATAAGCCGATTTAGATTGCATAAAAAGTTTAAGGATTTAATTTTTAATACCATACAACGTACTTGTGTAAACGGCGGCGGAGGCCTTCGGCCAAGGCTGGCGTTTACACCTTGTTGTGGGGCATTTTTCTTTATTTTCTTTTTATGTTATAGTAATAAGGAAACCGAGGGTTCTGAAAGGGGTCGTTTTCCTCACCATAGTTTTCTGAAATTTCTATTGGTATATACTTTTCCAGAACATTGTAATAAAGGTTGTGGATGACTGAATAAGCTCCAGCATCCCTATTGCCCATATAAGTTTCAATGTCCTTAATCGTAGAATAATGCATTCTTTGATGAAAAAATCTATTAAATTCTTCCATTGTTTTGTAGATGAGCATGAAGTCTTTCAACTTTATCTCAACCTTTGCTTCAGGGTCAATCGAATCTAAGCCAAATTCAATTTGTTCGTTTATTTCTTTTGATTTTTTCTTCATTTTTTAAATGCCTCACAACGGACTAGTATAAACGGCGGCGGAGGCCGTTGGCCGAAGCTGGCGGTTATACGATGTTAGGGATAGTACTTTTAGTTCTTTAAGTTAATATCTAAAAGCGTCTAAATATTAATTCTCAAAATGTCTTTTATCTGTTCCACCAGCCTGCACTTATACTGGAAAGGAATAAAGCAATAACAAGGAAGAAAAATATAAAGTTAGCTATTATGGTTATCAAGAAGCTTTTCAAAGTAAATGAAAGTATCTGCTCAATCGGTTTATTTAAATTGAAAAACCAGTTAACCAAAAGAATCACTAAAAATCCTAAGAATAAGACTGGTATAAATGGAAAAGAATCTCCACTTCCGCCAACACTTGAATAAATGAAAAAAGTAAGTGGAAGCGAAATTACTATACAAATAAAGTTAACAACCTTTTGCATTATTTTTTAAATGATTAAACAATCAATATCCTTTTTAATATTACCCCTAACGTTTAGTATAAACAGCGTACAAGGCCGTCGGCCGTAACATGGTGTTTATGCAGTGTTGGTAGCCGTTTTTCTTTTATACTTTTCAATCAGGTTCTGATAATACTGTGATTTGTCTGGCCTGTTTATCTCTTTGTATATCTCAGAGAGCCTTTCCATGTCCTCTATCCCTAAATTCTCTTTTTTGGAAAGAATGTCGGAAAGCTCTTTGTTCATTCTCTTTCTTTGCCTTTTTTTTCTCCGACAGTCAGCGCAGTACTTTGGCTTTGACTGAACCCAGAACCTTAGCTTTTCATACCATGATTGTTGCTCCTCTTTTGTGAAAACATAGTCTTTGGCGCAGTTCTCACAAGTCTTGTTTAGGTCGAAGAACGCTAGGTATGGGTCGAAGTCACAGTACAATTGCCTTTGGGGTGTCCCGATTATTGCTCTTCCAGATTCAAGGCAGCTATCACAGGCAAATTGGTACTGTCCGTGTACAAGGTCGGCAAACTCCAACTTTCTTGTGACTCCCCAAATCCAAACCTCTCTTCCAAGTGTCCTTCTTAAATCGCTTTGGTAAACTGTAGCATCACAGCAAAGACATTTCAGTTTGTTTTCCTTCTTTTTTGTCATTGCTGGATTTATTTAAATGGCTACCAACGGCTAGTGCATGAGGCGTGCTAGGCCCTCGGCCGTAGCATGGCTTATGCACCTTGTTATGCCACGTTTTTTATTGCGCTTATTCTTATTATTTTAGTTAGCCTATTCAATACTTTTTTTGAAATTAATCTAAAATTTAATTCCACGATAATAAACCTCACAAACAAGATTACTAATAATACAGGAAGAATAAGTTCAATAGGTTTTTCTACTTCTTTTCGTAAAAGTGTCAACAAAATGGAAAGAATTGGAAGCAACATCAAAATTGAGGACAGTATTTTGTATGTAAGATGAAGTCTTATTTCAATTGAACCCACTTTTCCTTCAAAGTCACCACTTAGAACACAAAATGCTCCATACTTTGCAGATGAGATTACCTTAAAACTATTTTCCTTTACCTGCCCAATAAATGCCTTATCCGTCGACTCCAGAACAAGTAAGTCGGTAAGCTTTGTATTTTGTTGGAGTTGATTTAAAGCTATTGTAGAATCCTCTGGTAATTCAATTTTGTAAACGCGCGCAGGAAATAAATTCATATAATTTAAAATGAGGCATAACGGTTGGGCTAAACGACGGGCGAGGCCGTCGGCCGAAGGCTGACGTTTAGGTGTTGTTAGGCTACGATTTTTTTTATTTTTTTGTCTCTTAATTGTTGTGTGACAAAGAAAGATATTGCTAATGTAATCCAAAGCCAGTACTCATATTCAAAAGCCCAATAGATAAATATTGGAACAATTATTATCCACTCTATTAAAAGGATTGTTTTAATCTTGTTTTTGATAAAACTAAAGCAAAACACATCCAATAGTGCTAAGGCAGAAAAAAATCCTGCCATTATCATTAGTCCATATGTTAGGAAAAGAAATGGAACTGATACCAAGCTCAATAAAAGTACTTGTCCCCAACTCCCGCTACCATAATGCGGGACACCTAACATTTTAAAAATCAATATGCTTAAATAAGTCGTGATGTAGAATCCGACCAAGTGAATCCAGTTAGTTCTGACAATCCTTGTTATCTTTTTCAATTATTTAAATTGTAGCCTAACGTACTTGTGTAAAGGACGGCGAGGCCGTCGGCCCATGCTGACCTTTACACGTTGTTATGCCCTGTTATTTTTTCACAAAAACCACTATTTCATTAGAATCATATTCTCCTCTTACTGATTTGTGCCCTTTGCTATTCAAATACTTAACTTTTATTCTGTAAGCCTTATCTGTCCATTTTTCTTTGTCAGTATCTGAAATGAACTCATTTAGGTGCTTTCCTAAATTATACTCTGTATCATAATGCTTGCCAGGCAGAAGCTCCTTGTATTTATTATCAGTTATAACTGTTTGCCCTTCCACCCAGGTTGCGCTGAAATCAGGAATCGGTTCTATTATGAAATGCAGAGAGGCTCCTTGATTCACCATTTCAATCGGGTTGGGATACAGGTTGCTGGTGAAGGTGAAGTCCTTAAAAAGTAAAACAGGCTTTTTTGATTGATTGCGAATCGAAACTTTGATTCTAATAGGTTCGCCGTATTCTACTGTGTCA